>NZ_JAFGYL010000015.1:0-153990 GCF_017491835.1 Pseudomonas sp. 67(2021)
ATCCGCCGCCACCGCCGAAGCCGCCCCCTCCTCCGGAGCCGCCCCGGCCGGCAGGCAGGATACCGAGCATCTGGCAGACAAACACCGTCAGAATGAACAGCATCACCAGAAACATGAACAGCGTCGGGTGCCGCGAGATGAAATCATCCGCCGGGTCGCCGCTGGATTCGTACACGGTCGACGGTTCGTCCAGCGGATTGCCACCGAGCACCACCAGCATCGCCGCAACGCCATCGCTGATGCCTTTGCTGAAGTTGCCGGCCTTGAACGCCGGCGTGATGACCTGATGAATGATCACCGACGACTGCGCATCGGTCAGGCGATCCTCCAGGCCATAGCCGACTTCGATGCGCAGTTTGCGCTCGTCACGGGCGACGATCAGCAAGGCGCCGTTGTTCTTGTCCTTCTGGCCGATGCCCCAGTGCCGACCGAGCTGAACGCCGAAATCCTCGATGGTGGTGCCCTGCAGATCCGGCAGCGTGACCACCACCAACTGCTCGCCGGTGGCCTGCTCGTGCGCCTGCAATTGCTGGCTCAGTTGCGCGCGAATCGATGGCTCGAGCATTTGCGCCTGATCGACCACGCGCCCGCTCAGCGGCGGAAACGTCAATTCGGCCCGGGCGCTGACGGCGAACAGCCAGAGCATCAGCACCAGGCCCAGTTTCAACACACGCATGGGCAACCTCGAATCAGAATTTCACTTCCGGGGCCTTCTCCGCGCCGGGCGTGGTGGCTTCGAAGGTCTCGCGCATCGGCAGATCGCTGTACATCACGCTGTGCCACAGGCGACCGGGGAAGGTGCGGATCTCGGTGTTGTACTTCTGCACCGCCAGAATGAAATCGCGACGCGCCACGGCAATGCGGTTTTCCGTGCCTTCGAGTTGCGATTGCAGGGCGAGGAAGTTCTGGTTGGCCTTCAGATCCGGGTAGCGCTCGGAGACCACCATCAAGCGGCTCAATGCGCCGGTCAGTTGATCCTGCGCCTGCTGGAACTGCTTGAGCTTCTCGGGATTGTCGAGGGTGCTGGCATCGACCTGAATCGACGTTGCCTTGGCTCGCGCTTCAATCACTGCGGTCAGGGTTTCCTGTTCGTGGGCCGCGTAGCCCTTCACGGTTTCCACCAGATTGGGGATCAGGTCGGCACGGCGCTGGTACTGGTTCTGCACCTGACCCCAGGCGGCTTTGGCCTGTTCGTCGAGGGTCGGGATATTGTTGATGCCGCACGCGGTCAACAGCGTGGCGAACACCAGCAACGTGGCGATCTGTAACCGTGAACGGGAGGTTGAGCTGATATTCATTGCAGTGATGCTCCATGACACATTTGATTTAAAAACCGAGCGCTGGGCATTCCCGGCCAGCGGTTGGGGCATAATCGGCGCCGCCACTGGCATGCGACGGGTTAATCGGCTAAAAAGTGCCCTTCGCGTTCACGTTGCCGCTGTCGGCTGCGGTTTTCCGGCTCAGGATTTTGCGCCGGCACCCGAACAACAATAGTCGCTCCCTACATTTTGGCTGGCCGGTGTTGCATCACCGTTTGGGCTCTAGAGAAAAAATTCATGAAGAAGCTGTGTTTGCTGGGTCTGTTCGTCAGCCTGGCCAGTCATCAGGTACTGGCCGCCACGACCCCGGTACCTTTGGAAAACAAGGACGCTTTCATCAGCAACCTGATGAAACAAATGACCCTCGACGAAAAGATCGGCCAGTTGCGCCTGATCAGCATCGGTCCGGAAATGCCCCGCGAGCTGATCCGCAAGGAAATCGCTGGCGGCAACATCGGCGGCACGTTCAACTCGATCACCCGCGCGGAAAACCGTCCGATGCAGGACGCTGCCATGCGCAGTCGCCTGAAGATTCCGATGTTTTTCGCGTACGACGTGATCCACGGTCACCGTACGATTTTCCCGATTCCGCTGGCCCTCGCGTCGAGCTGGGACATGGACGCCATCGGCCAGTCCGGTCGCGTTGCGGCTAAAGAAGCCGCCGCCGACAGCCTCGACATCACCTTCGCGCCGATGGTGGATATCTCCCGCGATCCACGCTGGGGCCGCAGTTCCGAAGGTTTCGGCGAAGACACTTACCTGACCTCGCGCATCGCCAAAGTCATGGTCAAGGCCTATCAGGGCGAGACCCCGAGCGCTGCCGACAGCATCATGGCCAGCGTCAAGCACTTCGCCCTGTACGGCGCGGTCGAGGGCGGTCGCGACTACAACACCGTCGACATGAGCCCGGTGAAGATGTACCAGGATTACCTGCCGCCCTACCGCGCCGCGATCGATGCCGGCGCTGGCGGTGTAATGGTGGCGTTGAACTCGATCAACGGCATTCCAGCCACGGCCAACACCTGGCTGATGAATGATCTGCTGCGCAAGGACTGGGGCTTCAAAGGCCTGGCGGTCAGCGATCACGGCGCGATTTTCGAACTGATCAAGCACGGTGTCGCTCGCGACGGTCGCGAAGCGGCGAAGCTGGCGATCAAGGCCGGCATCGACATGAGCATGAACGACACCCTCTACGGCAAAGAACTGCCGGGGTTGCTCAAGTCCGGCGAGATCGAACAGAAAGACATCGACAACGCTGTGCGCGAAGTGCTCGCGGCCAAGTACGACATGGGCCTGTTCAAGGACCCGTACCTGCGCATCGGCAAGGCCGAGGATGACCCGGCCGATACCTACGCCGAGAGTCGCTTGCACCGCGCCGAGGCCCGCGAAGTGGCGCGGCGCAGTCTGGTGCTGCTGAAGAACCACAACGAAACCCTGCCGCTGAAGAAAGACGCGAAAATCGCGCTGGTCGGTCCATTGGCAAAAGCGCCGATCGACATGATGGGCAGCTGGGCCGCCGCCGGGCGCCCGGCGCAATCGGTCACTTTGTTCGACGGCATGAGTGCGGTGATCGGCGACAAGGCCAACCTGATCTACGCCCGTGGCGCCAACATCACGGGCGACAAGAAGGTCCTCGACTACCTGAACTTCCTCAACTTCGATGCCCCGGAAGTGGTCGATGACCCGCGCCCGGCCAGCGTGCTGATCGACGAAGCGGTGAAAGCGGCGAAGGATGCTGACGTGATCGTCGCCGCTGTCGGCGAGTCCCGTGGCATGTCCCACGAATCCTCGAGCCGCACAGACCTGAACATCCCGCAAACCCAGCGCGAATTGATCCGTGCGCTGAAAGCCACCGGCAAGCCGTTGGTGCTGGTGTTGATGAACGGCCGTCCGCTGACGATTCTCGAAGAGAACCAGTCGGCCGATGCGATTCTGGAAACCTGGTTCAGCGGCACCGAGGGCGGCAACGCCATCGCCGACGTGCTGTTCGGCGACTACAACCCGTCGGGCAAACTGCCGGTGACCTTCCCGCGTTCCGTGGGCCAGATCCCGACCTACTACAACCACCTGAGCATCGGCCGGCCGTTCACGCCGGGCAAACCGGGCAACTACACCTCGCAGTATTTCGATGACACCACCGGCCCGCTGTTTCCGTTCGGTTATGGCCTGAGCTACACCACCTTCGCCCTGAGCGATATGGCGCTGTCATCGACCACCCTCAACGCCAGCGGCAAGCTCGACGCCAGCGTCATGGTCAAGAACACCGGCAAGCGTGACGGCGAAACCGTGGTGCAGTTGTACATCCAGGACGTCACCGGTTCGATGATCCGCCCGGTGAAAGAACTGAAGAACTTCCAGAAGATCATGCTCAAGGCCGGCGAACAGAAAGTCGTGCACTTCACCATCACCGAGGAAGACCTGAAGTTCTACAACGCCCAGCTCAAATACGCAGCCGAGCCTGGCAAGTTCAACGTGCAGATCGGCCTGGATTCGCAGGAGGTGACGCAGCAGAGCTTTGAATTGCTGTAATTTTTTCAGGTAACACATAAACCTGTGGGAGCTGGCTTGCCAGCGATGGCGGCCTGACAGTCAACTGATATGTTGAATGTGATGGCCTCATCGCTGGCAAGCCAGCTCCCACAGTGGTTTTGGGTGTCCCCGCTATCCGCGTCGATCGAGAATATTCACCACCAACCGATCCACCCAGCCCCACACCCGCTGCTTGACCCGCCGCCACAACGGTCGGCGCTGCCACTCCTCCAGACTCACCAGCTGACTCAAGCCGAAGTCCTTCACAAAGCTCGCCTCCACCGCTGCCGTCAACGCCGGGTCCAGCGCCTCCAGGTTCGCCTCCAGATTGAAACGCAGATTCCAGTGATCGAAGTTGCACGAACCGATGCTTACCCATTCGTCCACCAGAACCATTTTCAGGTGCAGGAAGCACGGCTGGTATTCGAAGATCTGCACCCCGGCCTTGAGCAGGCGCGGGTAGTAGCGGTGCCCGGCGTAGCGCACTGACGGGTGATCGGTGCGCGGCCCGGTCAGCAACAGCCGCACATCGACCCCGCGTGCAGCGGCTTTGCGCAGCGAGCGGCGGATTTTCCAGGTCGGCAGAAAGTACGGCGTGGCCATCCAGATGCGTTTTTGCCCGCTGTTCAGCGCGCGAAACAGCGATTGCAGAATGTCGCGGTGCTGGCGGGCGTCAGCGTAGGCCACGCGGCCCATGCCCTCGCCCTTGTCCGGTACGCGTGGCAAACGTGGCAGACCAAAATGCGCGGCCGGGCGCCAGGCGCGGCGGTAACGGTTGGCGATCCACTGGCGATCAAACAGCAATTGCCAATCGATCACCAATGGGCCGCTGATCTCGACCATCACCTCGTGCCACTCGCTGACATCATGGCCCGGCGTCCAGAATTCATCGGTCACGCCGGTGCCGCCGACCACGGCCAGGCATTGGTCGACCAGCAGCAATTTGCGGTGGTCACGATAGAAATTGCCGACCCAGCGCCGCCAGCTCAGGCGATTATAGAAACGCAGCTCGACCCCGGCCTGAGTCAGGCGCTGGCGCAGATGCAGCGTGAACGCGAGGCTGCCGTAATCATCGAACAGACAACGCACGCGCACGCCGCGCTCGGCCGCCGCGACCAGTGCCTGGACGATGGCTTCGGCGCAGGCGCCGGCCTCGACCAGGTACAGCTCCAGTTCGATTTGCTCTTTTGCCCCGGCAATGTGCTCGAGCATCCGGGGAAAGAACTGCGGGCCGTCGATCAACAGTTCGAAACGGTTGCCGTCACGCCAGGGGAACACCGCACCGCGCATGTCAGCGCGCCGTGAAAATCAGCACCGCACCCACCGGCACCGACAGACTGATCGCCGACAGATCGGCGAGTTTGCGCAGGTTTTCCAGGCCCGGCGCCAGATCGAAATCCTCGGCGTTGATCACCAGCGGCTCCAGTGTCACCACCTGAAAACGCCGATCATCCAGACGCGTGGCGAGCAACTCGGCCGGGTATTCGTGCTGCTTGCCGTGCAGGCTGACGGTCAGCGGCAGGCGCAACTCC
Organism: Pseudomonas sp. 67(2021); assembly: GCF_017491835.1. Classification (NCBI taxonomy): domain Bacteria; kingdom Pseudomonadati; phylum Pseudomonadota; class Gammaproteobacteria; order Pseudomonadales; family Pseudomonadaceae; genus Pseudomonas; species Pseudomonas sp. 67(2021). Next base: position 5,381 of record NZ_JAFGYL010000015.1, read on the forward strand.
AGCTGCGCGCCGGGGGCCAGATCGTTGATCGGGCGCAAGTCGATCTGCGTGGTGATAGTGGCTGCGGGAAACTGCTCGATCTGGAACAGCTCCTTGCGCATGCGCTCATCGCGCAGCGGAATGCCGCTGTTGATCGATTCGAGCTCGACTTCGACCTCGGCGCGACCGTTGGGGTCGACCTTGCCGTGCAGCACCAGAAAACGCTGCACTTCCGATACGCTGGCATTTTTGGTGCTGACGAACGACAGCCGCGACGACTCGCCGTCCAGGTACCAATTGGCCTGGGCCGGCAGCGCAGCGGCGGTCAACAGCAGACTGGCGAAGGTTGTATAGAGGGAGCGGTTGAACATTGAACACTCGTGGGGGCGATAAACCTGCACGAACCTTAACCGCCCGCCAAGTTATTGCAAGCCCTGTGGGAGCGAGCCTGCTCGCGAATGCAATGCTCCCCGCACAGCATGTATTGCGGCTTGCGACGATTTCGCGAGCAGGCTCGCTCCCACAGCGGAGACCAGATAATTCAAGGATTCAGGCGACAGCCCTGGCGTTCGCTCAGCCACTGCGCGCTGTTACTGCGGCCCATGCCGTTGACGGTGACGGTTTTGCTCGACGGGTCATCGGTAAAACCGCTGGTTGGCAGCCATTGCTTCACATAGCCACGGCAATACCCGGCGTCGTTGTTCATCACATAACGGCACGAGCAATATTCCTTGGCGGTGTAGGCGCTGATGATGTCCGGGAAAGCCCAGAGGTTTTCGCGTTCATACCATCCCCAGCCGAGCAGCACGATCAGCAGCAACAATAGAAAGCGCTTCATCGCCGCACCGCCTGCAACACGCGTTTGAGCAATTCGTTGTGCTGGTAGCTGCCATCACGGTCATCGCCGTAACGCACGATCACCAGTTTCTCGCTGGGCATCACGTACAGCGCCTGGCCCCAGTGGCCGAGGGCGGCGAAGGTGTCGGGTGGCGCGTCGGGCCATGGTGATGGTGCGCCATCGACAGGGCGATTGAGCCACCAATGGCCGCCGGGCACGGCTTCGTCCTGCTGCGCCTTGTAGCCGGCAAAGGGCTTGAGATTGAATGCCACCCAATCCTCGGGCAGCAACTGCCGATCGTTCCAGCGCCCGCCGCGCGCCATCAGCAGACCAACCCGCGCCAGATCCCGCGCGGTGAGATAGGCATAGGACGAGGCGACAAAGGTGCCGCTGGCATCGCTTTCCCACACGGCGTGGCGAATGCCCAACGGCTCGAACAGTGCTGTCCACGGATAGACGGCATAACGTGCTGGGCCGACCATGGTTTTCAGGGCAGCGGCGAGTAGATTGCTGTCACCGCTGGAATAACGAAAAGCCAGACCCGCTGCGGCATAACTGTCGTGTGCGGCGGTGAACGCGGCCATGTCGCGATGGCCTCGCGTGTAGAGCATCGCCACCACTGAAGATTTCAGCGGCGCGTATTCGTAGTCCTCCTGCCAATCGAGACCGGAAGCCCAGTTCAGCAGATGGCCGAGGGTGATCGCCGGGTGTTTTTCCAGCGCCGGGTAGAACTTCAGCACTGGATCGTCGAGTTTGAACCGGCCTTCGCCGTAGGCCACGCCGAGGACGGCGGCCAGCAGGCTTTTGCTGATCGACCAGGTCAAGTGCGGGGTCTGTGCAGTGGTCGGAGCGGCGTAGCGTTCGTAGATGATCTGGCCGTCGCGGATGATCAGCAAGGCGTCGGTGCGGATGCCTTCGCGGGTGGCGTCGTTACGGGGCGCGAAGGCGTAGTTTCCCAGTGCCAGGGCAGCCGGGCCGGTGATCTGCGGGGCGATGGGCCATTGCTCGCCGGGCCATTGTTCGGCGCGGACGGTGAGGCTGATCAGCAGCAGGAACAGCGACAGGCCTTTGAACATGGTGGGCGCTCTGGGAATGAACCTGCTGAGCCTAGTCGGGGTTTATGACAAATTTTAGATGTTGGTCGTCCATGAAATTGCCATCGCTGGCAAGCCAGCTCCCACAGGGGTCCCAAGTGAACACACATTTCATGAACACCTTTGAAACCTGTGGGAGCGGGCTTGCCCGCGATGAGGCCAGTCAGGCCAACGCAAGAGCCTTGGCCAAGCGCTTGGCCCGGGCCCCTGCAGCCAATTGCATCACGCCTTGATCACGCTGCCACATCGCCGCCCACGCAGGATCACCCTGCACCAACGCCTGATCTACCTCGGTCTTGAGTGATTCAAACTGCGCAAACAATCCGCCCAGCACTACATGCCCCGCCGGATTGTTCGGCGCCTGCCGGCTGGCCTCGGCGCACCCGGCCAGCAGCGCCAGCAAACGCAATTGCAGGGCCTGCGGCCAGTCGCTGTCCTGGCCGACGCCGTACAACCACGCGGTCATGGCGCTGAGCACATAGACATCTTCAAGACTGCGAAACGGTTTGACGTAGGCGTCCCAACCGTCGCCGGCGAGCAGTTCGCACAGGGCGCCGTCCAGATGCAGGCGGCCGTGGCTGATGTCCGGCATCAACGGCAACGCCGGCAGTTTTTCCACCTTGACGCCGGGCTCGCCGGGATACACCGCCGCCAGACTCAGGCGCGGTGTTTCGCCCGGCTCCTCACTGCGCGCAGCCACCAATAACCAGTCGGCGGCGTCGCCGGCGGTGACGAAATCCTTGCGCCCGCTCAAGCGCAAATCGCGCAGCCGCGTTTGCATATCGGCCGGGCGCAGGCTGCGTTGTTCGGTCGCGCACAAGGCGCCGAGGCTCAGCGGCGCGCTCGGCCACAACATGCGCAGCGCCGCCTGATAACCGACCAGAAACGCCAGCCCCGGCGTGGCCATTCGCCGCCCGCCGGCCACCGCCAATTCGAACGGCGTGACGTTGCCCAGCGCCTGCAACAACGTTGCAAAACCCTCGGCCAGATCAGCAGCGGCGGGCAAGCGTTCACGGCGGTGGAGCAGATCTGTCCAGGGCATGGGCGCCTCCTCGTGGGCTGTCATATAAGCATCACCGAACGTTCATGGCGATGACACCGGGGCTACATAGCCTGACTTTGCACAACACGGCTGCATAAAGAAAGTCGATCGGCTGCAACCCACGACGGGTTAAAGGCCCGTACGGAGATTCACATGACGCAAATCGCCCGCATCAGCGACACCGGCAATGAACGCCGCCTGCAAGCCGAACGCCTGATCGGCGCCGAAGCCTTGCAGCAAGCCCAGGCCCTGCGCTTCGCCGTCTTCAGCGGCGAGTTCAACGCCAAACTCAAAGGCGCGGAACTGGGTCTGGACATGGATGATTATGATGTTCACTGCAGCCACATCGGCGTGCGTGATCTGAACACCGGGCGCCTGGTGGCGACCACGCGTCTGCTCGATCACACCGCTGCCAGCAGCCTCGGCAAGTTCTACAGCGAAGAGGAATTCAGCCTGCATGGCCTGGCGCATCTGCAAGGCCCGATCCTGGAAATCGGCCGCACCTGCGTCGATCCGGCGTACCGCAACGGCGGCACCATCGCCGTGCTCTGGGGCGAGTTGGCCGAAGTGCTCAATCAAGGCGGCTACAGCTATCTGATGGGTTGCGCGAGCATCCCGATGCAGGACGGCGGCATTCAGGCCCACGCGATCATGCAGCGTCTGCGCGAACGTTACCTGTGTACCGAACACCTGCGCGCCGAGCCGAAAAATCCGCTGCCGACGCTGGATATCCCGTCTAACGTCATCGCCGAAATGCCGCCGCTGCTCAAGGCCTACATGCGCCTCGGGGCGAAGATCTGCGGCGAGCCGTGCTGGGACGAAGACTTCCAGGTCGCCGACGTGTTCATCCTGCTCAAGCGCGACGAACTCTGCCCGCGCTACGCCAAGCACTTCAAGGCGGCGGTGTGATGAGCCGGTTGCGGGTGTACGCGCGAATCGCGCGAGTGCTGCTGGTGGTGACGCTGGGGCTGACCATGGCCAGCGTGTTCGGCGTGTTCGAACGTATCGGTCTGGCCCACTCGATGGAGCGGCGGCAGCGCTGGTCGCGCTTCTTCATGGCGCGGCTGAGCAATGCCCTGCCGTTTCGCGTGAGCGTGCATGGCGAGCTGCCGAAACAGCCGATGCTGTGGGTCAGCAATCACGTGTCGTGGACCGACATTCCGCTGTTGGGCATGCTCACGCCGCTGTCGTTTCTGTCCAAGGCCGAAGTGCGCACCTGGCCGGTGGCCGGCTGGCTCGCAGCCAAGGCCGGCAGCCTGTTCATCCGCCGTGGATCGGGCGACAGCCAGTTGATCCGCAAGCAGATGACCCGCCATCTGCAAACCGAACATGCGCTGCTGATGTTCCCTGAAGGCACCACCACCGATGGCCGTTCGCTGCGCACTTTTCATGGTCGCCTGCTGTCGGCGGCGATCGATTCCGAAGTGATGCTGCAACCGGTGGCGATTCGTTATCTGCGTGACGGCGAAATCGATACGCTGGCGCCGTTCATTGGTGACGATGACCTGCTCTCGCACCTGATGCGCCTGTTCAGCCATGACTGCGGCGATGTCGAGGTGCATCTGCTCAAGCCGATTGCCTGTCAGGGCCGCGAGCGCGCGGCGCTGGCGTTCGAAGCGCAGCAGGCGGTGCAAAAGGTGTTGTTTGGATCGATTCCGGAAACCCGACAATCGCCAATGCGCCCGGCAATCGCTGCCTGAAACACAAATCCCCAAATCACCTTGGTCCCCTGTGGGAGCGGGCTTGCCCGCGAAAGCGGTCGATCAATCAACATCAAAGTTGAATGTGCCGACGCTATCGCTGGCAAGCCAGCTCCCACAGGGATTCAGGTTGTATGTGATTGCACTGCAAAATCCTGCAGTTGCGGATAAAACAGGCTGAAATCTTCACTCAGCGGCTCATACAACCGCCGCAACTCCGCCATGGCCCCGGCCAATTCCTCCGGCCTGGTCAGGCGCCGCGAGATCCCGCGCAGCACCTGCTCCAGCACCTCGAATTCGCGATACGAGCCCAGCCAGTCGTTGGCGACCATGTGCGGGGCGATCTTTGCCAGCCGTTCCGGCAACTGTCGTTCGCGGGACAGCACGTGATAGACGTCTGCGGTGAACTGCTCCAGCGGCCGGTCGGCATACAGCGTCCAGTCCCGCGCCAGGCAATGATCGAAAAACACATCGAGGACGATTCCGGCATAGCGCCGCCGCGTTTCGCTGAAGCGCCCCAAAGCAATGTCGACCAGTGGATGGCGATCGGTGAAGACGTCGATGCGCCGATGCAGCGCAATCGCCGCCTCCACTTCCGGGTCGAACTGGCCTTGCAGCCGACCTTTGACGAAGTCGCCATACAGGCTGCCGAGTAACTGACCGGGGCGCTGGCCGCCGAGATGCAAATGCGCGAGATAGTTCATGGGCGCAGCTTAGCACTGCGCTCGCTCCTCCAGCACCCTCGTATCGTTATAACCCGATATAGCGATTTACGCGTTCGTCAGACCGAATTCATATTGGTATATCGCGATCCAACGATTTAAAGTTCGCTCCATCGCGATATATCGCTACTGCCACCACGAGCCCAAGCCATGAACCTCGACCTCGACGAAATAATAAAAGCCCTGGCGCACCCAGTACGGCGAGACATCCTCAACTGGCTGAAAGACCCGAAAGGCGAATTCCCCGAGCAGTTGCACAACCACGAGTACGGCATCTGTGCCGGGCAGATCGATCAGCGTTGCGGCCTGTCGCAATCGACCGTTTCCGCGCATCTGGCGACGTTGCAACGGGCCGGGCTGATCAGCAGCCAGAAGGCCGGGCAGTGGCATTTTTTCAAACGTAACGAGGACGTCATCCAGGCGTTTCTCAGCACCCTCAGTAAAGAGCTCTGACCCTTAACGTCAGCCAGCCGACAAGGAAACCTGCATGCCCCTTTCGCTTCTCATCCTCGCCCTGAGCGCCTTCGCCATCGGCACCACCGAGTTCGTCATCATGGGCCTGCTGCCCGACGTGGCGGCGGACCTCGGCGTGTCGATTCCCGGCGCCGGCTGGCTGGTCACCGGTTACGCCCTGGGCGTGGCAATCGGTGCTCCGTTCATGGCGCTGGCCACCGCGAAGCTGCCGCGCAAGGCCGCGCTGGTGGCGTTGATGGGCATCTTTATTGTCGGCAACCTGCTCTGCGCCATCGCCAGCGACTACAACGTGCTGATGTTTGCCCGGGTCGTCACCGCGCTGTGTCACGGCGCGTTCTTCGGCATCGGCTCGGTGGTGGCGGCCAATCTGGTCGCGCCGAACAAACGTGCCTCCGCGGTCGCCCTGATGTTCACCGGTCTGACCCTGGCCAACGTGCTCGGCGTACCGCTGGGCACCGCATTGGGTCAGGAAGCCGGCTGGCGTTCGACCTTCTGGGCGGTAACCGTCATCGGTGTGATCGCGCTGATCGGCCTGATCCGCTTTCTGCCGGCCAAGCGTGACGAAGAGAAACTCGACATGCGCGCCGAACTGGCCGCCCTCAAAGGCGCCGGCATCTGGCTGTCGCTGAGCATGACCGCGCTGTTCGCCGCCTCGGTGTTTACCCTGTTCACCTACGTTGCCCCACTGCTGGGGGAAGTCACCGGTGTGTCGCCACGTGGCGTGACCTGGACCCTGATGCTCATCGGTCTGGGCCTGACGGTCGGCAACATCATCGGCGGCAAACTCGCCGACAAAGGCATGGCCGCCACGCTGATCGGCGTGTTCATCGCCATGGCCGTGGTTTCCACGGTGCTGAGCTGGACCAGCGTCGCGCTGATCCCGACCGAGATCACCCTGTTCCTCTGGGCCACCGCGTGTTTCGCCGCTGTGCCGGCGCTGCAAGTCAATGTGGTGACCTTCGGCAAGGCTGCGCCGAACCTGGTTTCGACCCTGAACATCGGCGCTTTCAACGTCGGCAACGCGCTTGGCGCCTGGGTCGGCGGCAGCGTCATCGCCCACGGCTACGGCCTGACCAGCGTGCCACTGGCCGCCGCCGCGCTGGCCGTACTTGCCCTGCTGGTGACCCTGATTACCTTCCGCCAGAACGGCAATGCCGAGCTGGCGCCTGCATCCAACTGATCAACTTTCCATTCAAGAGGTTTTAGACATGGCGACTATTTTCGACCCGATCAAACTCGGCGACATCGAGCTGAACAACCGCATCATCATGGCCCCGCTGACCCGCTGCCGCGCCGACGAAGGTCGTGTGCCGAACGCGCTGATGGCCGAATACTACGTACAACGCGCCTCGGCCGGCCTGATCCTCAGCGAAGCCACTTCGGTAACGCCGATGGGCGTCGGCTACCCGGACACCCCGGGCATCTGGTCCAACGATCAAGTGCGTGGCTGGGCCAACGTGACCAAGGCGATTCACGGCGCCGGCGGCAAGATCTTCCTGCAACTGTGGCACGTTGGCCGCATTTCTCACCCTTCGTACCTGAACGGTGAAGCACCGGTTGCGCCAAGCGCCATCCAGCCAAAGGGCCACGTCAGCCTGGTGCGCCCACTGGCCGACTACCCAACCCCGCGCGCCCTGGAAACTGCTGAAATCGCCGACATCGTCGACGCCTACCGCACCGGCGCCGAGAACGCCAAGGCCGCCGGTTTCGACGGCGTGGAAATCCACGGCGCCAATGGTTACCTGCTCGACCAGTTCCTGCAAAGCAGCACCAACCAGCGCACCGACCAGTACGGCGGCTCGCTGGAAAACCGTGCGCGCCTGCTGCTGGAAGTGACCGACGCCGCGATCGAAGTCTGGGGCGCCGGCCGCGTTGGTGTGCACCTGGCACCGCGTGCCGATTCCCACGACATGGGCGATGACAACCTCGCCGAAACCTTCACCTACGTCGCCCGTGAACTGGGCAAGCGTGGCATCGCGTTCATCTGCTCGCGCGAAAAAGAAGGCGCCGACAGCCTCGGCCCGCAATTGAAAGAAGCGTTCGGTGGCCCGTACATTGCCAACGAGAAGTTCACCAAGGAAAGCGCCAATGAGTGGCTGGCCAGCGGTAAGGCAGACGCGGTCGCGTTCGGCGTGCCGTTCATTGCCAACCCGGATCTGCCGGCCCGTTTGCAGGCCGATGCGCCGTTGAACGAGCCGCATCCGGAGACTTTCTACGGTAAAGGTCCGGTCGGTTATATCGACTATCCGACCTTGTAATCACGCTGTAGCGCAGAAATGAAAAAGCCCCGGACTTGTGAGAGTCAGGGGCTTTTTGCTGTTGGCGCAGGGTAAGAGCCTGCGAACACCGTTTCACAACAGCGACACAATTTCCCTACAAAATCCACGGCTGGCTACGTTTAAACTCCCCGCCGCAATAATCGGCCATAGCGGCTGATTGACATCCTGCCGGGCAATTGCGCATTTTGTTTCATTTGCGCAGGCTTGGGCTCAGGCGCAGCATGTCCAGCCCGGTGTCGACCCAGCGTTCAGCCTCGGCGTGCAGTTCGAAGCTGTCCGGGGCCAGCAGCCAGCCGTACAGCAGGCCGTCGATGTAGGCATGAATGCTGATCGCCGCGCGGGCAGTGTCGAGATTTTCCGGCAACTGGCCGCGATTCACCGCATTACGCAGGGTCAGGCCGATGCGCAGGTTGCAATCGAGACTAGCCGTCCGGCGCTGCTGGCGCAGATCGCACATTTCATCGGTGAATTCGCACTTATGAAACAGAATTTCGTTGATGCGCCGGGTTTTCGGGTCCAGTGCAACTTGATGAAACAAATGAATCAGCAACTGCCGCATGCAGCCCAGCGGGTCCGGTTCGTCTTCGCTTTCGCTGGCCTTGGCCAGTTCATCCAGCGGTTCGTGCAAGCTGTCGAGCATGGCCTGGACCAGGTCGGCCTTGTTGCTGAAATGCCAGTAGATGGCGCCACGCGTCACGCCGGCGAGGGTCGCGATGTCCGCCAGGGTGGTGCGGGCAACCCCCCTTTCATAGAAGGCTTTCTCGGCCGCTTCCAGGATCTGGCTGCGGGTTTCCTGAGCTTCCTCTTTGGTACGACGGACCATGGCAGTAAAACCTCAAACAGGATGTTTCAGGGATGGCTGAATATCCGCTGAATAAAGAGGGGGCGATCTCTCGTGAATCGACTCCCCGGCCTACAATTTCAAACCTTGCGACGACTTTTGTATCAGGGTGGGTACGCGGCGCAGGTGTTTACAAACAACCATGAACGTAAGTATATTACTTAGCAAGCTACTTATCCACCCGGTGCCCGATTTTTACTCTTTCACACTTCTTGTGCGCTTCTTGCGCGCCTGACCCGAGGATCTTCATGCAATTCAAGCCAGCTGTTACCGCTCTGGTCACTGCCGTCGCCCTGGCATCGCTGCTCAGCGGATGTAAAAAGGAAGAAGCGGCCCCAGCCGCTCCGCCTCCTCAGGTCGGCGTCGTCACCCTGCAACCACAAGCCTTTACCCTGACCTCGGAGCTTCCGGGCCGCACCAGTGCGTTCCGCATCGCGGAAGTTCGCCCGCAGGTCAACGGCATCATTCTCAAGCGTCTGTTCAAGGAAGGCGCCGACGTCAAAGCCGGCCAGCAGCTGTATCAGATCGATCCGTCGGTCTATGAAGCTACGCTGAAAAGCGCCGAAGCCGAGCTGCGTTCGACCAAGTCGATTTCCGACCGCTACAAGCAACTGGTCGACGAACAAGCCGTGAGCCGTCAGGAATACGACACCGCACTGGCCAACCGCCTGCAATCGGAAGCATCGTTGCAGAGCGCGCAGATCAACGTGCGCTACACCAAGGTCTACGCGCCGATTTCCGGCCGTATCGGCCGCTCTTCGGTCACCGAAGGCGCACTGGTCAGCAATGGTCAGGCCGATGCGATGGCAGTGATTCAGCAGCTCGATCCGATCTACGTCGATGTGACCCAATCGTCGGTGGAACTGCTGGAACTGCGCCGCGAACTGGAAAGCGGCCGTCTGCAGAAGGCTGGCGACAACGCCGCTGCGGTCAAGCTGACCCTGGAAGACGGCAGCCAGTACAAGCTCGACGGCAAGCTGGAATTCTCCGAAGTCTCGGTTGACCAGACCACCGGCTCGGTAACCTTGCGCGCAGTGTTCCCCAACCCCGATCACACCCTGCTGCCAGGCATGTTCGTTCACGCCCAGCTGCAAGCCGGCGTCAACAGCGCAGCGATCCTCGCGCCGCAACAAGGCGTGACCCGCGACCTCAAAGGCACCCCGACCGCACTGGTCGTCGGCGCCGACAACAAGGTCGAGCTGCGTCAGCTCAAGGCCAGCCGCACCGTCGGCAGCCAGTGGCTGATCGAAGACGGCCTGAAAGCCGGCGATCGTCTGATCACCGAAGGGCTGCAGTACGTCAAACCGGGCGTCGAGGTCAAAGCGACCGAGGCGACTAACGTCGGCACCAAGAACCCGGCCCCCGCACAGGCAGCTGACAAAGCCGCCGGCGGCAAAGGGGAGTAACCCATGTCAAAATTCTTCATCGACCGTCCGATTTTCGCCTGGGTAATCGCCCTGGTGATCATGCTGGTCGGGGCACTTTCGATCCTGAAATTGCCGATCAACCAATACCCGAGCATTGCGCCACCGGCCATTGCGATTCAGGTGACCTACCCGGGCGCGTCCGCACAAACCGTGCAGGACACCGTGGTGCAGGTCATCGAGCAACAGCTCAACGGTATCGACAACCTGCGTTATGTGTCGTCGGAAAGTAACTCCGACGGCAGCATGACCATCACCGCGACCTTCGAGCAAGGCACCAACTCCGACACCGCGCAGGTCCAGGTCCAGAACAAGCTGAACCTGGCCACCCCGCTGCTGCCGCAGGAAGTGCAGCAACAGGGTATCCGCGTGACCAAGGCAGTGAAGAACTTCCTGCTGGTGATCGGCGTGGTGTCGCGCGACGGCAGCATGACCAAGGACGACCTGTCCAACTACATCGTGTCGAACATGCAGGACCCGATCTCGCGGACCGCCGGTGTCGGTGACTTCCAGGTCTTCGGTGCGCAGTACGCGATGCGTATCTGGCTCGACCCGGCCAAGTTGAACAACTTCAACCTGACCCCGGTCGACGTGAAGAACGCCATTGCTGCGCAGAACGTCCAGGTGTCGTCCGGTCAGCTCGGTGGCTTGCCTGCCGTGCAGGGCCAGCAACTGAACGCGACGATTATCGGCAAGACCCGTCTGCAGACCGCCGAGCAGTTCAAGGAAATCCTGCTCAAGGTCAACAAGGACGGTTCGCAGGTTCGCCTCAAAGACGTGGCTGAAGTCGGCCTCGGCGGTGAGAACTACGCGATCAGTGCCCAGTTCAACGGCAGCCCGGCTTCCGGTCTGGCGGTGAAACTGGCCAACGGCGCCAACGCCCTCGATACCGCCAAAGCGCTGCGCAACACCATCGACAGCCTCAAGCCGTTCTTCCCGCAAGGCATGGAAGTGGTGTTCCCGTATGACACCACCCCGGTGGTGACCGAGTCGATCAAAGGCGTGGTGCACACCCTGGTCGAAGCGATCGCGCTGGTGTTCCTGGTGATGTTCCTGTTCCTGCAGAACTTCCGCGCCACCGTCATCACCACGATGACCGTGCCCGTGGTACTGCTCGGTACGTTCGGCATCCTCGCAGCCGCCGGTTTCAGCATCAACACCCTGACCATGTTCGGCATGGTGCTGGCCATCGGTCTGCTGGTGGACGATGCCATCGTCGTGGTGGAAAACGTCGAGCGGGTGATGAGCGAAGAAGGCTTGTCACCGAAGGAAGCGACGAAGAAGTCCATGGGCCAGATCCAGGGCGCACTGGTCGGTATCGCCCTCGTGCTCTCGGCGGTACTGCTGCCGATGGCATTCTTCAGCGGCTCCACCGGTGTGATCTACAAGCAGTTCTCGATCACCATCGTGTCGGCCATGGCCCTGTCGGTACTGGTTGCCCTGATCTTCACCCCGGCGCTGTGCGCGACCATGCTCAAGCCGATTCCGAAAGGCGAGCACGGTACCCCGAAGAAAGGTTTCTTCGGCTGGTTCAACCGTAACTTCGACCGTGGCGTACGCAGCTACGAGCGCGGCGTCGGCAACATGCTGACCCGCAAGGCGCCGTACCTGCTGGCGTATCTGCTGATCGTCGTCGGCATGATCTGGCTGTTCACCCGCATCCCGACCGCGTTCCTCCCGGAAGAAGACCAGGGCGTTCTGTTCGCCCAGGTGCAGACCCCGGCCGGTTCCAGTGCCCAGCGCACGCAGGTGGTGGTGGATGAAATGCGTGAGTACCTGCTGCGTCCGAACAAGGACGGCGGTGAGGCGGACGCGGTGGCTTCGGTGTTCACCGTGACCGGCTTCAACTTCGCCGGCCGTGGTCAGAGCTCGGGTATGGCGTTCATCATGCTCAAGCCGTGGGGCGAACGTAACGCCGACAACAGCGTGTTTAATCTCGCTGCGCGTGCCCAGCAACACTTCTTCAGCTTCCGCGACGCGATGGTGTTTGCCTTCGCCCCGCCAGCGGTTCTGGAATTGGGTAACGCCACCGGTTTCGACGTATTCCTGCAGGACCGCGCCGGTATCGGTCACGAAAAACTGATGGAAGCGCGCAACCAGTTCCTCGGCATGGCGGCGCAAAGCAAGGTGCTGACCCAGGTGCGTCCGAACGGCCTGAACGATGAGCCGCAGTTCCAACTGGAAATCGACGACGAGAAGGCCAGTGCCCTCGGCATCACCATCAGCGACATCAACAACACCCTGTCGATCGCGCTGGGCAGTAGCTACGTCAACGACTTCATCGACCGTGGTCGGGTGAAGAAAGTCTACGTGCAGGGCCAACCGGACTCGCGCATGAGCCCCGAAGACCTGAAGAAGTGGTACGTGCGCAACGCCGAAGGCACCATGGTTCCGTTCTCGGCATTTGCCAAGGGCGAGTGGGTCTACGGTTCGCCGAAGCTGGCGCGCTACAACGGTGTGGAAGCGGTCGAGGTCCTCGGGGCTCCGGCGCCGGGCTACTCCACCGGTGAAGCGATGGCTGAAGTCGAAGCGATTGCCAAGAAGCTGCCGTCCGGTGTCGGTATCTCCTGGACCGGTCTGTCCTACGAGGAACGTCTGTCCGGCTCGCAAGCGCCAGCGCTGTACGCCCTGTCGCTGCTGATGGTGTTCCTGTGTCTGGCGGCGCTGTATGAAAGCTGGTCGATTCCGATCGCGGTCATGCTCGTGGTACCGCTGGGGATCATCGGTGCACTGATGGCCACCAGCCTGCGCGGTCTGTCCAACGACGTGTACTTCCAGGTGGGCTTGTTGACGACCATCGGTCTGGCGGCTAAAAACGCCATTCTGATCGTCGAATTCGCCAAGGAACTGCATGAACAGGGACGCAGCCTGCGTGAAGCGGCGATTGAAGCCTGCCGCATGCGTCTGCGCCCGATCATCATGACCTCGCTGGCCTTCGTTCTCGGTGTTGTGCCGCTGGCGATTTCCACCGGCGCCGGTTCAGGCAGTCAGCACGCGATCGGTACCGGCGTGATTGGCGGTATGCTCACGGCCACGATCCTGGCGATCTTCTGGGTCCCACTGTTCTTCGTTACTGTGTCGTCCATCGGTCAGCGCAAAAAGACCGACGCGGATGACACTACTGAAACTCCTAAAGAGGCTGGCCAATGAGCAAGTCGCTACTCTCCATCGCAGTCGCCGCCTTCGTGCTGAGCGGTTGCTCGCTGATACCTGACTATCAGCAGCCTGAGGCTCCGGTCGCAGGCCAGTACCCGCAGGGGCCGGCGTACTCGCCGGCCCAGGCTCCGGCGCAAGCCGCTGCCGAACAGGGCTGGAAGCAGTTTTTCCATGACCCGGCCCTGCAACAGCTGATCCAGGTCGCCCTGGAAAACAACCGCGACCTGCGTGTCGCGGCGCTGAACATCGACGCTTACGCGGCGCAGTACCGCATCCAGCGCGCCGACCTGTTCCCGGCAGTGTCGGCCAATGCCGCCGGCAGCCGCCAGCGTCTGCCGGCCCGTGCCTCGCAGACCGGCGAGTCGATGATCAGCAGTTCGTATTCCGCCACCGTGGGCGTCAGCGCCTACGAACTCGACCTGTTCGGTCGGGTGCGCAGCCTGAGCGAACAAGCGCTGCAACAGTACTTCGCTACTGAAGAAGCACGCCGCAGTACGCAGATCAGTCTGGTCGCTAACGTCGCCAATGCCTACCTGACCTGGCAGGCGGACAAGGAACTGCTCAAGCTGACGCAGGACACCCTCGGTGCCTTCGAAGAAAGCTACAAACTGACCAGCCGCAGCAACGAAGTCGGTGTGGCTTCGGCGCTGGATCTGGCGCAGTCGCGCACTTCCGTGGAAAACGCCCGGGCGCAACTGGCGCGTTATACCCGCCAGGTCGCGCAGGACGAAAACAGCCTGACCCTGCTGCTCGGCACCGGTATTCCGGCCAACCTGCAAACGGCCAAACCGCTGTCCGATGATCTGCTCAGCGATGTGCCGGCCGGTCTGCCTTCGGACCTGCTGCAACGTCGTCCGGACATCCTCCAGGCCGAGTACAACCTGAAGGCGGCCAACGCCAACATCGGCGCGGCGCGTGCAGCGTTCTTCCCGAGCATCAGCCTGACCGCCAACGCGGGCAGCCTGAGCCCGGATCTGTCCGGTCTGTTCAAGGGTGGCTCGGGGACGTGGCTGTTCCAGCCGCAGATCAACCTGCCGATCTTCAACGCCGGCAGCCTGCGCGCCAGCCTCGACTACGCCAAGATCCAGAAGGACATTGGCGTGGCGAACTACGAGAAGTCGATTCAAACGGCCTTCCAGGAAGTCGCCGACGGCCTCGCCGCCCGCCAGACCTACACCGAGCAGCTGCAAGCGCAGCGTGACTTCGTTCAGGCCAACCAGGATTACTACCGCCTGGCCGAACGTCGCTACCGCATCGGCGTCGACAGCAACCTGACCTTCCTCGATGCCCAGCGTCAGTTGTTCAGCGCACAACAAGCGTTGATCACCGACCGCCTCGCGCAGCTGACCAGTGCGGTCAACCTGTACAAGGCACTGGGCGGTGGCTGGAATGCGCAGACCGCGCAGAACGAAGCGCTGAAAGAAGAAGCGCCGAAGATGAAGCTGTTCTGATCATCATCGGCTGAATACAAGGAGCCCACCGATTGGTGGGCTTTTTGTTGCCTGAGAATCAAAAGATCGCAGCCTTCGGCAGCTCCTACATTTGAAATGCGTTGCCCTGTAGGAGCTGCCGAAGGCTGCGATCTTTTGATCTTCAATGCTGTTCGATAATCGCCCAAAACCCGCTTTTCCCAATTGAATCCCAACATCCGCCCCCCGCACCATTCGCTCCACAAAACCAATAACGACAGGTTCGACACCATGCTCCCGCGCCCTGCCCCGTCCGGCTGATTGCCATCGTTTCACCCCTGAATACTTTCCAAGTCTGCACCCCGAAAACCGGCCGCAGCGCAGCCGTTCGCCCTAAAAAAACAAGAGAGACCCAAGTCCATGACAGTTTTCCCTGTGCCCTACGCATTGCCCGCTGTGATCGCCCTGGCCATCGCCGGTCTGGCCCTGCCAGCCAGCGCTGAAGAAAGCGGCTTCGTTGAAGGCGCCAAGGTCAACCTCAACCTGCGCAACTTCTACATCAACCGCAACTTCACCAACCCGACCAAGACTCAGGGCAAGGCTGAAGAGTGGACGCAGAGTTTCATCCTCGACGCCAAATCCGGCTTCACCCAAGGCACGGTCGGTTTCGGCATGGACATACTCGGGCTGTATTCGATCAAGCTCGATGGCGGTAAAGGCACGGGCGGCACGCAGTTGTTGCCGCTGGACCATGACGGGCGCCCGGCGGACAACTTCGGCCGCACCAACGTCGCATTCAAGGCCAAGCTTTCGCAGACCGAAGTCAAGGTCGGTGAGTGGATGCCGGTGCTGCCGATCCTGCGTTCGGACGACGGTCGTTCGCTGCCGCAGACCTTCCGTGGCGGCCAGATCACCTCGAAGGAAATCGCCGGCCTGACACTCTATGGCGGCCAGTTCCGCGCCAACAGCCCGCGCGACGACAGCAGCATGAGCGACATGTCGATGACCGGCAAAGCCGCGTTCACCTCTGATCGTTTCAACTTCCAGGGCGGCGAATTTCTGTTCAACGACAAGCGCACACAGATCGGCCTGTGGAACGCGCAACTCAAGGACATCTACAGCCAGCAGTACCTCAATGTGCTGCACAGTCAGCCGCTCGGCGACTGGACGCTGGGCGCCAACCTCGGCTTTTTCTACGGCAAGGAAGATGGCAGCGCGCGTGCCGGCGATCTGGACAACAAGACCTGGTACGGGATGTTTTCGGCCAAGTACGGCGGCAACACGTTCTACCTCGGCCTGCAGAAACTCACCGGCGACAGCGCGTGGATGCGCGTCAACGGCACCAGCGGCGGCACCTTGGCCAACGACAGCTACAACGCCAGTTATGACAACGCTCAGGAACGCTCCTGGCAGCTGCGCCACGACTACAACTTCGCCGCCATGGGCATCCCCGGCCTGACCCTGATGAACCGCTACATCAGCGGCGACAACGTGCACACCGGGACAATCACCGACGGCAAGGAATGGGGTCGCGAATCGGAACTCGGTTACACGGTGCAGAGCGGCACTTTGAAGGATTTGAACGTCAGATGGCGCAACTCGACCATGCGCCGCGACTTCAGCAACAACGAGTTCGATGAAAATCGCCTGATCGTCAGCTACCCGATCAGCCTTCTCTAACCACCGATCATGTGTAGGAGCTGCCGAAGGCTGCGATCTTTTGATTTTGATTTCTTAACCACAAGATCAAAAGATCGCAGCCTGCGGCAGCTCCTACATGAGGGATTTGTGCCATTGGTCAGGCCATGTAGCGCTTTTGCGGGCGACAGTTACAGTGAGCAAACCTGAAGGACTCAGGTGCTCCAACCCTTCACGCTTCCGTTTAGTAGTCGGTCTCCAGCTGTGCACCAGGTTGTCATCGGAAGACACCATTTGATCACCGGAGGATCACCTCATGATCACGCGCCGCACCACCGATTGGGACGCCAAGGCGTACCAACAGTTTTCCCGTCTCAGACAACGTCCGGTCAACGAATTGCTCGACCGTATCGAACTGCAAAATCCCCAACGCATTTACGATCTGGGCTGCGGCACCGGCATCGCTACGCAGTTGCTGGCCAAGCGTTGGCCGCGTGCGCGATTGCAGGGCATCGACAGCTCGGCGCAGATGCTCGACGAGGCCCGAGGCCTGCCGATCAAGGCCTTGTGGAAACAATCTGATCTGCTGGACTGGCAGCCTGAGCAGCCGGCGGATCTGCTGTTCGCCGCCGCTGTGCTGCATTTTCTCGATGACCACGAAACCTTGCTGCCGCGCCTGCTCGGCTATTTGAATCCTGGCGGCTGCCTCGCAGCGCACATGCCGGATTGGCGCGATGCGTTGTGGTATCGGTTGATGCTGCAAACGTTGGATGACGCCGGCCCCGGGGGCGCACCATTGGGCACGCCGAAACTGCGCCGGCGCATGGCCGCGCGGCCGCTACTGACGCTGGAGGACTACTACCGTCTGCTCGCGCCAATGACCGCGTCGCTGGACATTTGGGAGACCGAACAACTGCAAGTGGTCGACGGCAAATCGCCGGTGTATGACTGGATCAAGGTTTCGGCGTTAAGACCAGTCATGCAGGCGCTGGATTCAGCGCAGCAGGCGCGATTCATCTATCACTACCTGATGCGGGTGCATGAGCATTATCCGCAAGAGGAGGATGGGCATACGTTGTTTGCGTTCAAGCGGATATTTATTGTCGCCAGGGTTTGAGTGCATGTGCTGATTAACACATCACGGCGTCTGCCGCTTTCGCGAGCAGGCTCGCTCCCACATTTGTTTTGTGATCGACACAACTCCAATGTGGGAGCGAGCTTGCTCGCGAAGGCGTAATTTCGGGCGCCATCAATCCCGGGATTCGACTCCTAGCTCATCCCACACCGACTCCGCCAAATGAAACGTCGCGTTCGCCGCCGGGATGCCGCAGTAAATTGCGCTCTGCATTATCACTTCCTTGATCTCGCCACGGCTGACGCCGTTGTTGGCTGCCGCGCGCAAGTGCAGTTTCAGTTCGCCCTCGCGGTTCATGCCGATCAGCATGGCGATGGTGATCAGGCTGCGGGTATGGCGGGGCAGGCCCGGGCGGGTCCAGATGTCGCCCCAGGCGTGGCGGGTGATCATCTCCTGGAATTCCGAGTTGAACTCGGTCAGCGTGGTCAGGCTGCGATCGACGTGGGCATCGCCCAGCACCGCGCGGCGGACTTGCATGCCTTCGTCGTAACGTTGTTTCTCGTCCACAAATTCTTCCTCACTGAGCCTGCAAAAACGCCAGCACACGGTCGCTGAAAGCGGCACCGGCCTGCACGTTGGACAAATGCGCCGCACGGAACTCGGCGTACTCGGCACCGCGCACGTGGTCGCGGATGAAGTGGCCGCCGGACGGCGGCGTCACCGCATCTTCGCTGCCGGCAATCACCAGCAACGGCACGTTGATCGAAGCCAGTTGTTCACGGAAATCGGCATCGCGCACGGCCGCGCAGTTGGCCGCATAGCCTTGTGGATTGGTTGCGGCAAGCATGTCGGTAATCTTCTTCGCCGCCTCGGTATGGGCCGCCGAGAAGTCCGGGGTGAACCAGCGCGCAATCGAGGCATCACGCAGTGCGACCATCGCCGCCGGGCCGTCGCGCAACACGGTTTCGATGCGTGGATTCCATACCGACGGATCGCCGATTTTTGCCGCCGTGTTGCAGACGATCAGTTTGTGCAGACGATGCCCGGCATTGATCCCAAGCCACTGACCGATCAGCCCGCCCATCGACAACCCGCAGAAATGTGCGCGCTCGATATGCAGCGCATCGAGCAGACCGAGCACGTCGCGACCGAGTTGTTCGATGCTGTACGGCCCCTCGGTGACCAGCGATTGCCCATGGCCGCGCGTGTCGAAACGCAGCACGCGGAAATGCTCGGTGAACGCCGGCATTTGCGCGTCCCACATGTGCAGGTCGGTGCCCAGCGAGTTGGACAGCACCAGCACCGGCGCCTCCGCCGGGCCCTCAATTTCATAGTGCAGTTCGCCATCGGCGAGTTGAACGAAAGCCACAGCCCTCTCCTTCAGACAGTCAAAGCGTTGTGTTCAGCCACCGCGCGCTCGACCCAGACTCGCGCCTGGCCAAGGTAATGCGCGGGGTTCAGAAGATCATCGAGTTCAGCGCCACTGAGTTCGGCGGTGACTTGCGGCTCGTCAGCGAGCACCGCACGCAAATGGCGTTGCTCGGCCACTGCACGTTTGCAGCATTGTTCGAGCAGATGATGTGCGGTGTCGCGGCCGACGCGTTGGGCAAGCACGATGCTCACCGCTTCGGCCAGCACCAGGCCTTGGGTCAGTTCGAGGTTGCGGGCCATGCGCGCCGCGTCGACCTCCAGACCGTCGGCCAGCAAGCGCGCCTGTTGCAGCGAACCGGACACCAGGCAGCAGATTTCCGGCAGGGTTTCCCATTCGGCATGCCACAAACCAAGGCTGCGTTCATGTTCCTGCGGCATCGCGCTGAACAGCGTCGACACCAGCCCCGGCACCCGCGTGGCCGCGCCGATCAGCACCGCCGCGCCGACCGGGTTGCGTTTGTGCGGCATGGTCGACGAACCGCCCTTGCCCGGTGCCGCAGGCTCAAAAACCTCCGCTGCTTCGGTCTGCATCAACAGGCTGATGTCGCGGCCGAATTTGCCGAGGCTCCCGGCGATCAGGCCAAGCACCGCGCCGAATTCGACGATGCGATCACGCTGGGTGTGCCACGGTTGCTCGGGCAGGGTCAGTTGCAGCTCTTCGGCCAATGCTTTGGCGATCGGCAACGCCTGTGCCCCCAGCGCCGCGAGCGTGCCGGAGGCGCCACCGAATTGCAGCACCAGCAGACGCGGTTTCAGCTCCTGTAGACGCTGTCGGCTGCGCGTGACGGCGCCCAGCCATCCGGCGATTTTCATACCGAGAGTCACCGGCGTGGCATGTTGCAGCCAGGTGCGCCCGGCCAGTGGCGTGGTAGCGAAGCGTTGCGCCTGAGCGGCCAGCGAGTCGGCCAGTTGCGCCAGTTGGTCTTCGATCAGCGCCAGCGCCTGGCGCAATTGCAGGACCAGCCCGGAATCCATCACGTCCTGACTGGTCGCGCCCAGATGCACATAGCGCTCGGCTTCGGCATCGCTCGAAGCGATCTGCTTGCCCAAAGCCTTGACCAGTGGAATCGCCGAATTGCCGGCTGTGGCAATCGCCTCGCCCAGCGCTGCGAAGTCATACAGACCGGCTTCGCACGCTGCGGCAATCGGCGCCACGGCCGATGAAGGAATCAGCCCGACCCGCGCCTCGGCCCGGGCCAGCGCCGCTTCGAAATCAAGCATCGCCTGCACCCGGCCCTGATCGCAGAACACTTCGCGCATATCGTGGGCGGTGAAGTAGGCATCGAACAATTGATTGCCCGGTCGCTGAGTCATAAACAGTCCTTGCCTGGCGCGGGCCTCGCAGCCCGCGCACATGGGTTTACAGATCGTGGTGCAAATACTTCGCCTGCTTGGGCAACCGCAGGCTGAACAGGAAAGCCACCGCCATCATCGCCGTGACGTACCAGTAGAAGGCGTTTTCCATGCCGCCGGCCTTGAGGCTCAGGGCCACAAACTCTGCCGAGCCACCGAAGATTGCATTGGCCACCGCGTAAGCCAGGCCGACACCAAGCGCGCGGACTTCCGGCGGGAACATCTCGGCTTTTACCAGACCGCTGATCGAGGTGTAGAAACTGACAATCGCCAGCGCCAGGGTGATCAGCACGAAGGCGAGGAACGGGCTGCTGATGCTTTTCAGGCTGAGCAGAATCGGCACAGTGAACAGCGTACCGAGCGCGCCGAACCAGAGCATCGAGTTACGTCGGCCGATCTTGTCGGCGAGCATGCCGAACAACGGCTGCATGCACATATACAGGAACAGCGCGCCGGTCATGATGTAGCTGGCGGTCTTGGCGTGCATCCCGGCGGTGTTCACCAAGTATTTCTGCATGTAGGTGGTGAAGGTGTAGAAAATCAGCGAGCCGCCAGCGGTGTAGCCGAGCACGGTGATGAACGCCGCTTTGTGATCGCGGAACAGTGCAGTGATGCTGCCGGCGTCTTTGTGTGCGCGAGTTTCCTCGTTGGTGGTTTCCTTCAGCGAACGACGCAGGAACAGCGAAATCAGCGCCGCCACCGCACCCACCACGAACGGAATCCGCCAGCCGTAGGCACGCAGGTCTTCTTCAGTGAGGAACTGTTGCAACACCACCACCAGCGACACCGCCAGCAGCTGCCCGCCAATCAGCGTCACGTACTGGAACGAGGCGAAGAAACCGCGTTGGCCCTTGAGCGCGACTTCACTCATGTAGGTCGCGGTGGTGCCGTACTCGCCGCCCACCGACAGACCTTGCAGCAAACGCGCGAACAGCAACAGCACCGGCGCCCAGACGCCGATGTCCTTGTAGGTCGGCAGACAGGCGATCAGCAACGAGCCGAAGCACATCATCAGAATCGAGATGAGCATCGAGTTCTTGCGCCCGTGCTTGTCAGCGACCCGGCCGAAAATCCAGCCACCAATCGGCCGCATCAGGAACCCGGCAGCGAACACGCCAGCGGTGTTGACCAGTTGCACGGTGGGGTTATCGGAGGGGAAAAACGCCGGGGCGAAATAGATCGCGCAGAAGGCGTAGACGTAGAAGTCGAACCACTCGACTAGATTGCCGGAGGAAGCGCCGACGATGGCAAAGATGCGCTTGCTGCGCTCTTCGCCGGTGTAGTGGGAGGTGGTGGTTGTCATTGTTTTTTCACTCGATAGGGACAGTCACAGTCTAGACATACTTTGCAACAGTCCCGTTCCGCATCGGATCATCACCCACGTCTGGATCAGCCTTTGTGGCGAGGGGATTAATCCCCGCTCGAGTGCGAAGCACTCGCAAATCAGATACACGCGGTTCATCTGAATACCGCGCCGACTGGTTTTTGGGGCTGCTTCGCAGCCCAGCGGGGATGAATCCCCTCACCACAGGGACTCTGTCCTGCAGGGGATTTGGGGTGTTCTCTCAATAATCGAAGAACACCGTCTCGGCATCGGTGCCCTGCAGAACTACATTCCACTGGTACACACCCGACGCATCCGCCTTGGCCAGCAACGTCTGGCGACGCTCCGCCGGCACGCACTCGAGCAACGGGTCAGCAACGTTCGCCGGTTCGCCCTCGAAATAAATCCGCGTCAGCAAATGCTTGACCAGACCACGAGCAAACACCAGCACCACCAGATGCGGCGCCTGAGTCGAGCCTTTCAACCCCGGCACGGTGCCCGGTTTGATCGTGGTGAAACGGAAGCGCCCTTCGGCATCCACCGGCACTCGGCCGAAGCCTTCGAAATTCGGGTCGAGCGGTTTGTCCTGCTGATCTTCCGGGTGGTCGTACTTGCCAGCGGCGTTGGCCTGCCAGACTTCGAGCATGGCATCGTTGACGACATCGCCGTTGCCGTCGACCACCTGGCCGGTGATCGCCACGCGCTCGCCGAGGGTCAGCTCGCTGGCCAGGGTTTCGCGGTTCAGCCAGGTCAGGCCGATGTGGTAATACGGCCCGACGGTGTGGGAAGTGGTCGCATAGAGCGTCATCTTATTTCTCCATCGGCGTGGCTTCACGGCCGCGCAGCACGATGTCCCAGCGGTAACCGAGGGCGTAGGACGGAATGGTTTTTTCCAGATCGAAAGCAGCGATCAGGCGTTCCTTGGCCGAAGTGTCCGGCACGCAGTTGTAGATCGGGTCATACGCCAGCAGCGGGTCGCCGGGGAAGTACATCTGCGTGACCAGACGCGTAAGGATGCTCGGCCCGAACAGGGAAAAGTGGATGTGCGCCGGGCGCCAGGCGTTGTGGTGGTTGCCCCACGGATAGGCGCCGGGCTTGATGGTCTGGAACTGGTACCAGCCATCGGCATCGGTGACGGTGCGGCCGGTGCCGGTGAAGTTCGGGTCCAGCGGCGCGTCGTGCAGGTCGCGGGCATGGTTGTAGCGGCCGGCGGCATTGGCCTGCCAGATCTCCACCAGAATCCCCGGCACCGGCAGGCCGTCTTCGTCGAGCACGCGGCCGTGAATGATGATGCGCTCGCCCAACGGTTCGCCGTCGTGCTGTGCGGTCAGGTCATTGTCCTTCTCGGCAACGTGTTCGGCGCCGATGGTCGGCCCGGTGATTTCCGACAGCGAGTGCGGCAGCTGCACCAACGGCTTGGACGGCGAGCGCAGGTTGGTGGATTGATACGTCGGGTGCAGGTAGTCAGGCTGAGTGCCTGCCTGTGGGCGACGGTAACCAGGCTTGTCAGTCATTTCGCTTTCCTCAGTTCTTGTAAGTGCCGCAGCGCGTCAGACACGTTCGATGGCCAGAGCCAGACCCTGGCCAACACCGACGCACATGGTCGCCAGACCTTTCTTGCCGCCAGTTTTTTCCAGATGATGCAGGGCGGTCAGCACCAGCCGCGCACCGCTCATACCCAACGGATGACCGAGGGCAATCGCGCCGCCATTCGGGTTGACCTGCGGCGCGTCATCCGCCAGCCCCAGTTCACGCAGTACCGCCAGACCTTGGCTGGCAAACGCTTCGTTGAGTTCGATCACGTCGAAATCGCTGACCGCCACGCCGAGGCGCTCGGTCAGTTTGCGCACCGCCGGCACCGGGCCGATGCCCATCACCCGTGGTGCGACGCCGGCGCTGGCCATGCCGAGCACTTTTGCGCGAGCCGTCAGGCCGTGTTTTTTCACCGCTTCGGCTGACGCCAGAATCAGCGCAGCAGCACCATCGTTGACCCCGGAGGCATTGCCGGCGGTGACGGTTTTGTCCGCGCCATTGACTGGCTTCAGTTTGGCCAGCGCTTCAATCGTAGTGCCGGCGCGCGGATGTTCGTCCTGGCTGACCACGGTTTCGCCCTTTTTGTGGGCGATGCGCACTTCGACGATTTCTTCAGCAAAGTAACCGGCGGCTTGAGCGGCGGCGGTACGTTGCTGGCTGCGCAAGGCAAAGGCGTCCTGATCTTCGCGCGAAACCTTGTAGTCGTCGGCAACGTTGTCAGCGGTCTGCGGCATGGCATCGACGCCGTACTGCGCCTTCATCAGCGGGTTGATGAAACGCCAGCCGATGGTGGTGTCTTCCAGTTTCATGTTGCGCGAGAACGCCGCGTCGGCCTTGCCCATCACGAATGGCGCGCGGGACATCGACTCGACGCCGCCGGCAATCGCCAGCTCCATCTCGCCGCTGGCAATCGCACGGAATGCGGTGCCGATCGCGTCCATGCCCGAAGCGCAGAGGCGATTGAGCGTAACGCCGGGCACGCTGTCCGGCAGCCCCGCCAGCAGCAGCGCCATGCGCGCAACGTTGCGGTTGTCCTCGCCGGCCTGGTTGGCGCAGCCGAGAAACACCTCATCGACGGCGTTCCAGTCCACCGATGGATTGCGCTCCATCAGGGCCTTGATCGGCACGGCGGCGAGGTCATCGGCGCGCACGGCGGACAGTGCGCCACCGAAGCGGCCGATAGGGGTGCGAATCGCGTCGCAGATATACACGTCACGCATCATGCTTCTCCCGGTGCCTGACCGTGGGCGGCAGCGGTGCGCGCTTCAAGATCACGCAGCGCCGTCAGCTCGACTTCGGTCGGCTCAGCGGTGGTTTCAACGGAGTCGGCAAAACGAATCGCCCAACCGGTGGCGGCGACCACTTGCTCGCGGGTCACGCCCGGATGCAGCGCGGTGACCACGAATTCGTGGGTGCCCTCCTCCGGTTCCATGATGCACAGGTCGGTGATGATGCCCACCGGCCCGGCGCCCGGCAGGCCGAGACGTTTACGCGAATCGCCACCTTCGCCGTGACCGACCGAGGTGATGAAATCGAGCTTGTCGACAAACGAACGCGCAGACTGTTTAAGGATGATCAGCACGCTTTTCGCCGAACCGGCAATCTCCGGCGCGCCACCGGCACCCGGCAGACGCACTTTCGGCGCATGGTAGTCGCCGACCACGGTGGTGTTGATGTTGCCGAAACGGTCGACCTGCGCGGCGCCGAGGAAACCGACGTCGATGCGCCCGCCCTGCAGCCAGTAGCGAAAAATCTCACCGGTCGGCACCACCGTGTCGGCGGTCTCGGCCAGCTCACCGTCACCGATCGACAGAGGCAGTACACTCGGCTTGGCGCCAATCGGGCCGGATTCGTAGATCAGCACCACGTCTGGCGATGAAGTCAGCCGCGCGAGGTTGGCGGCTTTCGATGGCAGGCCGATGCCGACGAAGCATACCGAGCCGTTCTTCAGGCGCCGGGCCGCCGCGACGGTCATCATTTCATTGGTGGTGTAAGTCATTACTTGGCCTCCGAAGCAGCGGCCAATTTGGCCTGGAATTCGCTGAAGTCAGCGCAGCCATGGATGTATTCGTTGATCCACGCGGTAAACGTCTCACGGTCGCGAGCGATCGGGTCCCACGCCTGATAGAAACGATTGTCACGCTCGGTGTAACCGTGAGCGTAGGACGGATGCGCGCCACCCGGCACATGGCAGACCGCGCTCAAGGCCCAGGTCGGCAGTACGCAAGCGTTCATCGGTGCGTTGAGGTCGTCGACGATTTCTTCCACGGTGACGATGCAACGCTTGGCGGCCAGCGCGGCTTCTTTCTGCACACCGAGAATGCCCCAGAGCAACACGTTGCCTTTGCGGTCGGCCTTTTGTGCGTGAATCACGGTAACGTCAGGACGCACCGATGGCACTGCCGCCAGCACTTCGCCGGTGAACGGGCAGGTCACGGTTTTGATCAGCGGATTGACCTTCGGCAGGTCGGAGCCGGCGTAGGCACGCAGCACCGCGAACGGCAGACCGGACGCGCCGGCGACGTAGGCGTTGGCGAGGTCGGCGTGGCTGTGTTCTTCAATTTCCAGCGCGTGCGGCCACTGTTTCTCGACCGCGTCACGCAGGCGGTGCAGCGAGCCCACACCCGGGTTGCCGCCCCAGGAGAAAATCAGTTTGCGCGCGCAACCGGCGCCGATCAGTTGGTCGTAGATCAGGTCAGGCGTCATCCGCACCAGCGTCAGATCTTTCTTGCCTTGACGAATGATTTCATGACCCGCTGCCGTAGGGATCAGGTGAGTGAAGCCTTCGAGGGCGACGGTATCGCCGTCGTTGACGAATTGCTTCACTGCGTCGTGCAGCGAAAGGATCTCAGCCATGGAGCGGGCTCCTGTTCTTGTAAGGAATCGCCAGTGATAAAAAGGCGCGAGGTTCAGCGCCGGAGTCACTGAAGATTAAGCTCGGGAAATTCGCCAAACAATCCGATAATCGACTGAGTGTTCGTTTATCGAACGGATTGTTGCTTCCCTAATGATCGTTCCCACGCTCCGCGTGGGAATGCAGCCGGGGACGCTCCGCGTCCCTGTACAGCCGAACGCAGAGCGTCCGTTGAGGCATTCCCACGCGGAGCGTGGGAACGATCGTGGGTCTGCGTCAGGTCGCATCCGCATGACTGACCATGCCTTTGATCAACACCGCCGCCGTCGCCAAACCGGCCGGGATCACCAGTGCGGTCAGCACCTGCTCGAAATTCCAGCCCAGGCCAAGCAAGGTTGCGCCCATCCACGCGCCGAGGATCGCGCCGAAGCGGCCGATGCCGAGCATCCACGACACCCCGGTCGCGCGGCCTTGAGTCGGGTAGAACCGCGCGGCCAATGATGGCATCGCCGATTGCGCGCCGTTAACGCACATGCCTGCCACCAGCACCAGCGTCGCCAGCAAGGTGATGTTGCCCAGGCTCTGCCCCACGGCGTAGGCAAACACTCCGGCCAGCAGGTAGAAAATGCCGATAACCTTGTGCGGATTGAAGCGATCCATCGCCCAGCCCACCCCGACCGCGCTCAACACGCCGCCAAACTGGAACAACGCACCGATGAACGCGGCCTGTTCCATGCTCGCGCCGCTGTCGCGCATCAGCGTCGGCAGCCAACTGGTCAGCAGGTACACGATCACCAGGCCCATGAAATAAGTCAGCCACAACAGCAGCGTGCCGGTGCTGTATGTACCGGAGAAAATCACCGCAAAGACGTTGCGCGCCTTGACGGTTTTCTGCTCCGGCACGCTGAAGCTCGCAGCCTGGGCGACGGTGACCGGGTCGATCGGCGCGAGGGTCTTGCGTACTTTGTCGGTGCCACGGTTGCGCACCACCAGGTAGCGCGCCGATTCCGGCAGCCAGAACACCAATACCACGGCGAGGATCAGCGGCAGGATCCCGCCGATCAGCAGCAGCGCGTGCCAGCCGAACGCCGGGATCAGCTTCGCGGAGATGAAACCGCCGCCGGCCATGCCGAGGTTGAAGCCGCAGAACATGCTGGTCACCAGCAGCGACTTCTTGCGCTCGGGTGTGTATTCCGAGAGCAGCGTCGTCGCGTTGGGCATGCCCGCACCGAGACCGAGGCCGGTGAGGAAGCGCAACACCAGCAGTTGTTCGACGTTGGTGCTGTACGCCGAGGCCAGGCTGAAGCCGCCGAACAGAATCACCGCGCCGACGAGTACGACTTTGCGCCCGAAGCGGTCAGCCAAAGGGCCAGAGCCGAGCGCACCAAAGACCATGCCGATAAGCGCAGCACTCATCACCGGGCCTAGGCTGGCGCGATCAATGCCCCAGTCTTGCGACAGCGCCGGGGCGATGAAGCCCATGGCGGCGGTGTCTAGGCCGTCGAGAAATACGATCAGGAAACACAGGATCACCACCCGCCACTGATAGCGCGAGATCGGTTGGGCGTTGATGAAGGTCTGCACATCGAGGCAGTTACCCACAGCGGACTGAGGCTGGTTCATTATTTTTATTCCACGCAAAAAACGCAGTCGAACGGCGGCCGGCCAAAGGAAGGCACGGTCACAAGAATAGAAGGTTGTAATCAGGCGTTGCGGTGAACCCGGCAACAACGGGTGGGATACAGACAGTCGGGGAGCGAGCGCATGGTGAGTTGCCTCTTGTCATTATTATGGGGTCGACAGTCCGGCGAGCTCATTCACATCAGCGCCGGATGACGCTGCCGCGACATTAATGATCCGAGGGTTTTAGCGTCAATTCGATAAACGCAACACTGTGCGTTTATCGAACAGCTTCCTCAGGCGAACAGCTGCGCACTGAGGTCGCGACTGGCGCTGAGCAGGCCGGGCAAGAAGCGCTGCTCCAGCTCGGCGCGACTGACCCGCCCGGCGTGGGTGCTGACATTCAGCGCGGCGACCACTTGCCCGGAGGCGTCGTACACCGGCACGGCGATCGAGCGCAGCCCCTGTTCCAGTTCCTGATCGACAATGCACCAGCCCTGCTGACGCACCTGCTGCAAACATTCGAGCAAAGCGTCGGGGGTATGAATGGTGCGGCTGGTTTTGGCCACCAGTTCGGCGTGGTCCAGGTATTCGCCCAGGGATGTGTCGTCCAGCGCGGCCAACAGAATGCGCCCCATCGACGTGCAATAGGCAGGGAGACGCCCGCCGACGGAAAGGTCGACCGAGATCAATCGCTGAGTGGTCGCCGAACGCGCGATGTAGAGAATGTCATCGCCCTCTAGCGTCGCCATGTTGCAGGCCTCGTGCAGTTGCTCGCTCATGCGATCCAGATACGGTTGGGCCGAGACCGCCAGCGGCGTCGAGGACAGATAGGCATGGCCGAGGGTCAGCACTTTCGGCAGCAGCGAATAGGTGCGGCCGTCGGTGGTGGCGTAGCCGAGCTTGATCAGCGTGTGCAGGCAACGGCGCACGGCGGCGCGAGGGATTTCAGTGCGATGACTTATCTGCGCGATGGTCAGGTGGCGTTTGCGTTCCTGAAACGCCTGCACCACGGCCAGACCACGGGCCAGGGACGTCATGAAATCCGGATCACCGGTCAGCGCCTGAATGCGCTTGGCCGGCGAGGCGACAATGGGCGGCGCCACCGAGGTGAAGGAGTTGCGCATTTGATCGTTCATTTCTTGTCCTTGTCCGGCACGCATCGATGCCTAGTCAAACGGCTCGCCGCGCGATGCACAAGCACCGGGGCGCCAACATTGGGCGATTATCGAACCGCTGACCGATAATCGCAATCCAGACTCCCGCCCTCCTCTTCATCCTTGAGGCAGCTTTAGCGATTCTGCTCGCAACTTAGTTGTTCTAGTTAATGGCGCCAAAAACAGAACGCCGGTTCTATAACGCTGTCTTTACACCTAACTAGCGGCAAAAGTTGCCAGCAACAAAACCATCACACATTCAGAACCGTTTTTAACTTGGCAAAGATAGTCATTCCCGAATCGGCCGCTATAATGCACCCTAGTCGCGGCGCTTTAATCAAAAGCCCGCGACTTGCTGAAACGAGGTCCTTCGTCTCAGCTCCGGCCAGCGCCCGGCGCCCATCACACATGCAACGCCAGCGCTCGCTGAAACAGGAAACTGATGCTGCGTCAGTTTTTATCTGGTGCCGTAGCCGCCTGTAACACGGAAGTCTTGATCGCCTCTGCAATGTCTCCGCGCCCGATCGGGCTGTGGATGACTGGCGGGGGCGCGCAATTGACTCGTTGCAGTGTGTTTCACCGGATATTCAATTCAACTCATACAGGTAGCACCGTGACAAAAGACGAACTGCGCGCGGAACTAGAGCGCCAGGAACAACGTTACAAGGAAGTTTACGGCGGGGAAGTCACCACCTACGCCGCTCAGCCGGAACCGGAACGCAAGGCATGGCGCAAGCGCCCTACCGTTCAGGATCAGGTATTCAAGCAGGAAATCGAAAAGATCGAAAAGGAACTCAAAGCCGAAGAGCCATGAGCCACGGTTGTTGAGCATTCGAAAGTCGACGTCCGCCCGAGCCACAGCGCGGTGGAAGACGACACCTCGCGCGCCCGCTAACCGCGGGCAGCGGCTGCATCGCTGTTCTGCGGCTTATGAACGAGCGTCCCACAGGATTCAGAGATATTTCAGACAAGCGTTTGAGCCTTTGATATATCAGAAAAACTGGCTTAAAAATCTTCTTTATTCAATAAAATCAAAGGGTTGAAAAACCCTGCGTGCTGCTTGGTTTTCACGCCCTGCAACAAATTAAATCGAAGAAGGGTGTGACCAGTGAGCAGACGGGGCATCGATTTCCTGTCTTTTCTGGCATAATCGCGCCCCCTTACGACCGGGTCAGAAAACCTTCATGATCGATTTATTCAGCGGACTGGATGCTTGGGTGCTTGTGAGCCTCTTGCTCGCCCTGACGTTTGTCCTCGCCTTCGAGTTCATCAATGGATTTCATGACACCGCTAACGCGGTAGCCACTGTTATCTACACCAAAGCCATGCCGCCACACCTGGCGGTGTTCTTTTCCGGTGTGTTCAATTTCCTCGGCGTGCTGCTGGGCGGCGTGGGCGTGGCGTATGCCATCGTCCACTTGCTGCCGGTTGAGCTGCTGATCAATGTGAACACCGGCCATGGCCTGGCGATGGTGTTCTCGTTGCTCGCCGCGGCAATCGCTTGGAACCTGGGCACCTGGTACTTCGGTATCCCGGCTTCCAGCTCGCACACCCTGATCGGCTCGATCCTCGGTGTCGGCCTGGCCAACGCGCTGATCAACGACATTCCGTTGAGAGATGGCGTGAACTGGCAGAAAGCGATCGACATCGGCGCCTCGCTGGTGTTCTCGCCGATGGCCGGCTTCCTCATCGCCGCGCTGGTGCTGATCGGCCTGAAATGGTGGCGCCCGCTGTCGAAGATGCACAAGACGCCGGAACAGCGCCGCAAGATCGACGACAAAAAGCACCCACCGTTCTGGAACCGTCTGGTCCTGGTGATCTCGGCCATGGCCGTCAGCTTCGTGCACGGTTCCAACGACGGCCAGAAAGGCATCGGCCTGATCATGCTGGTGCTGATCGGTATCGTCCCGGCACAGTTCGTACTCGACCTGAACAGCACCACCTACCAGATCGAACGCACCCGCGACGCGACCCTGCACCTGAGCCAGTTCTACCAGCGCAACGCCGATTCGCTGGGTGAGTTCCTGGCCCTGGGCAAGAGCGTGGAAGGCGACCTGCCGGAGAAATTCCGCTGCAACCCGCAGCAGACCGAACCGACCATCACCGCCCTGCTGCACACCCTCAAAGGTGTAGCGGACTATCATTCGCTGTCGTCGGACAGCCGCATCGAAGTGCGTCGCTACCTGCTCTGCCTGGACGACACGGCGAAGAAAGTCGGCAAGCTGCCAGGCCTCGAAGCCCGTGAAAAGGCTGACCTCGACAAGCTGCGCAAAGACCTGACCACCACCACTGAATACGCCCCGTTCTGGGTGATTCTGGCGGTCGCCCTGGCACTGGGCCTGGGCACCATGGTCGGCTGGAAGCGTGTGGTGCTGACCATTGGCGAGAAGATCGGCAAGCAGGGCATGACCTATTCCCAGGGCATGTCGGCGCAGATCACCACAGCCAGCCTGATCGGCATGGCCAACATTTTCAGCCTGCCGGTGTCGACCACTCACGTGTTGTCTTCGGGTGTTGCCGGGACCATGGTTGCCAACAAAAGCGGCCTGCAGGGTGGCACGGTCAAGACCATTTTGCTGGCCTGGGTGTTGACCTTGCCAGCGACCGTGGCGCTGTCGGCCGGATTGTTCTGGTTGGCTTCCAAGGCTTTGGGTAGTTGATCGTTAGCTGTTGATTGAAAAGGCGTGATTCGTGAGGATCACGCCTTTTTTGTTATTGGGGAATGGGAGCATATCCATTGCTACCGTAACGGCTGCTTATGCTTTCGCTCTTACAGCGTTCACTCTTTCAGACGTCGACCGATCCCGTAACGAAGCCTGCCGAATTGGCAAAAAGATCAAAAGCCAACGCAAAAGCCAGATCAAAAGATCGCAGCCTTCGGCAACTCCTACAGTTGGATTGGGTACCACTTCAAGAACAGGTCGGCTGTCAGGCCGCCTTCGCGAGCAGGCTCGCTCCCACAAGAGCAAAAGCAAAAGCAAAAGCAAAGCAGCGCAGCTGCCCGCGGCAAAGCCGCCCCACTCAACAATGAGCGCAAGCTCGAGTAACGCTTTTGATCTTGATCCACCGGCGACGTCGGAAGGCTGAGTGGAGGGATTGATCCGGGCGTGGGAGCGCAGCGACCGTCTGGCGCAGCCAGACACAGCGGAAGGAGGTGCAGCGAAGCA
The DNA here is from genome assembly GCF_017491835.1 of Pseudomonas sp. 67(2021). Classification (NCBI taxonomy): domain Bacteria; kingdom Pseudomonadati; phylum Pseudomonadota; class Gammaproteobacteria; order Pseudomonadales; family Pseudomonadaceae; genus Pseudomonas; species Pseudomonas sp. 67(2021). Next base: position 37,491 of record NZ_JAFGYL010000015.1, read on the forward strand.
AACCGGAGCCGCTGCGCCCGGATCAGTCCCGGAGCGAAGGAACCCGAGCCTGCGAGGGCCGAACGTAGGAGCAAGCCTTTTTGGGTACTTTTTCGGCGTCTGGAAAAAGTGCCTCGCCGTAAGGGCGAAACCGCCAGCCGCAGCACCGCAAAAACCGGATATTCACCCAAACCAACCAGAGCCTGGTCGGCCCACAGGCCGCCAAGGCACAAAAAAAAGGGGCAACCGAAGTCGCCCCAAAATGCCTTGCGTGCCCATCAAATCCAGAAGAACTCACTTGCGCCGCTTATGCGCATCCTTCCAGATAAAAAATCCAAACCCTGCAAAAAACAGCACCATGAGCCCCACCGTGAGAACCCCGGCAAACACCACGTTATCGAAAAACATGACTGACCTCCCGGCCCTGCTTTGCTTTGCTGCGATGGATTCAAATTAACAAACACACAGGCGCACATATTGACCAGGATCAATATCCGCAACGAAGGGAAATAAAGGAGGGGAAATAACTGATCTGCATCAACCAATGCAGCGGGAGATCAACGCTTTTTCGGCTTGTTCTTCGACTTTTTCTTGGCTTTTCCCAACGGCATCGCCTGCTCGAAAGCCTGGCGCACTTCGTTCAGGCGCTTTTCGTTGAGGTCATGCACACGCTTGGCGCGTTCAGTGCTGAGGTCGATCAGTTTGTCGTCTTGGCTCATGGCGTCCGGCACATCGCAGAAGAGATCACAGCTGCCGTCACCGACAGGATTGCGCCAATCATGCCGCTTGGCGCTGGCGATGACCAGTCACTGCTCAAATCTCGATATCGACCCACAAGCCCTGACGCGGCTGATCGTCTATCAACGGCACCACCGGCACGGTGTTGTCGGCGTTCAACTCGGTACCCGGCACGGCCAGATGCTCTTCAGGATCTTCATCCGCCTCGCGGCGTCGGCGGTCACGTTCCTGTTGACGACGCTGTTCTTCGCGCGCCAGCAGACGATCCTCTTCCGGATCACGCTTCTGCAGATCGATCGTGCTTTCGTTGGAGCTTTCCTGCACCGGCACCACTGGCGGGATGTCCGGCCGCTGGCGGATCGGATCCTGCTGGGAAGTGATCGGCACGGCGCTCAAGGGGAGCATCGGTGGCAACATATAAAGGTCTCCTGTCTGCAGGCTATCGGCTGGGGTGCAGGCGCCTTGAGCCGCCTGTCGCAAACTTGTGACCTGGTAGACACTGACAGGTGCCCTGCCGCTTGAAAAAAGCGACACATGACGCCTCGGCTTCGGCTTGCAGCTCGAAGCTAAAAGCTTGCCGCTGCTCCTATTCCTTTGGCCCTGAAGCCTGCATTCCGTTAAGATAGCCCGCTTTTTCAAGGTGGGAGTCAGGCAGCATGGCGCAGCAGTATCAACCGGGGCAACGCTGGATCAGTGACAGCGAAGCAGAGCTTGGTTTAGGCACCGTTCTGGCACAGGACGGCCGCTTGCTGACCGTGCTTTACCCGGCCACTGGCGAAACCCGCCAGTACGCGCTACGGAATGCGCCCCTGACCCGCGTGCGGTTCTCGCCGGGCGACTCCATCACCCATTTCGAAGGCTGGAAGATGACCGTGCAGCAGGTCGACGACGTCGACGGGCTGATGGTCTATCACGGCCTCAACGGGCAGAACGAAGTCGTCACGCTGCCGGAAACCCAGCTGTCGAACTTCATTCAGTTCCGTCTGGCCAGCGACCGCCTGTTCGCCGGGCAGATCGACCCGCTGCCGTGGTTCTCCCTGCGCTACAACACTCTTGAACACACCAGCCGCCAGTTGCAGTCCTCGCTGTGGGGCCTGGGTGGCGTGCGTGCGCAACCGATCGCGCACCAGTTGCACATCGCCCGCGAAGTCGCCGACCGTATCGCCCCGCGCGTATTGCTGGCGGACGAAGTAGGTCTGGGTAAAACCATCGAAGCCGGTCTGGTCATCCATCGCCAACTGCTCTCGGGCCGCGCCAACCGCGTGCTGATCCTGGTCCCGGAAAACCTCCAGCATCAGTGGCTGGTGGAGATGCGCCGCCGCTTCAATCTGCAGGTCGCGCTGTTCGACGAAGAACGCTTTATCGAAAGCGATGCCACCAACCCGTTCGAAGACACGCAACTTGCGCTGGTCGCGCTGGAGTGGCTGGTCGATGACGAGAAGGCACAGGACGCCTTGTTCGCTGCCGGTTGGGACCTGATGGTGGTCGACGAAGCGCACCACCTGGTCTGGCATGAAGACAAGGCCAGCGCGGAATATTCGCTGGTCGAGCAACTGGCCGAAGTCATCCCCGGCGTGCTGCTGCTCACCGCCACCCCGGAACAACTCGGTCAGGACAGCCACTTCGCCCGTCTGCGCCTGCTCGACCCGAACCGTTTCCACGACCTGGCCGCGTTCCGCGCCGAGAGCGACAACTATCGCCCGGTCGCCGAAGCGGTGCAGGAACTGCTCGACAAGGGCCGTCTCTCCGCCGAAGCGCACAAGACCATTCACGGTTTCCTCGGCAACGAAGGCGAAGCCCTCCTCACCGCCGTCAACGATGGCGATACTGAAGCCAGCGCCCGCCTCGTGCGTGAACTGCTCGATCGCCACGGCACCGGCCGCGTGCTGTTCCGCAACACCCGCGCCGCTGTGCAGGGTTTCCCGGAGCGCAAACTGCATCCGTATCCGCTGCCGTGCCCCGACGAATACCTCGAACTGCCGCTGGGCGAACACGCCGAGCTGTACCCGGAAGTCAGCTTCCAGGCGCAGCCGGACGCCGACGAAGAACAGCGCTGGTGGAAATTCGATCCGCGCGTCGAGTGGCTGATCGATCAGCTGAAAATGCTCAAGCGCACCAAAGTGCTGGTGATCTGCGCCCACGCCGAAACCGCGATGGACCTGGAAGACGCGTTGCGCGTGCGTTCCGGCATCCCGGCCACGGTGTTCCACGAAGGCATGAACATCCTCGAGCGTGATCGCGCCGCCGCCTACTTCGCTGATGAAGAGTTCGGCGCGCAAGTGCTGATCTGCTCGGAAATCGGCAGTGAAGGTCGCAACTTCCAGTTCGCTCACCACTTGGTGCTGTTCGATCTGCCGTCGCACCCGGACCTGCTCGAGCAGCGCATCGGCCGTCTCGACCGGATCGGCCAGAAGCACATCATCGAACTGCACGTGCCGTACCTGGAAACCAGCCCGCAACAGCGCCTGTTCCAGTGGTACCACGAAGCGCTCAACGCCTTCCTCAACACCTGCCCGACCGGCAACGCCTTGCAGCATCAGTTCGGCCCACGCCTGCTGCCGCTGCTCGAAGAAGCCGATGACGGCGAGTGGCAAGCGCTGATCGACGAAGCACGCGCCGAGCGTGAGCGTCTCGAAGCCGAGCTGCACACCGGCCGCGACCGTCTGCTGGAATTGAATTCCGGCGGCGCTGGCGAAGGTGAAGCACTGGTAGAAGCGATCCTCGAGCAGGACGACCAGTTCGCCCTGCCGATCTACATGGAAACCCTGTTCGACGCCTTCGGCATCGACAGCGAAGACCATTCGGAAAACGCCCTGATCCTCAAGCCGAGCGAGAAGATGCTCGACGCCAGTTTCCCGCTGGGCGACGACGAAGGCGTGACCATCACCTACGACCGCAATCAGGCGCTGTCGCGCGAAGATATGCAGTTCATCACTTGGGAACACCCGATGGTGCAGGGCGGCATGGATCTGGTGCTGTCCGGTTCGATGGGCAACACCGCCGTCGCGCTGATCAAGAACAAGGCGCTGAAACCGGGCACCGTGTTGCTGGAACTGCTCTACGTCAGCGAAGTGGTCGCACCGCGCTCGCTGCAGCTGGGTCGCTACCTGCCACCGGCGGCGCTGCGTTGCCTGCTCGATGCCAATGGCAATGACCTGTCGCCACGGGTGTCGTTCGAAACCCTCAACGATCAGCTGGAAAGCGTGCCGCGTGCCAGCGCCAACAAGTTCATCCAGGCCCAGCGCGATCAGCTGACGCCACGGATCAACGCCGGCGAAGAAAAGATCGCCCCGCGGCACGCCGAGCGTGTGGCCGAAGCGCGCCGTCGTCTGGCCGCCGACACCGACGAAGAACTGGCGCGCCTGACCGCGTTGCAAGCGGTCAACCCGACCGTGCGCGACAGCGAACTGGAGGCGTTGCGCACTCAGCGTGAGCAGGGTCTGGCGATGCTCGACAAAGCGGCGCTGCGCCTGGAAGCGATTCGGGTGCTGGTGGCGGGCTAACCGCCCCGCTTCACCGCTGAAAACCAAGAGGCCCGCAGTGATGCGGGCCGATCGTTCCCACGCTCTGCGTGGGAATGCAGCCCGGGACGCTCCGCGTCCCTACCGAAGCTGGAACGCAGAGCGTCCCTTGAGGCATTCCCACGCAGAGCGTGGGAACGATCATGTGGGAGCGAGCCTGCTCGCGAAAACGGTCAGGCAGTCGCCGCAGAAATTTCTGGCTCAACCACCGCCACCAATCCCTCCTTCATCCGCTGCGCATCGCGAACAAAACACCGCGATGCCAGAAACAGAAAGACCATCGTCAGGAACAGCGCCACCGGGATCAGGTACATCGCGTCGTGCAGGCCGACAGCCTTGAACGCTTCGGTCATCTGCTCAGCCCCTGCGGCCAGCATTGCCGTATGCGCGAAGTGATCCGACAGACCACCCACGACCACCGGCCCCAACCCGCCGCCGAGCAAATACAGACCGGCGAAAAACAACGCCATCGCGGTGGCCCGCAGGCGTGGTTCGACGACATCCTGAATCGCCGTGTACACGCAGGTATAGAAGTTGTACGCGAACAGCCAGCCGACGCTGAACACCGCGACGAACACACCGATCTCGATGCGCCCGGCATGCAGCGCCCAGGCTGTGCACAACGTCGAAATGATCAGACTGAACGCGGCAAACAGCAGCCGCCCACTGGCGAAACGCTGATGAATCTTGTCGGCAATCCAGCCGCCGAGGGTCAGCCCGACCAGTCCGGTGACGCCGACGATCACGCCGGTGGCCACCGCCGCCTCCTGCAACGGCATGAGGAAATAGCGCTGCAGCATCGGCACCAGGAACGAGTTGCAGGCATAGGTCGCGAAGTTGAAGCACAGCCCGGCCATCACCAGCCACAGGAAGGTCGGCACGGCGAGGACGCGGCGGATCGGTTTGTCGACTTTCTCTTGCGAGACCTGCACGGTTTCCGCTGCGCCGCGTTTCGGCTCTTTGATGAAGAACATGAACACCGCGAGGATCAGCCCCGGCACGGCAGCGATGAAGAACGGCGCGCGCCAGCTGTCGAACGCCTTGACCATTGCGCCGATGGTGAAGAACGCCAGCAGCAGCCCCAGCGGCAGGCCAAGCATGAAAATACCCATCGCCCGCGCCCGACGGTGCGCCGGGAACAGATCGCCGATCAGCGAGTTGGCCGCTGGTGCGTAACTGGCTTCGCCGATGCCGATGCCCATGCGCACGATGAGGAAACTCCAGAAACTGCCGACCATGCCGTTGACCGCAGTCAGCGCACTCCAGGTCGCCAGGCCCCAGCCCATCAGTTTGCTGCGTGAACCGGTGTCAGCCATGCGCCCGAGTGGCAGGCCGGCAATCGCGTAAACGATGGTGAACGCAGTGCCGATGATGCCCAGCTGAAAGTCGCTGAGGTGCCATTCCATGCGGATCGGTTCGATGATGATCGCCGGGATGGTGCGGTCGAAGAAATTGAACAGGTTGGCGAGGAACAGCAGGAACAGAATGCGCCAGGCATTCGCCGCTTGGGTCGAGTTCTGCATGGGTCCGTCTCTTTATTGTTATGAGGGCTTCACTGCCAGCGCGTCGAGCCCGGAACCTGCAATCTAGTCAGCCGCGCGGGGGCTGTCTGTCATCATTCGTCAGCCTGATATCGACCCATCGCACTGTAACGAAACGTAAGCCCTTGATAAGTCTGGAATCCCCCGCCGTACGGGGCTTTTGCGGCAAAATCCGGCGACAAAAAAATAGTTTCGCGCCCCCCTTCCCAACGGCATGGCAAAGCCTAGAATGGCCGCCGGATCCGTCCGGATCTTCCGATCAACCCCTTTGATACCCCCGCCCATGTCCGAAGCCAGTCCGTGTCTGAATTGCGGTGCCTGCTGTTCCCACTTTCGCGTGTCTTTTTTCTGGGGTGAGTGCTCATCCGCTGGTGGGACGGTGCCCGATGAACTGGTCGCGCAGATCACTCCGAGCCGGGTGGCAATGATCGGCACCGATCGCAAACCGGCGCGTTGCATGTCGCTGGCGGGTGAGGTCGGCAGCGCTGTGGCCTGCACGATCTACGACAAGCGCTCGAGCACCTGCCGCGAGTTCGAGGCGTCGTGGGAGAACGGAGAGCACAACCCGGACTGCGACAAGGCCCGCGCCGCCCACGGCCTGCCACCCTTGCCGCCACACTGGAACGACCTGCCCCTGGAGCGCATTGCCTGAGCCTTAGCGCGAATCGCTATGAGACTAATGGCAAAATCATTACCACCAATGTGCCACTACGGCTTGCAGCCGGAAAACCGCCTCTATACTGCTTTCATTCGCCTGCGTTGATTGACGCACGGGCCAGATGAATCCGAGACGGGGCATGCTATGGAGTGGCTTGGTTTGCAGTTTGTTGCCGAGCTGCCGGCGAGCGGGCAGATTCTCCTCGATTGCAGCCACAATCCTTTGCTGGTGATGGTGGCCTATCTGGTCGCCTGCGCTGCGAGTTTCGCCACCCTGGACATGGCAGAGCGCCTGGTGCATGCCGAAGACCCGGGGTCGCGGCGAATCTGGCGCTGGATCGGCGCGACCTGCCTGGCCGGCGGCATCTGGGCCATGCACTTCATCGGCATGCTGGCCTTCCAGACCCCCATCGATATTCAGTACGACCTCGGCATTACCCTCTTGTCGTTGCTGATCGCCCTGCTCGCCTCTTGGCTGGCCATGCATACCCTCAGTGAGGTGCAGCCGAGCGCGTTGCATTGCCTCAAGACCGCATGTGTCATCGGTTTGGGCATCGCTGGCATGCATTACGTCGGCATGGCCGCGATGAAGTCGAGCGCCACCGCCTACTATCAGCCAGGGCTGTTCGCGCTGTCGGTGCTGATTGCCATCGGCGCCAGTTTCACCGCGCTGTGGGTGGCGCGCTATTTGAGCGAAGGCAGTGGCGTGGCGCATCAATTGCTCAAGTACAGCGCGGCGCTGATTCTCGGCGCCGGCATCATCAGCATGCACTTCACCGGCATGGCTGCGCTGGATCTGGTGCTTCCCGAAGGTGCCCTGGCAGCGAGCGGCAGTGAAACCGGCCATTTGCAACTTGGCCTGACCGTGGCGCTGATCATCCTGTTGATTCTCGGCAGTGCGATCAGCGCCGCCCTCGCCGACAAGAAACTGCAGAACAAGGAAAACGACCTGCGCCGGGTCAACGCCTTGCTCAGTCAACTCGATCAGGCGCGCATGTCCTTGCAGCAAGCGGCCAATTACGACGCGCTGACCAACCTGATCAACCGCCGTGGTTTCAACCAGATGTTCGCCGAAAAACTCAGCCAGAAAACCAGCGAGGGCGGCATGCTCGCGGTGATGTTTCTCGACATCGACCACTTCAAGCGCATCAACGACAGCCTCGGCCATGACGCCGGTGACGCGCTGCTCAAAGTCATCGCCCAGCACATCAAAAGCTCGGTACGCAGCCATGAAGACGTGGTCGCGCGGTTCGGCGGCGACGAGTTTTGCATCCTTATCAGCCTGCGTGACCGCGAAGAGGCGCGCGGTATGGCGCAGCGCATCATGCACAAGATGAAAGAGCCGATCGAACTGGCCGGCCGGCGCATGGTGATGACCACCAGCATCGGCATCAGCCTGTTTCCCGAAGACGGCACCACTTGCGAAGAGCTGCTCAAACACGCCGACCTGGCCTTGTACCAATCCAAGGGCGCCGGGCGCAACGGTCTGCACTTCTTCAATTCCAGCCTGAAGACCCGCGCCAGTTTCGAGCTGCAACTGGAAGAGGAACTGCGCAGTGCGCTGCGGCAAGACAACGCGCTGATGCTCTACTACCAGCCGATCTTCGAAGTGAAAACCGGACGCGTGACCAAGCTCGAGGCGCTGATTCGCTGGCAGCATCCGGTTCACGGTTTGCTCACACCGGATCGCTTCATCGGTATCGCCGAGAACAACGGGCTGATCGCCGAACTGGACAACTGGGTGCTGCGCCGCGCCTGCAAGGATCTCGGCGAGCTGTCGCGGCATGGTTGTGCCGAATTGAAAATCGCCTGGAACTGCTCGCCGCTGAATCTGGCGCGGGAAGAGCTCGCCGAGGAGATTGAGCACGCCTTGCACACGGCGGGCGTTGCCCCGGAACGCCTGGAACTGGAGGTCACCGAAAACGCCTTGATGGGCAACATCGCCAACACTCTGGTGCTGTTGCGGCAGATCCGCGCCCTCGGTGTGTCGCTGTCGATCGATGATTTCGGCACCGGCTATTCGTCGCTGGCCTACCTCAAGCGTCTGCCGCTGAACACCCTGAAAATCGACCGCTCGTTCATCCTCGACATCCCCACCGCCACGGCGGACATGGAGATCGTCCAGGCGATCATCGTCATGGCGCACACCCTACATCTGCAGGTGGTCACCGAAGGCGTCGAGAGCCTGGAGCAATACGAGTTTCTCGAGCGTTCGGGCTGCGACTTCATTCAGGGTTATCTGCTCAGCCGCCCGGTGCCGCTGGACGAATTGCGCGCGGTGCTCGATGAAATCAATCAGCGCAAACCCGTGCTCGGGGTCAATCCGTTGAGTCTGGCGCGCGATACATTTGCACCAGTGTCGCTGGATCCTTCGCTAAAAAGCCTTGCGCCCCATGCAGGCGCATCAATTGTGCGGCCAATCCGCTGATTGGCGTCGCCGAGCCCTGCTCGCGGGAAAATTTCACCGCCGTGTCGAGATCCTTGAGCAGCGTGCGCACGTGCCACTTGATCGGTTCGAAACGGCTCTCGGCCATTTGCGGGGCAAGGATTTGCAAGGGCTTGGAATCGGCAAAGCCACCGGCCAGCGCCTCGGCGATCAGACTGGCATCAACCCCGGCCTGCTCGGCCAGCGCCACCACTTCGGCAATCACCAGCGCATTGCAGGCGACGATCATCTGGTTGCAGGCCTTGGTCACCTGGCCGGCACCGATGCCGCCCATGTGCGTGACGCGCTGACCGAGGCTGAGCAGTACCGGGCGCACGCGCTCAAGATCTGCCGCTGCACCACCGACCATGATCGCCAGACTGCCAGCCTCGGCGCCGGCCACACCGCCGGACACCGGGGAGTCAAGCCAGCCCATGCCGCTTTTCTCGGCCAGATCTGCGGCCATCTCGCGAGTCGCGGTCGGTTGAAGACTGGAGAAATCCACCAAAAGCTGGCCGTTTTTCGCACCTTCGGCAACGCCGCCAGCGCCAAACACCACCTCACGCACCACGGCAGTGTCGGCCAGACACAGCATGACGATGTCGGCGTGTGCGCACAGGTCAGCCGGGCTCGATACCTGGCGGGCGCCGGCCGCAACCAGCGGTGCACACTTGTCCGGGTTGCGGTTCCACACTGTCAGCGGGTAACCCGCCGCCAGCAGACGCCGGCACATCGGCAGGCCCATCAGGCCGATTCCGGCAAACCCCAACGAAGGTAGCGTTGACATCATTTCGCCTCTTTTCGATTAAAGATCACCGAATCATGGCCGATTCATCAACGATCAGGAAAGGATTCCGCCCGGCGATCAGACCAGCCAGCACTACGACGCCCGGGCCGTATTCGCGCACACAAGACGCGAGATCTTATTCCGTGAGGTTCGCCGGCACTGTTCGGCGGGCCAACCCAGTCCAGGTAAATGGCGCACCATGACCTCTAAAAACAACCCCGCCAGTGCAACAGCCGATCTGACCCTGAGCCCCGCCGCGAACAGCGCGTCATTATCCAGACCGACGCCGCCTTCGCGTCCGCTGTCGACGCAGCAATATCTGTACTTCACCGAAACCAACACCGACCGCATCCTCGATAACCTCGACGGCCTGCGCGATTCGGTGTTCCCGCGCCCGGCGCATCAGGAAGGCGACAACGAGCAGCACAACGATCAGGAATTTCCCTCGGTGTGCCTGATCGGCCTCGGTCGCTGCGGCTCCAACATCGCCCTCGACGTGGCGGAGCTGGTGTACAACGCGCGCAAGTTCTACCTCAACGAATTCAACAACGAAGATCGCCCGACCGACCGGCGTCTGGCCGACAAGGGCTACAGCCCGGCGCAGTGGATCAAGAACAATCTGCGCATCGGCACCAGCAAATCGACCAAACCGGTGTTTCTGGTCGAACCGCTGGTGATGCTCGGCGACCTCGACAAGGACATCGCCGGGCGCATCCGTTTCTCGCGCAAGGGCGAGAAAAGCGGCTTCCTGCGCGACTACAGCAAAATGAAGATCATGGACTTGTCCGAAGTCCACGCCGGTGGCGCCGGTAACGCGCCGATCCTCGGCCAGTACCTGGCGAAGATCATCCTCAACAAGGACACCCAGCGCTTCTCCAGCCCCGACTGGAAAATGATCCACTCGTACCTGATCGACAGCTGCGGGATCAAGGCCAACCAGTCGCGCCTGTATTTCTCGATCTTCAGTGCCGGCGGCGGTACCGGTTCGGGCATGGCCTCGGAGTTTGGTCTGGCGCAGCAGCACTCGTACATGAACAAGACCTTCGACACCAAGCCGATGGACGAGCATGACGGCAAGAGCGGCCATTCGTTTGTGTTCGAGCCGATCTTCACCAGCGGCATCTGCGTGCTGCCGAACATTTCCGACCACCGCAGCGAAATGTCCGAGGCGCTGCACATCAACGCCGGGCGCTTGCTGTGCAAATACCTGTCGGAGGAGTGGGATTTCTCCTACAACTTCGCCAACGAAGACAGCAGCGAAGCCAGCGTGATGGGGCGTATTCGCCCGTGGAACGCGATGATGCTGATCTCCAACGACATCATGCGTTACGCCGAAGAGAGCGATGACGGCAATATCCAGAACATTGATGTCAATGCCATGGAGAAGCACGCTAACCAGTACATCTCGCAGCAGATCTTCAACATTCTGACGGCGCAGGCAGTCACTACTGACTACGACCAGAACTACTTCCGCCGCGCCGGCATCGACATCGGCGAAACCATCCGCCTGGACGCCAACGACCTGTTCATGAGTCTGGCCGGGCCGGTGGCGATTGCCTACGCCGAATCGGTGGTACCGGAAACCCCGCCGCCGAGCAGCGACAAGTTCAAGGTCTTCGATAAAGAGCCGCAGCGCCTGAACATCGATGACCTGTTCTTCCGCTCGATCGACCTGCCGCACTTCAACAAGGTCACTCAGGCCATCGAAGGCATCAGCCTGCTGCCGATCGAATCCAAGCGTTATCGCGCTTCGCTGGAGCAGTACAAGAACTCCGGTTACGACGCGGCAGCGCTGCACGACCTGCACTTCTTCAAGAACTGCTCGTCGGTGGTGTCGATCGTCTCGCTGCCGAAAGACTACAAGCTGTCGTACATGGACCTGAACCGGTTGAAGACCCACCTCAACAGCCTGTTCCCCAACACCACACTCAAGCGCTACGCGCTGGTGATCGGCGCTTCGGCCAACCTGTCGCTGACCACCCTGATCGCCAAAAGCCCGTGCCTGTCGGACGATTTCCTGACCTTGATCGTGGCGTTCATCAAGCGCTGCTTTGCGAAGAATCCGTACCGTTTCGACGAGACGCTGGATAACTCGATTCTCGACTTCATCATTCAGGAAGACTTCGACGAAGAGCGGATCGACGACCTGCTCAACGAATTCGAAAACCCGGCGAAGATCCTCGATACCAACTGGTACGCGATCAAACCGATGTACGAAAAGAAATACCGTGAGCTGATCAACGACAAGGACAAGTTCGTCTCGATCAATGACATTCGCCTGTCGCGTGATTGCGTGAAGAAGTCGATCAAGTACCTGCGCGAGATCTACCGCCACCGGATTGGCAAGACCAAGGTGATTTCGCTGAATAACCATACCGGGAAGACTTACTCGGTCTGATCAAAACCGAGTAACCCCCTTCGCGAGCAAGCTCGCTCCCACATTTGGAATACATTGCCCTGTGGGAGCGAGCTTGCTCGCGAAGGGGCCGGCTAATTCGCCGAAAATCTCAGGCCTCCCAACATCCAGAAACAATTAAGCGACCCTCAGGCCGCTCTAGAAGCTGTTCCCGTTACGTTTACGTCACCGTGAGGCGTGGCATTTCTCCACGGCAAGGTGCCATCACGCTACTCCGCTACACGCTTGCGGCGCGGCAGTCGAGGCACCAAAAGAGTGCGAGCAATTAAACGGCCGCCCTTTCCTGGATCAGAATCCACGGCGAAACCACCACGGCCCACAGCTGCGGATCACGTTCGAAAATATCCAGTGCCCGCGTTTCAGACAGCTTGGCGACCTTGTCGTCGGCCAGCCAGGCCGCGACTTTCTCGCCTTCATCCGAAGCCACGGCCTCGGCGGCGGCGATCAAATCGAGGTCAGGGTCGACCCACAATAGGGCACCCTTGGCGAAGAACGGCTCCAGCTCTTTCCAGGTAATAGATGCCGTTTCACCAAGCAGCTTGGCATAGAGGGTGCTAGGTTCTTGATTCATGGGAGCTGTCCGGAAAAGAAATCGACGCGAATGATAACGTCGGTGGTCCGTCAGAAAAACCCGGTTGCAAATCGCTTCACCGAACGAAAAGAGCAGGAACGCCAGGGAATGCTGCCTTTTGGGATATATGCCCCCGATTGCCCCGCCGCAATTCTGTCTCTTTCATTCAAAAATGCGACACCCCCAAGTTTTGCCCCGTGGCGCCCGCTTCCCAGTTGATCAAGCGGCGCTCTACACTGTACCGGTACAGTTGCCGGGGCATTTTCCGGAGGGTATCGCAAAGATATCTGACCCGGTTCTGCTGCTACGGCGCCAGAACTCTAAAAAATACAACAGTAAGAGTGGAGCACTATGACTAAGGCTACTAAGCAGATTTCCAAACTGTTTGCCGCTATGGTTCTGGCCGGGGTTGCCAGCCATTCGTTCGCAGCTGACACCATCAAAATCGGTATCGCCGGTCCAAAAACCGGTCCAGTAGCCCAGTACGGCGACATGCAGTTCAGTGGCGCGAAAATGGCCATCGAGCAGATCAACGCCAAGGGCGGCGTCGACGGCAAGAAACTCGAAGCCGTTGAATACGACGATGCCTGCGATCCAAAACAAGCGGTAGCGGTAGCGAACAAGGTCGTCAACGACGGCGTCAAGTTCGTGGTCGGTCACCTGTGCTCCAGCTCCACCCAGCCAGCTTCGGACATCTACGAAGACGAAGGCGTGATCATGATCACCCCGGCTGCCACCAGCCCGGACATCACCGCCCGTGGCTACAAAATGATCTTCCGCACCATCGGTCTCGACAGCGCCCAGGGCCCTGCCGCCGGCAACTACATCGCCGATCACGTGAAACCGAAAGTGGTTGGCGTGCTGCACGACAAACAGCAGTACGGTGAAGGCATCGCCACCGCGGTGAAATCGACCCTCGAGAAGAAAGGCACCAAGGTTGCTGTCTTCGAAGGCGTCAACGCCGGCGACAAGGACTTCTCCGCCATCATCGCCAAGCTCAAGCAAGCCGGCGTCGACTTCGTCTACTACGGCGGCTACCACCCGGAGCTGGGCCTGATCCTGCGCCAGGCTCAGGAAAAAGGCCTGAAAGCCCGCTTCATGGGTCCGGAAGGCGTGGGTAACGACTCGATCACCCAGATCGCCAAGGACGCGTCCGAAGGCCTGCTGGTGACCCTGCCGAAATCCTTCGACCAGGATCCGGCCAACGTTGCCCTGGCTGACGCGTTCAAAGCCAAGAAGGAAGATCCGAGCGGTCCGTTCGTGTTCCCGTCCTACTCGGCAGTGACCGTGATTGCCGAAGGCATCAAGGCGGCCAAGTCCGAAGACGCTACCAAAGTGGCTGAAGCCATCCACGCCGGTTCGTTCAAGACCCCGACCGGCGACCTGAGCTTCGACGACAAGGGCGACCTGAAGGACTTCAAATTTGTCGTGTACGAGTGGCACAACGGCAAACCTAAAACCGAAGTTTCGCCTCAGTAAGGCCTTGCCCGACTGACTGCCAATAAAGCCCACGGCGTGCCGTGGGCTTTGTTTTGCGAATGTATGGGCCGCGCTGGCGTGATCCGCCAGTCGACCCACCTGAAAATCTCAAAACCGTCATCAGCGGTTCGCTGGCAAAACCCGGATTCGAAGTGGATAGAGATCCACGGGGCCGGGCGGGAAAATGACTCCACCAGTGAAATGCGTACAGGTTTTTAGGAGCGCTGTAATGCCTGACCTCTATCACTTCTTCCAACAGCTGGTTAACGGCCTCAACGTTGGCAGCATGTATGCCCTGATCGCCATCGGCTACACGATGGTCTACGGCATCATTGGAATGATCAACTTCGCCCACGGCGAGGTGTACATGATCGGTTCCTACGTGGCCTTCATCGCCATCGCCGGGCTGACCATGATGGGACTCGACAGTGTCCCGCTGTTGATGACCGCGGCGTTCATCGCCAGCATCGTCGTCACCAGTTCCTACGGTTACAGCATCGAACGGATCGCCTACCGCCCCCTGCGCGGCAGCAACCGTCTGATCCCGCTGATTTCTGCCATCGGTATGTCGATCTTCCTGCAGAACACCGTTCTGCTGGCGCAAGACTCCAAGGACAAAGCTATCCCCAACCTGATCCCGGGCAACTTCGCCTTCGGTCCGGGTGGCGCACAAGAAGTGCTGATTTCCTACATGCAGATCGTGGTGTTCGTGGTGACCCTGATCGCCATGCTCGGCCTGACCCTGTTCATCTCCCGTTCCCGTCTGGGCCGCGCCTGCCGCGCCTGTGCCGAGGACATCAAGATGGCCAACCTGCTCGGCATCAACACCAACAACATCATCGCCCTGACCTTCGTCATCGGTGCTTCGCTGGCCGCCGTTGCCGCAGTGCTGCTGAGCATGCAATACGGCGTGATCAACCCCAACGCCGGTTTCCTCGTCGGCCTCAAGGCCTTCACCGCTGCGGTACTGGGCGGCATCGGCAGCATCCCCGGGGCCATGCTCGGCGGCCTGGTGCTCGGTGTAGCGGAAGCGTTCGGTGCCGATATCTTCGGCGACCAGTACAAGGACGTCGTTGCGTTCGGCCTGCTGGTTCTGGTGCTGTTGTTCCGTCCGACCGGCATTCTGGGCCGTCCGGAGGTTGAGAAAGTATGACTAGGAATCTTAAACAGGCACTGTTCAGTGCCTTGCTGGTGTGGGCGGTGGCCTACCCGGTACTGGGTCTGAAACTGACCATCGTCGGCATCAATCTGGAAGTGCACAACACCAGCCCTGCGGTACTCGCGACCATCGCGATCTGCTCGGTGCTGATGTTCCTGCGCGTGCTGTTCAACCAGCAGATCAGCAAGGCCTGGCGCTCCTCGCCGGGCATGCCGTTGATCCCGGCCAAGGCCAGCAACTTCCTGACCCTGCCAACCACCCAGCGCTATTTCATCATTGCGCTGATTCTGATCGCCCTGGTCTGGCCGTTCTTCGGCTCCCGTGGCGCGGTGGATATCGCAACGCTGATCCTGATCTACGTGATGCTCGGCCTGGGCCTGAACATCGTTGTCGGTCTGGCCGGTCTGCTTGATCTGGGGTACGTCGGTTTCTACGCCGTCGGCGCCTACAGCTACGCGCTGCTGTCGCATTACTACGGCTTGAGCTTCTGGATCTGCCTGCCGATTGCCGGCCTGATGGCGGCGACGTTCGGCTTCCTGCTGGGCTTCCCGGTGTTGCGTCTGCGCGGCGACTATCTGGCGATCGTGACCTTGGGTTTCGGCGAGATCATCCGTCTGTTCCTGCGTAACCTGACCGACATCACCGGTGGCCCGAACGGCATCAGCAACATCGAGAAACCGACGTTCTTCGGTCTGACCTTCGAGCGCAAAGCCGCCGAAGGCCTGCAGACGTTCCACGAGTATTTCGGCCTGCAATACAACTCGATCAACAAGGTGATCTTCCTTTACCTGGTTGCGCTGTTGCTCGCACTGGCCGCGCTGTTCGTGATCAACCGTCTGCTGCGCATGCCGATCGGCCGTGCGTGGGAAGCACTGCGTGAAGACGAAATCGCCTGCCGTGCGCTGGGCCTGAACCCGACCGTGATCAAGCTCTCCGCGTTCACCCTCGGTGCTGCGTTCGCCGGTTTCGCCGGCAGCTTCTTCGCCGCGCGTCAGGGCCTGGTGACGCCCGAGTCGTTCACCTTCATCGAGTCGGCGATCATCCTCGCCATCGTCGTATTGGGTGGCATGGGCTCGCAACTGGGCGTGATTCTGGCGGCGATCGTGATGATCCTGTTGCCGGAAATGATGCGTGAGTTCAGCGAATACCGCATGTTGATGTTCGGTGCGCTGATGGTGCTGATGATGATCTGGCGTCCACAAGGTCTGCTGCCGATGCAACGCCCACACATGGAGTTGCGCAAATGAGCCGCGAGATCCTTAAAGTCGAAAATCTGAGCATGCGCTTCGGCGGCTTGCTCGCGGTCAACGGCGTGGCGCTGACCGTCAAGGAAAAACAGGTAGTTGCACTGATCGGCCCGAACGGCGCCGGCAAGACCACCGTGTTCAACTGCCTGACCGGCTTCTATCAGCCTACCGGCGGCAGCATCCTGCTCGACGGCGAGCCGATCCAGGGCCTGCCGGGCCACAAGATCGCCCTCAAAGGCGTGGTGCGTACCTTCCAGAACGTGCGTTTGTTCAAGGACATGACTGCCGTCGAGAACCTGTTGATCGCCCAGCACCGTCACTTGAACACCAACTTCCTGTCCGGCCTGTTCAAGACCCCGGCGTTCCGCAAAAGCGAGCGCGAGGCGATGGAATTTGCCGAGTACTGGCTGGAAAAGGTCAACCTCAAAGAGTTCGCCAACCGCACCGCCGGCACCCTCGCCTACGGCCAGCAACGGCGTCTGGAAATCGCCCGCTGCATGATGACCCGTCCGCGGATTCTCATGCTCGACGAACCAGCCGCCGGCCTGAACCCGAAGGAAACCGAAGACCTCAAGGCGCTGATCGGTGTGTTGCGCGAAGAGCACAACGTCACCGTGCTGCTGATCGAACACGACATGAAACTGGTCATGAGCATTTCCGACCACATCGTCGTGATCAACCAGGGCACACCGTTGGCCGACGGCACGCCGGAACAGATCCGCGACAATCCTGAAGTGATCAAAGCCTACCTGGGGGAAGCGTAAATGCTGCAGTTCGAAAACGTTTCCACCTTCTACGGCAAGATCCAGGCCTTGCACAGCGTCAACGTCGAAGTCCGTCAGGGCGAAATCGTGACGCTGATCGGCGCCAACGGTGCCGGCAAATCCACGCTGCTGATGACGCTGTGCGGTTCGCCGCAGGCCCACAGCGGCAGCATCCGCTACATGGGTGAGGAACTGGTCGGCCAGGACTCGTCGCAGATCATGCGCAAGAGCATCGCCGTGGTCCCGGAAGGGCGTCGGGTGTTTGCCCGTCTGACCGTTGAAGAAAACCTGTCGATGGGCGGATTTTTCACCGACAAGGGCGACTATCAGGAACAGATGGACAAGGTTCTCGGACTTTTCCCACGCTTGAAAGAGCGCTTCAACCAGCGCGGCGGCACCATGTCCGGCGGCGAACAGCAAATGCTCGCCATCGGCCGCGCGCTGATGAGCAAGCCCAAGCTGCTGCTGCTCGACGAGCCATCGCTGGGCCTGGCGCCGATCATCATCCAGCAGATCTTCGACATCATCGAACAGCTGCGCAAGGACGGTGTGACGGTGTTCCTGGTCGAGCAGAACGCCAACCAGGCGCTGAAAATCGCTGACCGCGCCTACGTTCTGGAGAACGGCCGCGTGGTCATGCAAGGCACCGGTGAAGCGCTGCTGACCGATCCGAAAGTACGCGAGGCGTACCTCGGCGGTTGAGTGTTATCGCTGCACAAAAAAACGGCCTTCGGGCCGTTTTTTGTTTCCTGAGCACCACCAAGGTAATCCTGTGGGAGCGAGCCTGCTCGCGAAGCGCTCTGTCATTCAACATTATGGGTGCCTGACAAACCGCCTTCGCGAGCAGGCTCGCTCCCACAGGGATACAGCTGAATCCGAAATTTTTTATAAATTTCTCGCCCCGCCTGTAACGCATCCCCCCACCCGTTCTCTAGAGGGACAAGCAAGCGCAAACCGCTTGCAGAAACCCTGATAAAAACTGGAGAAACATCATGACTGCGACTACCCGTACCCTGTCCGCTACCGCCCTGGTTCTGGCCCTCGGTTCCGCTCTGAGCATCGCCACTGTCTCCACCGCCCATGCCGCCGATGCCAACATGGAAAAATGCTTCGGCGTGGCCATGAAGGGTAAGAACGATTGCGCCGCAGGTGCCGGGACTACCTGCGCCGGCACGGCGAAAATGGACTACCAGGCCAACGCCTGGAAGCTCGTTCCGAAAGGCACCTGCGCCACCACCGAAAGCAAAACCTCGCCGACCGGCTTCGGTCAGCTCGAAGCCTTCAAAGCCAAGTCCTGATCCACGGCCTGCCTGAGTGACGCCCATGTTCAGTCATCACGAACCGTCCCTGCCGCGCACTCAGGCAGCTCGCACCGAGCTCCCTGCCCGCGCCGGGCTGGGGCTCAAGACCGGGCACTTCCTCGAAGTGCTCGGCTCCGTACCGGACCTCGGTTTCTTCGAAGTCCACGCCGAAAACTACATGGTGGCCGGCGGCCCGTTTCATCATTTCCTCGGTCTGATTCGCCAACAGTACCCGCTGTCATTGCACGGCGTGGGCCTGTCGATCGGTGGCGAAGGCCCGCTGGACAGCCAGCACCTCAACCGCCTCGCCGAGCTGATCGAGCGCTATCAACCGCAAGCTTTTTCCGAACATCTGGCGTGGTCGAGCCACGGCCCGGTGTTCCTCAATGACCTGCTGCCACTGGCTTACGACACGCCGACACTGAACCGCGTGTGTGCGCACATCGACCAGGTGCAGAACACTCTGAAACGACCGATGCTGTTGGAGAACCCGGCGACCTATCTGGGATTTGCGCACTCGACGATCGACGAGGCCGAGTTCATCGCCGAAGTGATCCGCCGCAGCGGCTGCGGCTTGTTGCTCGACGTCAATAATGTCTACGTGTCGTGCATCAATCATCAGCGCGATCCTTTGGCCTACCTCGATGCGTTACCGCTGCACGCGGTCGGCGAGATTCATCTGGCCGGCTTCGCTGAAGATTGCGACAACCTCGGCGATCGCTTGCTGATTGACGATCACGGCGCGCCTATTGATCAGTCCGTCTGGGATCTGTACCGGCAAGTGCTGCAACGTATCGGCCCGGTAGCGACGCTGATCGAACGCGATAACCAGGTGCCGGCCTTCGACGTTTTGCTCGCCGAAGCGCAGCAAGCCGAGACGCTGTTGCGCCGCGCGGAGTGTGCGGCATGAGCACGCAAGCGGACTTCGCCGCCGCCCTGCTCAATGCGCAACTGCCGTATCCCAAGGGCCTGTGCAGCCGCAACGGCGCCGATCCGTCGCGACGTTTTGCGGTGTATCGCAACAACGTGCAGAGCTCGTTGATCAATGCCCTGGCCGACAGCTATCCGGTGGTGCTGCAATTGGTCGGCGAGGAGTTCTTCCGCGCCATGGCAGCGATTTTCGTCCAGAGTCAGCCGCCACACAGTCCGTTGATGAGCCGCTATGGCGAAGACTTCGCCGACTTCATCGCAGAGTTTGAACCCATCGCCGGCGTGCCTTATGTCGCTGATGTTGCGCGCCTTGAGCATCTGCGCACTGTCGCCTACCACGCCGCTGATGCGCAGCCGATACGGCCTGAACAAGTCAGTGCCGCGCTGGCCGATCCGCAGTCGCTGACTGAGCTGTGTTTCGAACTGCATCCCTCGCTGCACCTGCTCGACTCAGCCTACGCCGTTGTCGCGATCTGGGCCGCGCATCAGCAGGAGCCAACTCTGGCGGGCATTGGCCTGAATCAAGGCCAGCACGCTCTGGTGCTGCGCAATGGTCTCGACGTTGAGGTGTTTGCGCTTGAACCAGGTGCGAGCGTGTTCCTTCGTCATCTGCTCCAGGGCTCGCCACTGCTCGCGGCGGCAGAAAACAGCCCGCCGTTCGATCTCGCCCAAACCCTCGCCTTACTGATTGCGCATAACGCGATCACGCAGCTGAATTACAAGGAGTTGCCATGAAGGCTTTTATCCTGCGCGTCATCGCGCTGTTTGAAAAAATCCCGCACAGCCTGATTGCCTTCATCGCGCGTTTCTCCATTGCCGCGGTGTTCTGGAAATCCGGGCAAACCAAGGTCGAAGGATTGGCCGTCGATTTGATTGACGGCACCTTTGAACTGGGCTGGCCACGTTTGGCCGATTCGACGATTCCGCTGTTTCAGAGCGAGTACAACCTGCCGCTGCTGTCGCCGGAAATTGCCGCGCATCTGGCGGCTTTTGCCGAGCATGTGTTTCCGCTGCTGATCCTGCTCGGCTTCGCCACACGGTTTTCGGCGCTGGCATTGCTCGGCATGACGTTGACTATCCAACTGTTTGTCTACCCGGATGCTTACCCGACCCACGGCACCTGGGCGGCAGTGTTGCTGTACCTGATGGCGACCGGGCCGGGCAGGTTGTCGATCGATCAGATGATCGCGCGCCGTTTCGCCAAATAATCACCCCCGTGGGAGCGAGCCTGCTCGCGAAAGCGGTGTGTCATTCAACATCGGTATCGACTGAACTGACGCATTCGCGAGCAGGCTCGCTCCCACAGGGAAATCACATCAGCGCTGCAGTCGATCCAGCGCTTCGCCACTGCGCTTGAACCAGCCCATCAGATAATCCGCGAGCACCTGCGTGCGTTTCGGCAATCCACCCTGATACGGGTGCACCAGATACATCGGCATGCGTCGGGTCTGGTAATCGCGCAGCAACCAGCGCAAGCGGCCGTCCGCCAGTTCCGCTTGCAGCAGATACGACGGTAAACGCGCGATGCCGGCGCCGGACAGCGCTGCTTTCTTCAACAGGCTGTAGTGATTGCTGGCAAACGGACCCGAGACCCGTACCCGCAACAACTCGTGCTGCTGGTGATACAGCCATTCTTCGCGGCCGCTGTAATGGCTGTTGAGCAGACAACGATGCTCGGCCAAGGCATGCGGCGTCGCTGGCTCGCCGAAGCGCTCGAGGTAGGCCGGGCTGGCGCAGGTCATTTCGTGCCACGCCAACAGCGGCTTGGCCACCAGCCGATCGTCATTGGCCACTTCGGCACGAATCGCCAGATCAAAGCCATCGCGGGCCAGATCGCGATAGCTGTTGTCCAGCTCCAGCTCAATCTGCACCTCGGGGTATTGCCCGGAAAACTCCAGCAGCAAGCCATCGAAGAAGGTCTCGCCGAGCGACACCGGAACCGTCATGCGCACCGGGCCGGCCATGTCGTCCTTCAACCGCGCCAACGCCTGCCGTGCGCGTTCGACCTGGACCACCAGCGCCTGAGCCTGCGGCAGCAGCGCCGCCCCCGCCGCCGTCAGGCTCAAGCGCCGGGTCGTGCGTTGCAGCAGCACCACACTGAATTGCGCTTCGAGCTGGCTGATGCGCTTGGAGAGTTGGCCCTTGCTGCAGCCCAACTGCTGCGCGGCCAGGGTAAAACTGCCGGCTTCGATCAGCACGGCAAACGCGGCAAGGTCATCCATTTCGCTCATGGATTGTTTCCATTTGAAAACCAAAGGTTGCCTATTAGTGCGCTTATCCGCAGAAAAAACCACTCTAGACTGAAACCTCATTCACACACATGAGGTACAGCTCGATGAAAATTCTGTTGATAGGCGCCGGCGGCACCATCGGTTCGGCGGTGGACAAAGAGTTGTCGCAACGCCACGAGGTCATTCGTATCGGCCGCAACAGCGGTGACTTGCAAGTGAATATCAGCGACAGCGCGTCGATCCGCAAGCTGTTCGAACAGACCGGCAAGTTCGATGCGTTGATCTGCGCGGCGGGCAACGTGACGTTTGCAGCGCTGGACGAGATGACTGGGGACAGCTTCGCCCTCGGCCTGAAAGACAAGTTGATGGGCCAGGTCAATCTGCTGCTGATCGGCCGCGAGTTCGCCAATGATGGCGCCTCGTTCACCTTCACCACCGGCGTGCTCAGCCACGACCCGATTCGCAGCGGCGCCTCGGCAGCGCTGGTCAACGGCGCCCTCGACAGCTTCGTCCGCGCCGCCGCCATCGAACTGCCGCGTGGCCTGCGGGTAAACTCGGTGAGCCCGACCGTGCTGACCGAAGCCCTGGGCAAATACGCGCCCTACTTCCGTGGCTTCAAGCCGGTTCCTGCAGCGGAAGTGGCATTGGCCTACGCGAAAAGTGTCGAAGGCCTGCAAACCGGTCAGACGTTTCACGTCGGTTAAGGCCCTTGTGATGAACGGTCAGGCTGCGTAACGTGGCAGCACTTGTCTGGAGAGCCAAAGATGCGTGTTGCCCGTTCGATCGTCCTCGTTGCCCTGCTGCCGATGTTTGCCGCCTGCCAGTTGTTCGACGGCCCGCGTGAAAGTGTGTCCCATGCCGGGCAGACGCGGATGCAGGGGC
Organism: Pseudomonas sp. 67(2021); assembly: GCF_017491835.1. Classification (NCBI taxonomy): domain Bacteria; kingdom Pseudomonadati; phylum Pseudomonadota; class Gammaproteobacteria; order Pseudomonadales; family Pseudomonadaceae; genus Pseudomonas; species Pseudomonas sp. 67(2021). Next base: position 60,119 of record NZ_JAFGYL010000015.1, read on the forward strand.
AACTGACCGCCGCCGACGGCAAACTGGTGTTTCAGCCGTGCCAGGAGCAGCGGCAACTGGTGGTCAACGACATCGGCGGCACCAGTGTCCTGCAAGAAGCCGCCACCCTCGCCGACGAGCAGGGCAAGCTGTTTGCCGATGTGCGCGGCAAGGTCTCCGGCGACCGCCTCGACCTCGGCCAGTTATATCGCGTCGAGCGCTCGGGCACGGCCTGCGACGACCCGAATTTCAAACTGCTGATCCTGCGCGCCGCCGGCCATGGCCCGGAGTGGAATGTGAAGGTCAGCGGCAAAGGCATGGTCATCGAGCGCGACGGCCAGCCGCCGCTGGCCGTGCCGTATGTGGAAGAGCAACTGGGCGACGGCCGCTTCAATCTCAGCAGCGAAGCCAACAACCAGCGCATCGAATTGTGGGTCGCGCCACAGCGCTGCGTCGACAGCAGCACCGGCAGCGTGCAGCACATGAGCGCCGAGTTGCGCATCGACGGGCAGGTCCAGCGCGGCTGCGGCTATTTCGGCGGCGCACGCAACGACTGATCGTTTTTCCCCCACGGATCCGCTCGCGGCGGCTTATAATCGCCGCCTTCAAACGCCCTGGCGCAGTTGTGCGCCCCGCGAATCCGGATCCCCGCCATGTTACGAATCACTGAACTCAAGCTGCCAATCGACCATCCCGAAGAAGACCTGCGCACCGCCATCGTGCAACGCCTGGGCATCGCCAGCGATGATCTGCTCGATTTCACCTTGTTCAAGCGCAGCTATGACGCGCGTAAAAAGTCCTCCGAACTGTGCTTCATCTACACCATCGACCTCAACGTACGCGACGAGGCCAGAGTGTTGGGCAAGTTCGCCGACGACCGTAATGTCAACGTGGCGCCGGATGTCAGCTACAAGTTCGTCGGCCAGGCACCGAGCGATCTCGGCCAGCGGCCGATCGTCGTCGGTTTCGGCCCGTGCGGCATCTTCGCCGGCCTGCTGCTGGCGCAGATGGGCTTCAAACCGATCATTCTCGAACGCGGCACTGAAGTCCGTCAGCGCACCAAGGACACCTGGGGCCTGTGGCGCAAAAGCGTGCTCAATCCCGAGTCCAACGTACAGTTTGGCGAAGGCGGCGCGGGGACGTTCTCCGACGGCAAGCTGTACAGCCAGATCAAGGACCCGAAATTCCTCGGTCGTAAAGTCCTGCACGAGTTCGTCAAGGCCGGCGCGCCGGAAGAAATCCTCTACGTCAGCAAGCCGCACATCGGTACGTTCCGCCTGACCGGCATGGTCGAAAACATGCGCGAGCAGATCCGCGAACTGGGCGGTGAAGTGCGCTTCCAGGAGCGCGTCAGCGACGTGCTGATCGAAGACGGCCAACTGGTCGGCGTGCAACTGGCCAGCGGCGAAACCCTGCATTCCAGACACGTGGTTCTGGCCCTCGGTCACAGCGCCCGCGACACCTTCCGCATGCTCCACAGCCGTGGCGTGTTCATGGAAGCCAAGCCATTCTCGGTGGGTTTCCGCATCGAACATCCGCAGTCGCTGATCGACCGCGCGCGTCTGGGCAAATACGCCGGCCACCCGAAACTTGGCGCTGCCGATTACAAACTGGTGCACCACGCCAAGAACGGGCGTTCGGTCTACAGCTTCTGCATGTGCCCGGGCGGCACTGTGGTCGCGGCGACGTCGGAACCGAATCGCGTGGTCACCAATGGCATGAGCCAGTACTCGCGTAACGAGCGTAATGCCAACTCCGGCATCGTCGTCGGCATTACCCCGGAAGTCGATTATCCGGGCGGCCCGCTCGCCGGTATCGAGTTGCAGGAGCGCCTGGAATCCCACGCGTTCATCCTTGGCGGCAGTGACTACAAGGCTCCCGCGCAACTGGTTGGCGACTTTATCAACGGCAAGCCGTCGACCGAGCTGGGCGAAGTCGAGCCGTCGTACAAGCCGGGCGTGGCGCTGGGCGATCTGGCCTTGGCATTGCCGGATTTTGCCATTGAGGCGATCCGTGAAGCCTTGCCGGCGTTCGAGAAGCAGATTCGCGGTTATTCCCTGCACGACGCCGTGCTGACCGGAATTGAGACTCGCACTTCATCGCCGCTGCGCATCACCCGCAACGAGTCGCTGCAGAGCATGAACGTCAAAGGCCTGTTCCCGGCCGGTGAAGGCGCGGGCTATGCCGGCGGAATTCTCTCGGCGGGTGTCGACGGGATTCGCATTGCCGAGGCAGTGGCTCGCGATATCCTCGGCCTGTCTGACTGATCAGCATCAGCTGACCCAACACCAAACCCTGTGGGAGCGAGCCTGCTCGCGAAAGCGGTCTGTCATTCAACGAAGTTGTTGAATGTGACTCCGCCTTCGCGAGCAGGCTCGCTCCCACAGTGGTGTCTGCATTTGGCTTTAGATATTCGCGCGCAGCACCGAGGTCGGCAGCGCCTGTCCGCGCTCGGCACTTGCCGCCACCGCTGCAATCAAATCACCCAGTGCATACCCCTGCGCCGTCAGCCAATCCTGATCGTAATAGGTGTCGGCATAACGCTCGCCGCCATCGCACAGGATCGCCACGATCGACCCCGACTGCCCCGCCGCTTTCATCTGCTGCGCCGCCATCAGCGCACCGATCAGATTGGTCCCGCTCGACCCGCCGACATGCCGCCCCAAACGCTGCGCCAGATAATGCATGGCCGCCAGGGACAGGGCGTCCGGCACCTTGACCATCGCATCGATCACCTTGGGCAGGAACGACGCTTCCACCCGAGGCCGGCCAATGCCTTCGATGCGTGAACCGCAATCCAGACGCAGGCTGGCATCTCCCGTCTGATAAAAATCGAAGAACACCGAACGCTCGGCATCGGCACACAACACGCGGGTGCAGTGCTGGCGATAGCGCACGTAACGGCCGAGGGTCGCGGTGGTGCCGCCGGTGCCGGGGCTGGAGATCAGCCAGGTCGGTTCAGGGTGTTTTTCGTAGCGCATCTGCTGGAAGATCGACTCGGCGATGTTGTTGTTCGCTCGCCAGTCGGTGGCACGTTCGGCGTAGGTGAACTGATCGATGAAGTGACCGCCATGCTCGCGGGCCAGGCGCTCGGATTCGGCGTAGATCTGCGTCGGATCCTGCACCAGATGGCTCTGCCCGCCATAGAAGGCAATCTGGGCAATCTTCTCTTTCGAAGTGGTCGCCGGCATCACCGCGATAAACGGCAAACCGAGCATGCGCGCGAAATACGCTTCGGAAATCGCCGTCGAGCCGCTGGACGCTTCGATCACTGGCGCACCGGGTTTCAGCCAGCCGTTGCACAGCGCGTAAAGGAACAGCGACCGGGCCAGGCGATGCTTGAGGCTGCCGGTCGGGTGGCTGGATTCGTCCTTGAAATACAACTCGATGCCGGCAAAACCGGGCAGCGGCAAAGGGATCAGGTGGGTGTCGGCGCTGCGCTGGAAGTCCGCCTCGATGATGCGGATGGCTTCGCGGGCCCACTGTCGGTTGTCGCTCATGGTTTCGGTTCTCGTTGAATCAGCCAGAAGATCGGTCTTCTGAAAAAGGTCTGCCGCAAGCTTAGGAAAAATCCCGCAGGCGGCAAAGATACAGCTGAGTCTCAATGTGTCAGGCAACTGCTAGGCTCAGTGCTGCCCGTACCAGACAGCCTGTAACGACATATAACAAAAAAGAATATAACTTTTGTTTTAACAACTAACGGTACGGGTTAGGGTGTTTCACCTTTTTCTTGATTCGATGGAGAGCGACCTTGCCTCTGCGTAGCACTTTCACGCGTTTCTTTCAGTTGGAAGCCGCCAGCGGTCTGCTATTGATCGCCGCAGCCGTTCTCGCGCTGATCATCAACAACTCACCGCTGTCGTGGCTGTACACCGGCCTGCTCGACACTCCTGTGGTGGCGCAGATCGGTGCGTTGAAAATCGCCAAACCCCTGCTGCTGTGGATCAACGACGGCCTGATGGCGATGTTCTTCCTGCTGATCGGTCTGGAAGTGAAACGCGAAGTGCTCGACGGCCAATTGTCCAAGCCTTCGCAAATCGTCCTCCCTGGCGCAGCGGCGATCGGCGGCATGCTGGTGCCGGCGCTGATCTACTGGTTCCTTAACCGCGACAACCCCGCGGCCCTAAGTGGCTGGGCCATTCCGACCGCCACCGATATCGCCTTCGCCCTCGGCGTACTGGCGCTGCTCGGCAAGCGCGTGCCGGTGTCGCTGAAACTGTTCCTGATGACCCTGGCGATCATCGATGACCTCGGGGCCATCGTCATCATCGCAATCTTCTATTCCGGCGAACTCTCGACCCTGTCCCTTGGCCTGGCGGCTGCGTGCATTGCCGCGCTGGTGGCGATGAACCGGCTCGGCGTGGTCAAGCTCGGGCCGTACATGATCATCGGCCTGATCCTCTGGGTCTGCGTGCTCAAGAGTGGTGTCCACGCGACACTGGCCGGCGTGACCTTGGCTTTCTGCATTCCCCTGCGCACGAAAAACGCCGAGTCGTCGCCGCTGCTGACCCTCGAACACGCGCTGCACCCGTGGGTCGCCTACGGCATCCTGCCGCTGTTCGCCTTCGCCAACGCCGGCCTGTCACTGAGCGGCGTCACCGTCGAAAGCTTCACCCACGACGTACCGATGGGCATCGCCATCGGCCTGCTGCTGGGCAAGACCATCGGCGTGTTCGGCCTGACCTGGCTGGCGGTCAAGATCGGCATCGCCGCCCTGCCCCAAGGCGCCAACTGGGGCCAGGTCCTCGGCGTCGCGATCCTCTGCGGCATAGGCTTCACCATGAGCCTGTTCGTCGGCTCGCTGGCCTTCGAACCGGGCGTGAGTGATTACGCCGGCATGGATCGCATGGGCATCCTCACCGGCTCGATCCTAGCGGCGGTGATTGGTTATGCGGTGACGGCGGCGGCGAGTCGCAAGAATTCACAACTGCAATAACCCCTGTGGCGAGGGAGCTTGGCCCTCGCCACAGATTCCTAGCCTTACAGTTACGCAGCGAACAATCCCCACGTCATTAGCGACCCGTCCTACAGCCACACTTTCCCCGCTTCGATAACGTCGTGCGGCCCCTTCTCGAGGGGATGTCGACGATGAACGAAGGGACGATCAGTGGCGCGGAACAAGGACATTCCCCGGGTGCAAAACCCACCGCAGGGCGACGGGCATCACGTTACTTGGCGGTATATGACGGCCGCAGAACTGGCCGAGCGCGAAGCCGGGCAAAACGCTTACGACGCGATGCTGGCGCGGCAGGAGGCGTTCGAGCGCAGCCGTGAAGTGGCGGCGAAAAAACCTGAAGCCGTGCGTGCCGGCTGTGTATTCGCCAAGTCCTGCAAGTTGCCGGATGCGATTATCGATTACAGCAATCCTTCCGGCATGGTACCGACCGACAGCCTGAAGGATTACGGCGAGCTGATCCTGCTCGGCGCTCGCGAAGCCGACGCGAGCGGCGGCATTCCCCTCAAGAAAATCAGCGCCAACGCCATCCCGGTCGGGTTCGGCAGTCTGGCCCTGGCAGGTTCGGCTTTTGAAGCGCTGCCAGCGCTCGCATCAAGCGCAGCCGCTGCGTCTTTGGTGGGCCTGGTTGCGCTGCTGATGCCGTCAAGCCTGGGCGACAGCGCGCTCTACACCGATGAGCAACTAAGCACACTCAAACAAGCCCGAACCCGCGTGCGCCTGCGCGTCGAGCAACAGGCCGATGGCAGCCTCAAGGGTTACGGTTTCTACACCGGTAAGAACCGCGATTGGGAAATGGTCGATGTCGTGCAGTTCACTGCACGCGGTGACTGGTTCGTTGCGGATCTTGGTGAAGGCGTCGAACTGCTCTGGACCCCGGCGGTGGATGGCTCGGACATCCTCGGCATTCCAGCGCTCGAGGCCGCACCGCAGGCACCGCATATCTGGGTGTATCCACCGACGAAGGCGGCGGACGGGATTCTGGTGAATCCGGTTTATCCACCGGAGTACAAAGACTTTATTTTGGTGTATCCGGCAGATTCGGGCGTCAGGCCGGCCTATGTTGTGCTCAGCCGTGCTCGCGACCATGCTTATCACGGCCATCCGAAAACGCTGCCCGCATTCCCTGACGCAGTCAAAGTGAAATCGAAGTCGTCAGTGCAAGGTGGTGGAAAGCAGCGAGCACGTTGGGTAGACCGCAAAGGTCGAATTTACGAGTGGGATTACAAAAGCAACGCCGTCGAAAAATACGACAAATTAGGAACGACTCATTTAGGCGAGTTCAATCACTTGACGGGTGAACAAACGGGACCTGCGGATCCAAAACGAAAAACTTCTAGAAATTAAGGATTGAAACATGCGCTTTATTTCAATTACCGGATTCTTCCCTGACGAAGCCCAAGATGACTCATTGCAATTCGAGCTGGACATCACCGGCAGCGAGATGAATGAAAAAGTGGCTCAGCTCATTGAATCAAAGCCCTTGGATGAGGTGGAACCCGGCGAGCTGTTGTTGACTCAGGATCAGATAACCGCATTGGAAAACCTGCTCAACGTCAGTTTTCCCGAGCACCTCGAATACTTCATGGGCATCTGCGCCACATACTGAACGAACAATTCACAAGCAAAGAAAAACCCCGACCAGTCACCTGATCGGGGTTATCTTTTACCCGGTTTCCCGCTTAGTGCGAAACGCGGCTGGTTCCGCCAACGGTGGAGATCCGTACCCGCTCGCCAACGCGGAATACTTCATTCTCCTGAACCTGCTGCACATAGGCGCGCATGCTGCCGTCGTCTTCGCGGACGGTGATTTCTACGCCCTGGGTGCGGGTCAGGCCTTCTTCGGTGGCCGAGCCAAGCAGGCCGCCGGCCACTGCGCCGATGACCGCAGCAACGATGCTGCCCTTGCCGCCGCCGATGGCGCTACCGCCGACGCCGCCGACCACTGCGCCTGCTGCGCCGCCGATCGGGGTCTTGGTGCCTTCGATTTTTACCGGGCGCAGGGATTCGATGGTGCCCATGCGAATCGTCTGTACACGACGCGCTTCGTCACGGGAGTAGGAGTCGCCGGTGAGGCTCGATTGGCAGCCGGTCAGCAACATCGCCATCGTCGAAAAAGAAGCAACCAGCAGAACAGACTTACGCATAGCATCAACTCCAAAAGAACATGTGTTCATTAAACCCCGTGGCCTGGCGCCTGTCACGACACCATCCGGATAAAATTGGCTTCCATTCAGGCCTGGTACAGATGCCCGCGAGCGTCCACTCAAGGTAGCGTCAAATCAGCGATCCTGCGCCATCCGCGTTTATCTCGCTCGGTAGACTGCTCAGGGTGCCAGTCGTTCCAGAATCCACTCGGTGCCCTGGAGGCGGTAGTTGAGGCGATCGTGCAGGCGGCTCGGACGGCCCTGCCAGAACTCGATGCGCTCGGGCAACAAGCGGTAACCACCCCAATGTTCCGGGCAGTGCGGCTGGCTGTCGCTGAAGCGTTGCTCGGTGGCCTTGAGCAAATCTTCCAGTTCGCCACGACCGTTGATGACTCGGCTCTGCGGCGAGGCCCAGGCGCCGAGGCGGCTGCCCAGCGGACGCACCTGATAATACGCGTCGGACTCTTGCGCCGTGACCTTGACCACGCGCCCTTCGATGCGCACCTGGCGCTCCAGGGTTGGCCAGAAGAAGGTCATGGCGGCAAACGGGTTGGCCGCCAGATGCTGGCCCTTGGCGCTGTCGTAGTTGGTGAAGAAGGTGAAGCCCTGCTCGTCCAGGCCCTTGAGCAACAGAATGCGGCAATGCGGACGACCGTCGGCATCGACCGTGGCCAGGGTCATGGCATTGGCTTCCACCGGCGCCTGCTCGGTTTTCACCGCATCGGCGAACCACTGGTGAAACAGCGCAAACGGCTCGGTCGGGGCTTGCGCCTCGGTCAAACCGTCACGGGTGTAGTCGCGACGCATATCGGCCAGAGCCTGGGTCATGGCGGATTCCTTTTCGTTAGCGGATCACTTCTTGGCAGCGTCGGCTGCGGCGACTTTCTTGTCGGTCGCGGCGGCTTTGGCTGGTGCAGTTTTTTTCGCTGGAGCCTTGGCCGGGGCCTTCTTCGCCGGAGCCTTGGCAGCGGTTTTCTTGGCTGGCGCTTTTTTCGCCGCAGGGGCAGCAGCTTTCTTGGCAGCAGGCGCTGGGGTGGCGGGTTTGGCCACTGGCTTGACGTCTTGCGCAGCAACCATCGTCACCGGCTTCGGCGCTGGCATGTTGTATTTGCTCAGCAGCGCAACCATGGTGTTTTGCGGCGTCACCAGCAGTTCGACACGACGGTTCAAGGCACGGCCTTCAACGCTGTCGTTGGCCGCACGCGGCGCTTCGGAACCCATGCCGCGCAGCATCAGGCGATCACGTTGCAAGCCGCTGAGGCGGAAGATCGCCGCCACCGATTGCGCACGTTCCTGACTCAGCTTGACGTTGGCCGGCGCAGCACCGCTGGTGTCACTGTGACCGAGCACCAGGACCGCGGTTTTCGGGTCGGCTTCAAGGATTTTCGCTACGCGAGTGAACGGGCCAAGGGTGACCGGCAGCAGCATCGCCGGGCGGTCCGGATTGAACGAGCCTTCGACCGGCGCCGTCACTACCAGTACGTTGTCGCGACGCTCGAGTTGCAGATTGCTGTCCTTCACCGCTTCACGCAGACGCGGCTCGTAGTCGTCGAGCCAGGCCTGAGTCACCTTCGGATCGGGCATCGGCACGGCTTTGGCGGTTGGCTGATCCTTGCCGCCGAACGGCCACCACCATTTGCCATTGGACTGCGCCTCGGCTTTGGCCACCTCGACCGGTTTGGCTTCAGGTTTGACCTCGGCTTTCAGATCAGCCTTGACCGCTTCGTCGCTGGAACCGAACGGCCAGTACCACGGGTTGCTGCTCTCAGCCTTGGCCACTGGCGCAGTCGCCGCAGGTTTCAGCGGAGCCGGGACCGGAGCCGGATCCTTAGCCGCAACTTTGTCGGAAGAACCGAACGGCCACCAACTGCCGCCATCTGCATCGTTTTTCGGAGTCTGTGCGCAACCGGATATCGCTACACACAGGGCCAGGGCGAGGGTCTTTTTAGATGACATTGAAAATCCACAAAATGAAGTAATGAAAAATCAGAGCACTTTCGCCCGGATAAACAGCCGTTTTGAAACGAAAATCCCTTCGAGGTTCCGACCCTGGAACCTCTGTTGAAGCTTTACAGACAAGTGGCAAGCACCCGCGCCAGTTTTTGCGCGCGCGGATCCATCAAAACGTAAGGCCCCAGGGTATTTGTCACGAAACCGAAAGCCACATCGTGCTCAGGATCAGCAAAACCGATCGAGCCGCCCGCTCCCGGATGGCCGAACGCGCGGGGGCCGAGGCCATAGGTGGCGTTGGGCACGTCCGGTTGATCGAGCATGCAGCCGAGGCCGAAACGGGTGCGGGTGAGCAAGGTCTTGTCGTCGCCAAGGCTGTGCTCGCGGGTCAGCTCTTCGAGCATCTCGCTCTCGAGCAGGCTGCCGTCGAGCAGGCCGGCATAGAACCCGGCGAGACTGCGCGCGTTACCGTGGCCGTTGGCCGCCGGTTGCTGCATGCGTCGCCATTCCGGCTTGTTAGTGCTGGTCAGCACGGACGGCGGATTGGTGAAGGCACGGGTGGTCATGGCAGTCGGTTCGCGCATGGTCACTTGCAGCAGGCGCTGCGCCGCAGCGTCGCCGGCGTTGCCCTTGCCACGGGCGATGTGCGCCACGCGATGAAACTCTTCGTCGGCCAGGCCCACGTGGAAATCCAGGCCCAACGGTTTGGCGACCCGAGCGACGATCGACTCGCCCGGCCCACGACCGTCGGCGCGGCGCAGCAATTCGCCGACCAGCCAGCCGTAGGTGATCGCGGCATAACCGTGACCGGTGCCGGGCGTCCACCATGGGGCTTCGGCCGCAAGGGCGTCGACCATGGTTTGCCAGTCGTATAGGGCTTCAGGGGCGAGCAGTTCGCGCAGCGCCGGCAAGCCGGCCTGATGGCAGAGCAATTGGCGCAGGGTGACGGATTCTTTGCCGGCGGCGGCGAATTCCGGCCAGTAGCGGGCAACCGGGGCGTCGAGTTGCAACTTGCCTTCAGCGACCAGTTGCAGCGCGGTGACGGCGGTGAAGGTCTTGGTGCAGGAGAACAGGTTGGCGATGGTGTCGCTATGCCAGGCTTCGGCGCCGTCCTTGTCGGCAGTACCGGACCAGAGGTCGAGGACGGTTTCTCCACCGACCTTGATGCACAGGGCTGCGCCGCGTTCCTGGGGATCGTCGAACAGTGCGGCGAAAGCCTCGCGCACCGCTTCGAATTGAAGCTCGTAATGTCCCTGAATCTGCACCCGCAACTCCCCCGCGAAAACGCTCTACAAAGTGGCCCGCATTGTTCCAGCCCTTGAGGGATTTGGGAACAGGCGCGGGCCAGACGGTTGATCGGCAATTTGTGTTGATCCCTTCGCGAGCAGGCTCGCTCCCACACTGGATCTCAACAGCAGCGCAGATCCCCTGTGGGAGCGAGCCTGCTCGCGAAGAACGATAACGCGGTCTGAAACCTAGTGACCATTCCCCGAATGCCCACCCGCCTGTGCAGCCCCCGGCGCTTTGCCAGCCTCGGCCTTGCGCCCGCCTTCAATCTCTGCAACCGGTGCTTTCTGCGCCTCCTTGCCCAATTGCTCCAGCGCCTGCAGATTGCTCTTACGCACCGCCTCGACAAAACCCTGATACGGCAGGTCAGTGACCCCGACCAGACCGAAATGGCCGTTCTCGCCGTCGAGCAAACGCCCGGTCACCGGTTGGTCGAGGTACTGAAACCAGTGCACGCCGACAATCGACGGTTCGCTCAGCGCCTGTTTGAGGAAGTTGGCATAGGCCGGACCGCGATCTTCCTCCTTGGCCAGCTGCGTCACGCCGCCCCAGAACGGCCCTCGGTCGGCCGAGCCGAAGTTGAATTCAGTGATCAGCACCGGTTTGTCCAGCGCTGCCAGCGCGGCGAAGTCATAGCCGTCCTGCGGCTTGAGCGTGTACATGTTGAAGCTCAACACATCGCAGTACTGCGCGCAGGAGGCCACGGCTTCAGGCGTACTGGTGGCGAAACGACCACCCAGGAGCATCTGGTTCGGCGCGTGCCATTTCAGCGAATCGGAAATGGTCTTGAAATAGGTATCGGCGAAAACCTTCTGGAAGTATTTGAAATCCGCTTCGATCTCCGGATGCTCCGGGTTCGGCAGTGGCGGCACGAAGCCTGGATCTTCCATCAACTCCCACGCCGGTAGCTCGATACCCCAGGCCTTGGACAGTCCGGCCTGATTGCGGTACTTGTCACGCAATTGCTTGAGAAAGGCGCGTTTGGCCGGCACGTCGGTGGTCATTTTCAACGTGCCGTAGGCCAGCGCGTAGCGAGCCTTTGGATCGTCGCCAGGGCCAGCCCAGGCCAGTTCGTTGTCGGCGTAATAACCGATCAGCCACGGATCGTCACGGTGATCGCGGGCGGCAATGGCCACGGCGCGCTCGGTGGCCATGGCGAAACGCGGATCGAACGGATCCGGCATGCCGCCCCACCAATCGCTGCCGGTGCTGATGCTGGTGTAATCGCCGACGATCGACAGCGGCAAGGTGTACGGCACGCGCTCAGCATCCGCCAGCGACGGCGCGCTCCAGTTGCCTACCGTGTTGAAGCCCCAGGCTTGCAGCCGATCAAGGGTATGGCGGGTCCAGCGTTCTTCATCAATTCTGGCTTTGCACGGGGCGGTTTCCTCGCTGGACGCTTGCACCGCATCGGTCTGCGCCGCTTCGGCAATACCGGATTTCGGCTCGGCAGGCACCGCTGCAGTCTCAGCAGCCTGCACCGAGCCGGCCTCAGCCGCGCCCGCCTTCGCCGCTTCGGCAATCCCGGCCTTGTTGTCGCTGTCCGCCTTGCACGATTCGCCGTACAGGCGTTGCAGATTGGCGCCATAGAAGTCGTACCAGCGGCCGTTGCCGTAGCCACGCCCCTGATCGGCACCGTTGCCGCCACGGTTGTCGCCCTCGCCGAAATGCGCGGCCAGCGGGTCGTCGTTCTTCGGCAACGATTCGAACATGTACTCACGACCAGCCACGTAGGTCTGGTTGACCTGCGGGCTGACGGTGTTGACGCCCAGCGAATAGAACGGGTGGCCTTCAGGGGTCACCAGATACCAGCGGCCATCACGTTTTTCCGTGCGGAAGAAACCGCTGGCCTTGAACGCCGGGCCCTTGTTCCAGCCGCCGAACTTGTCCAGCGAAGCCTTTTCACGCTCGGCCAGCCACGTATTCAGTTGTTGCTGCTCTTTGCTGGCGGCGCTTTTCAGTTGCTCGTCGCTGCTGACTTTTTCCGGCCATTTACTGCGGGTTGACTGCCCGTAAGCATCGACCAGATTACCGTACACCGCGCGCGTCACCGACTCGCCGTCCTGCACGCCGAAACGCTCGAGCAACAGGCTCTGCGCAACTTTCGGCTGATCCATCGACAGACTTACCGAAACCACCTGGCTGCGGTCGATCTCGCCGGTGCTGCTGGCCAGCAGGATGCGTTGGCCATCGACGGTCATCGGCATCGGCGGCCCGGCTTTCATGCCTTGGCTCAGCGGCGTCGACGCCACCAGCGGCACCAGCAAGGTTTGCGCGGGGCCAGCCGGCAGATCGACGCGGCTGACCAGGGTGCGGCCGTCGTTGCTCTGGATCTGCACATAAACCGTCACCGCCCAGTTCATCGCACTCTGCAGTCGCAGAGTCATCATGCCGGACTGCGACCAGTCCCAAGCGCCGGTCTGCGGAGTCAGGCGCAAGGTCGGCCGGGCGACCGGGTTGAACGTCACCCGGCGCAGCACTTCGCCTTCCGCGGTCTGTTCGGCATTGGCCTGGGGCAGGTCGGCGTTTTCCGTGGCGACCTTGACCACGTCGGCCGGGCGTACGAAGTTGAACAGCGTCTGCTGACCGGCGGGCGCGGCCAGCAACGGCGCGGCAAAGAACATGGCGAAAACAGCGGGCAACGAACGGCGGATCATAAGAACGGAGTTCTCCCTAACGACCAGTCAAGGCCAGTGGAAAAGCGGTGGCAGAGAGATAGACAACGCGGCGGGCCAATCGGCCCACCCGTGTCTCAGGATATTTCACGTCGGAAAGGAGGCAACGCATTGAGGATCGCTTTGCCGTAGCGCTGGGTGACCAGACGCCGGTCGAGCAAGGTGATGGTGCCGCGGTCTTCTTCGGTACGCAGCAGACGCCCGCAGGCCTGAACCAGTTTCAGCGAGGCATCGGGCACGGAGATTTCCATGAACGGATTGCCGCCACGCGCCTCGATCCACTCCGACAACGCGGCCTCGACCGGATCATCGGGCACCGAGAACGGAATCTTGGCGATCACCACGTGCTCGCAGTAGGCACCCGGCAAATCGACACCCTCGGCAAAACTGGCAAGGCCGAACAGCACACTGGAATCACCGCCATCGACTCGCGCCTTGTGCTTGTTGAGGGTTTCCTGTTTCGACAGGTTGCCCTGAATGAACACTTGCTTGCGCCAGTCGCGGTCGAGACCGTCGAACACGTCCTGCATTTGCTTGCGCGAGGAGAACAGCACCAGCGTGCCACGGGAACCTTCGACCAGATCCGGCAGTTCACGGATGATCGCCGCCGTATGGGCAGCGGCATCGCGCGGGTCGGCCTTCAGGTCCGGCACGCGCAATACGCCAGCATCGGCATGATGGAACGGGCTCGGCACCACCGCCGTGACAGCTTTTTTCGGCAGACCGGCGCGCATGCGGAAACGGTCGAAAGTGCCCAGCGCCGTCAGCGTCGCCGAGGTCACCAGGCAGCCGTAAGCGACGTTCCACAAACTGCGACGCAAGGTTTCCGCCGCCAGAATCGGGCTGGCGTTGACCTCGATATCGAACAGCGAACCGCTTTCGGCCAGGGTCAGCCAGCGGGCCATTGGCGGGCTGTCTTCCGGGTCTTCGGCGGTGAACGCGGTCCACAATTCCCAGTTGCCGGAAGCGCGGGACAACAGGCTGCCGAACAGCGGATACCACTCTTCGGCCTGATTGCTGGCGATGCCGATATTGACCTCGCCATCCATGCCTTCCTTGAGCAGATCGGTCAGGCGCTGGAACAGATCGTTAAGGCGCGAATAGCCTTTTTTCAGCTCGATGCCCATCTCGCGCATGTCCTCGGGAATCACCCCGCCGACAAAGCGATGTCGCGGACGTTCGCGGCCTTCGACGTCTTCGCCGGGTTTGAAATCGGCGATCTGCTCGCAGGCGGTGAACATGAACTGCTGCTGGGTCTTGATCTCCCGTGCCAGCTCGGGCACCTGCTCGATCAGCTTGCCGAGATCGCCCGGCAGCGGATGCTGGGCCAGCAGCTTGGTGAGGTTCTTGGCGGTGGTTTCCAGCCAGTCGGCGGTGGAGCGCAGGCGCGTGTAGTGAGCGAAGTGGCCGATGGCCTTGTCCGGCAGGTGGTGACCTTCGTCGAACACGTAAATTGTGTCGCGCGGGTCGGGCAGCACGGCGCCGCCGCCTAGCGCCAGATCCGCCAGGACCATGTCGTGGTTGGTGACGATCACGTCAACCTTGCCCATGCCTTCGCGGGCCTTGTAGAAGGCGCACTGGCCGAAGTTCGGGCAATGACGGTTGGTGCACTGGCTGTGATCAGTGGTCAGGCGCGCCCAGTCGGCGTCTTCCAGCGCGTTCGGCCAGCTGTCGCGGTCGCCGTCCCACTTATTGCCGGCGAGCTTTTCGATCATGCTGGTGAACAGCTTCTGACTGGCCTCGTCGACTTCGATCTTGAAGCCTTCTTCTTCGAACAACTGCGCGGTGGCGGTTTGTGCGTGGCCTTCCTGCAGCAGCATGTCGAGTTTGGACAGGCACATGTAGCGGCCACGGCCCTTGGCCAGGGCGAAGCTGAAATTCAGCCCGCTGTTGCGCATCAGATCAGGCAGATCCTTGTAGACGATCTGCTCTTGCAGGGCGACGGTCGCGGTGGCAATCACCAGACGCTTGCCGGCCAGTTTCGCCGTAGGGATCGCCGCCAAGCTGTAGGCCACCGTCTTGCCGGTACCGGTGCCGGCTTCCACCGCGACAATCGCGGGGTCGCCACTGCGCCGGCCTTCGTCATCGGTGTCGATATCCCCGAGGACCTTGGCGATTTCGGCGATCATCAGGCGCTGGCCGTAACGCGGCTTGAGGCTCTTGGCCTCTAGAAAACGCGAATAAGCGCCCTGGATCGTGGTTTTGAGTTCAGTGCTGATCATTGAGTGTCGGGCGCTGGAAACGCTGGATAAATTTTCAGTAGTTTGGTTCGGCGGCTATCATACCTGCCTAATCGATCCTGCGCAGAACGGAGTGCCCGAATGACACCTTTTAGCCTCGTTTACCCCCTGCATGTCCTTGCCGCTCTGGTGTGGGTCGGCGGCATGTTTTTCGCCTGGATGGTCTTGCGCCCTGCGGCTGTGAAGGCTCTGGACGGCCCAGCTCGCCTGACCCTGTGGGTGGAAGTGTTTCAAGGTTTTTTCCGTTGGGTCTGGGTCGCAGTGATCCTGTTGCCGATCAGCGGCGTGGGCATGCTGCATCTGCAGCAGGTCGGATTGGAAACCGCGCCGAAGTACGTGCAGGTGATGATCGGTTTGTATGTGGTGATGACGGCACTGTTCATCCGCATTCAGGGGTTGATGCTGCCGGAATTGCGCAAGGCGGTTGAGGCGAAGGATTGGCCGGCGGGTGCGGCGGTGCTGGGGCGGATTCGGCGGGTGGTGGGGCTCAATCTGCTGGTCGGGTTGGTGCTGGTGGCGGTAGCGGCGGCGAGACCGATGCTCTGAATCGCACTCTTGTTCTGCTGTGAACACAGTTGTGGCGAGGGGATTTATCCCCGCTGGGCTGCGTAGCAGTCCCGCTTTTGATTTTTAGAGCGGGGCCGCTTCGCGACCCAGCGGGGATAAATCCCCTCGCCACATAATTTCACTCACCAAAGATCTTCACTCACCAAAGATCTTCACTCACCAAAGCATTTTATTGATCAGAGAGTGGGTCGCAGTTTTAGAGGCGTTGCACGGTAACCGAACCCGCCGCTCCCTCCGGCCCCGGCTGGCCATCCACGCCGGCCTTGCCGTTCTTGCCGCCGTCAGCGCGGTACACCAGGCAGCCCTTGGACTTGCCACCCTTGCCCGCCTTGCCGCCGACACCCGCCGGGCCGCCCGCACCGCCAGCCACGTTGACTTTGATCAGCTCGGCTGGAAAATCCCGTGGTACGGCGAGTCGCACCAGCGCACCCGGCGCGCCTGGCTGGCCATCGCTGCCGTCACTGCCATCGGCACCGTGACCGGCCGAGCCATAGGTGCAGCCCGGATCTTCACCGTTGCCGCCGTCGAGGCCGACGAACCCTGGCGCGCCCCTGCCGCCACGGGCATCGACCGTCAGTTGCGGCGCGCTCAGGGCCTGGAATTGCAGATTCAGATTGCGCCCGGCCCGGGCCGCTTTTTCATAAGTGCCGGGGGCGCCGCGCGCGGTGATCTGGCTGCCCTCGCTCAATTCAGCGCGCTTGACCTTCACTTCCAGCGCTTGTTCAGCCGGAACGATAGCAATACGTGCTTCATGGCCAAGACGCAGTTCATCGATGTTTAATTCAGTCACGTTGGACGGGATCAGCAAGGTGCCGTAATCGGCGACTTCCAGTTTCTCCAGTTGCAGCGTGCTGGTGGTGTTGGGCAAGCGCATCAAAGAATTGCTTTGCACGTTGACCACCTGGGCGCAGGCCAGTGGACTGATGAATGCAGCGAGCAGGCAGAGTTTACGCATGGGAAGAAGCCTCCGGAGCGGCCGGGGCCGGGATGGTTTGCAGGTGGAAAACGCCGAACAACAGGATGCGGCCACGATCACGCCAAGGGTGCGGACGACCCTTGAGGCTGCGGTTGCACAGCAGCACTTCGAGTAGATGAATCAGCAACAACAGAGCGCCGGCCAGATTGACCAGCAGATGCAGCGGATGAACAAACGGCACCAGTTGATTGGCCAGTACCACGCAGCAGAACAGCAGGGTCAGCAAACGCCCCAGCCCCCAGAACACCTTCATACGCTCCCCCGTGTTGCGAATTATTCTTTGCACGCACAGTACCGGCTTCTGCGGGGGATAAGCCAGAGGGAAAAATGAAATTTGTGCAAACGCTGATGAAATGGCTGCCGGGGCGACGATCTCGACCCGGCAGCTCTAGCCGGCGGACTTCAGACCTTTCCTAACGATTGATATGCAGCTCGACCCGGCGATTTTCCGCGCGACCTTCATCGCTGGCGTTATCGGCGACCGGCTCACTTTCGCCTCGACCCTCGCTGGTGAGCTTGTTCGGCGCCAGGCCCTGACTGAGCAAGTACGCTGCGACACTGCTCGCGCGCCGCTCGGACAAAGCCTGGTTATAGGCGTCGGAGCCTTTGCTGTCTGTATGCCCGATGACTTTGATGCTGACCACGTCGGCATTACGCAGTTTGTCCATCAAGGTGTCGAGCTGGGCTTTGGCCGCCGGGGTCAGATCGGACTTGTCGAAATCGAACAGCACGTTGCCGGCATCGCTCAAGGTGATCACTTCGGTTTGCGGCGCCGGTTCGACCGGTTTGACTGCCGCCGGATATTGCGGCAGCGGGCAGCCACGGTGATCGACTTCGGTATTTTCCGGTGTGTCCGGACAGCGGTCGCGGCGGTCGAAAACGCCGTCGCTGTCCTCGTCGCCATCCTGGGCGTAACAGATCAGCCCGCCGGTGACGATACCCAATGCCGCGCCGCCACCGGCCCAGCCGGCGCTTTCAATGGCGCCAAGACCGCCGCCGACCAGGCCGCCAAGCAGGCTGCAGATCGGCCACGTACGTTGATTGAGGGGGGCGGTGCCATCGCTGTGAGTGGCACAACCGGTGAGCAAGCTGCCAAGCAGCAGCACCGGCAAGACGGACCTTGAGAAAAGACGCATTTGTGAACGCTCCTGTGTACCGGCCCATACCGGTTACACAGGAGTAAAGACCCGCATCCGCGACTGCACAAGCCGCGGATGCGAGAGGGGCTAGCGGACGATTTTGATTTCGGTGCGACGGTTCTGCGCACGACCATCAGCCGACTTGTTGTCAGCCACAGGCTGGCTTTCACCAAGGCCCGACACCGAAACAAAGCTGGCACGTGGAACGCCCTGCTGGATCAGGTATTCCACCACCGAGTGCGCACGACGATCCGACAGTTTCTTGTTGTAGGCATCGCTGCCGACACTGTCGGTGTGACCGGTCACGGTCAGTTGCGCGGTAGAGGATTCCTGTTTCAGGCGATCGGCGACCTTGTCCAGCACTTGCTTGTCGGGGCCGGTCAGCGTGGCTTTGTCGAATTCGAAATGCACATCACGAATGACGATGGTTTCTTCCTTGACCACAACCGCTTCTTCGACCACTGGCGCAGGCGTCGGTGGCGGGCAACCGTCAGCATCGACCTGCACGCCTTTTGGCGTGCCCGGGCACTTGTCGCGACTGTCCGGCACGCCATCGCCGTCTTCATCGCCATCACCATGCACCCAGCAGTAAGCCGCTGCCGTACCGCCGACCAGCAGCGCACCGTAGCCAGCCCACGATGCGCTTTCCGTCGCGCCGAGACCGGCACCGACCACACCGCCGACCGCCGCACAGGTCGGCCAGTCGGTTTTCTGCAAACCTGCACAACCAGTCAACACACTGGTTAGCAGAACCAAGGGTAATGCTGTCCGAACTATGCTCATCTAGTTTTCTCCTGAGGGATCGGCTTAAAACCGATTCAGGGAGTAAAGACCGGAGTTTTAATCTCCGCCAGCAATAGGCCACCGCTGTTTGCGACCGTGTTCACAGGGGTTTGCCTCTTTTGGCGAAAACCGCCGCCACCGGGCGCTTTGCCGACGAGGTCTGGCAGGCTAGTCTTGGCCTTCTGACTGAGGAGCTTCGATGAACGCCGCCATTTCTTCGCGCACGCCACAACAGGCGTTGGCCGCTTTGCTGGATCGCTACGCCCCGGCCCGACTGCTGCTGATCGGCGCCAGCGAATTTCCCGCCTTGAGCGCTTTCAAGGACGCGCATCCAGACACCGTGGTCGCCCATGCCGCACCCGGCGCACTGCCGGCTGAGCTGGCCGCGCTACGCTTCGATCTGGCGCTGGTAGTCGATTGCCTGGAACATTTGCCCAAGCGCGACGGCCTGAATATGTTGGGCGGTATCCGCAATCTCAACGCCAGTCGCATCGCGGTGCTGGCGGATCTGGCGGCCAGTGGCTGGCAGGAAACCGATTTCTATTCGCTGGCCCTGCAGGCCAGCGAGCGTTTCCAGCGCGACGAGCAGGTGCTGACCCTGTTTACCTACGATCTGCTTGACTACAAACAAGTCCCCGACTGGCTCAATTCACGCTTCTGGGCCAATCCGGAAAACTTCGGGAAATACTGGTGGTAATGCAATGAGTACAGCCATTTGCCCTTGCGGCAGCGGCAATCTGCTGGACGCCTGCTGCGGCCCTTATCACGACGGCCACCCGGCACCGTGTGCCGAAGCCTTGATGCGTTCGCGCTACAGCGCTTATGTGCTGGGGCTGATCGACTATCTGGTAGCGACTACCCTGCCCGCGCAGCAGGCGGGACTGAATCGACAATCGATCAGCGACTGGAGTGCGCAAAGCACCTGGCTCGGCCTTGAGGTTGAAAACTCGGAAGTGTTCGGCGGCCAGCCGGAACACGCTTTTGTGACCTTCACTGCGCGTTGGCATGACAGCCAGGGCGAGCACAGCCATCGCGAGCGCTCATCCTTTGTCCAGAACGGCGGGCGCTGGTACTTCATCGATCCGACGGTGCAGATGAAGCTGGGGCGCAATGACGGCTGCCCGTGTGGCAGCGGGCAGAAGTTCAAGAAGTGTTGTTCGGGTTATTTCGGCGCTTGAGCTGAAGATCAAAAGATCGTCCGATCGCGGCCCGAGCCTTCGGCCGCTCCTACACGGGATTAGCCGAAGGCTGAAATCTTTTAAGGTCTAGACTGGGCACAAAGGGAGTCAATTTCATGCTCGGTCGTCGGCGCACATTACATTTTCTGCTCTTGATGCTGATCGTAAACCTCGGCGGCTGTGCCTCGTGGTTCAGCGACGACAGCGTCGAGCCCGCCGTGCATCTGGTGAAAGTCGAGGTGGTGCGGGCCAAACTGCTCGAACAGAAATTCATCCTGCACTTTCGCGTCGACAATCCCAACGACAGCGACCTGACCGTGCGCGGCCTCGAATACCGGATTCACTTGGCCGACATGCTGCTCACCGAAGGCGAGCATGAGCACTGGTTTACCGTGGGGCCCAAGCGCAGCGCTTACTTCAAAGTGCCGATCCGCACCAACCTGTGGCCGAAGGTGAAACAGGTGGTGAAACTGCTGAAAAATCCGAACCAGCAGATTCCCTATCGATTGCAGGGCGAAATGGAAACCGGTTTATTCATCGCCCACTACGTGCACCTTGAGCGCAATGGCGTGATAATCCCCGCCGATCTAACTCCGGAGTGACCTCGATGACCCAGCAACCCCATGTCCATGGCCCTGACTGCAACCACGATCATGACCACCATCACGATCACGACCATGGCCATGTCCACGGCCCGAACTGCGGCCACGCCCACCAGGAACCGGTGCGCAACGCCCTGAAAGACGTCGGCCGCAACGACCCTTGCCCATGCGGCAACGGCAAGAAATTCAAGAAATGCCACGGCGCTTGATGTCACTGGCGAAGGTCTTCTTCGCCTGACACACCGCTTTCGCGAGCAGGCTCGCTCCCACAGGGATCGCGTTTCATCTGAAGAAATATGGTCACTGTGGGAGCGAGCCTGCTCGCGAAGGCGGCGGCGCCTCCATTACAAAACTTCAGCCCGCCGCCAGAATCTGGGAAGAGCCGACCACCGTCGCATACTCCCCATGCAGATTGCCCAGCGACATCCCGTGCACCTCTTCAGCGGTACGCGGTGTGCCGAAATAATCGGCCTTGTCGAAGGTATAACATGCATCCTCTGCCACCCATGTGTCGAACCCCAGGTTGCCCGCAGTGCGCGCCGTCGACTCAACCGAGTTATTGGTCGCCACACCAACGATGATCAGTTGCCCGATCCCAGCCTCACGCAACTGCGCCTCCAGCCCACTGGCACAAAACGCGTCCGGCACCTGTTTCTGCACCAGCCATTCCCCGTCCCGAGGAACAAATCGCTCTTGAAACTCCACTCCGTCCTGCTCGGGCCAGAACACCGAATCAGGTGAGCGCGACAAGTGCTGCACGTGGATCACCGGGCGCCCGCGCAGGCGCCACAGCGCCAGTAGCTCAAGCATTCTTTCCTCGGCCTGAGGATTATTCCGCCGCCCCAGACGCGGATGCAGGATGCCTTTCTGCTGGTCGATGATGATCAGCGCAGTGTTGCTCTGAAGCTCCATAGCGATCTTTCTCCTGACAGGGCACGGGACTTGTTCCGTAGTTCAACATCAGCGCTTTCCCCCGAGCAACTGTCACACCTCTGACCGATCAGCCGACAACTGCATAAATAACCACTCGCCCCGCTTGCGCGGCTCTCGCGCCGTCACTAACGTAGCGGCTTTATTGCGCCCCCAGCCTTATACCCCCGCAGGAGCTTCGCCATGGCCTCGCCAGCCCTTTCACATTTTCTTCCCCGGTTCGGCGTTGCCGCAGCAGTGGCCGGTGTCCTCGGCCTGTCCGGTTGCCAGACCTGGAACGCCCAGGACAGCCTGCCGCCGACCTCCGGCGTGCAACCGCTCAAGGGCCTGGCGCAGAACGTTTCGGTGCGGCGCAATGCGATGGGCATGCCGCTGATCGAAAGCAACAGCTTCCATGACGCGCTGTTCAGTCTCGGTTACGTCCACGCCAGCGACCGCATCAACCAGATGGTCACCCTGCGCCTGTTGGCCCAGGGCCGGCTGGCGGAAATGTCCGGCGCGTCGATGCTCGATGCCGACCGCTACATGCGCGCGGTCAATCTGAAGAAGAGCGCCGGCGAGCTGTACAAGGCCTCGTCGCCACGGCTCAAGCGCTTCTTCGAAGTGTATGCACGGGGCGTCAACGCCTACCTGTTCCGCTACGCCGACAAGTTGCCGGGCGACCTCGCCGCCAGCGGTTACAAGCCCGAATACTGGAAACCGGAAGATTCGGCGCTGATTTTTGCCCTGCTGAATTTCAGCCAGTCGGCCAACCTGCCGGAGGAAATCCAGTCGCTGGTGCTCGCGCAAACCGTGACCACTGACAAACTCGCCTGGCTGAGCCCGTCGGCGCCTGATGAAAACCTGCCAGTGGCTGAAGCCGACAAACTGCAAGGCCTTAAGCTCAACGGGCAGATTCCGGGGCTGACGGAACTGAGCAGCGCCAGCCAGCAACTGTCGGCGCTGAACCTGCTCGCCACGCCGACTGCGAACAATTGGGCGATTGCCCCGCAACGCAGCCGCAGCGGCAAAAGCCTGCTGGCCAGCGATGCGCACGGGCCACTGGCCGCGCCGTCGTTGTGGAGTTTCGTGCAGATACGTGCGCCGAAATATCAGGCGGCCGGCGTCACGGTTGCCGGTCTGCCGATGGTGCTCGGCGGCTTCAACGGTAAAGTGGCGTGGAGCATGACCAGCGTGCTCGGCGACAATCAGGACCTGTTCCTCGAGAAAATCCGCCGTCAGGGCAGCAGCCTCACTTACGAAGTCAACGGCAAATGGCAGCCGCTGGGCGTGCGCAACGAGACCTACTTCGTCAAAGGCCAGCGGCCGATTCGCGAAGCCGTGTACGAAACCCGTCACGGCGCGCTGCTCAACAGTGCCCAGGCAGCGGCGCAAGGCAGCGGTTTCGGCCTCGCCTTGCAGACGCCAAGCTTCACCGACGACAAAACGCTGGATGCCTTCTTCGATCTGACCCGAGCGCAAAACGTCGAGCGCGCCTCGGACGCCAGCCGTGAAATCCGCGCCATTACCCTGAATCTGGTCTTTGCCGATGCGAGCAATATCGGCTGGCAAGTCACCGGGCGCTTCCCCAACCGTCGCGAAGGCGAAGGCCTGCTGCCCTCGCCGGGTTGGGACGGTCGCTACGACTGGGACGGTTACGCCGACCCGATGCTGCACCCCTACGATCAGGACCCGGCACAAGGCTGGCTCGGCATCGCCAACCAGCGCGTCATCCCCGACGGCTACGGCATGCAGTTGTCGAAATCCTGGGCGGCACCGGAGCGCGGCGAACGCTTGGCGGAAATGGCTGGCAGCGGCAAGCACGACAGCCGCAGCGTGATCGCCATGCAGTACGACCAGACCACCACCTTCGCCGCCAAGCTGAAAAAAGTCTTCGAAGCACCGGGGATGAAGCAACCGCTGAAACAGGCGATCGACGCCCTGCCGGACGCCGAACGCAGCAAGGCTCGTGAAGCCTTCACCCGTTTGATGGCGTTCGACGGCAAGCTCAGCCCGACCTCGGCGGATGCCGCGATTTATGAACTGTTTCTGCAGGAAAGCATGAAGCAGCTCTTCCTCGATGAACTGGGTCCTGAATCGAGCCCGGCGTGGAAGGCCTTTGTCGCCAATGGCGATCTGTCCTACGCGGCGCAGGCCGATCATCTCTTGGGACGTGAGGACAGTCCGTTCTGGGATGATCTGCGCACGCCGCAGAAGGAAGATAAAGCGGTGATTCTCGCCCGCAGCCTCGCTGCAGCGATTACAGCGGGCGACAGCCAGTTGGGCGGCGATCATCGCGCCTGGCAGTGGGGCAAATTGCACAGCTATGCGTGGAAAAACAGCAACGGTCAGACTGTACGCGGGCCGCTGGCGGCTGGAGGCGATCACACCACGCTGAACAGCTCGGCGTTTGCCTGGGGCCAGGACTTCGCCACCACACGCGCGCCGTCGATGCGCTTTATCGTCGACTTCGGCCAGAGCGAGCCATTGATGGCGCAGAACGGTACGGGGCAGTCGGGCAATCCACTGAGTCCGAATTACCTGAACGGGATCGATGCGTGGCTGAAAGGTCAGTACATCGGCCTGCCGATGCAGCCGCAGAACTTTGATCGGGTGTATGGCAAGACCCGTTTGACCCTCACCCCGGGCAAGTAAGCGCAGTTCCCTGTGGAAGCGAGCCTGCTCGCGAAGACGGAGGCACAGTCAAAATTGATGTGTCTGGTAAACCGCTTTCGCGAGCAGGCTCGCTCCCACATTGGCTTTGCATCACCCTTAAAAGCCGATCGAACTTCCAGCCTCACGCCCGCCTCATAGCTAACAAGCCCCCCATTCCGGTCACGACATGGATCTTGTTATTGCCCGACCTGAAGGTCTCTACTGCCCCGCCGGGGATTTCTATATCGATCCGTGGCGGCCGGTCGAGCGTTCGGTGATCACCCATGCCCATGGCGATCACGCACGCACCGGTAATCAGCACTACCTGTCGAGCAGCGCCAGCGCCGGGATTCTGCGCGCGCGTCTGGGTCAGGACATCCAGTTGCAAACACTTGACTACGGCCAGCGCCTCACCCACCACGGCGTGACCCTGAGCTTTCACCCCGCCGGGCATGTCCTCGGTTCGGCGCAGGTACGGCTCGAATACGGCGGCGAAGTCTGGGTCGCATCGGGCGATTACAAGGTCGAGCCGGACGGCACTTGCACCCCATTCGAACCGGTGCGCTGCCACACCTTCATCACCGAATCGACCTTCGGCCTGCCGATCTATCGTTGGCAGCCGCAGGCGCAGATCTTCGCCGAGATCAATCAGTGGTGGGCGGCCAATATCGCCGCCGGCAAGGCCAGCGTGCTGTTCTGCTATTCCTTCGGCAAGGCGCAGCGGATTCTCCACGGCATCGACGAAACCCTTGGCCCGATCCTCAGCCACGGCGCGGTCGAACCGTTGAACCGTGTGTACCGCGATGCCGGCGTGTACCTGCCGCCGACGATTTATGCGGGCGACGTGAAAAAAAGCGACCCGATCATGCGCCAGGCGCTGGTCATTGCTCCGCCGTCAGCAGGCGGCAGTACCTGGATGCGTCGTTTCGGCGAGTTCAGCGATGCCTTTGCCAGCGGCTGGATGCGCCTGCGCGGGACCCGGCGGCGGCGCGGCGTCGATCGCGGTTTCGTCCTTTCCGATCACGCCGACTGGCCCGGCCTGCTGTGGGCGATCAACCAGACCGGCGCGGAACGGGTGATGGTCACCCACGGCTCGATCGGCGTGCTCGTGCGCCATCTGCGCGAACAGGGCCTCGATGCACAAGGCTTCACCACCGAATACGGCGATGACGAAGACGACAACATCGCCACCGAACCCACCGTTGCCGAGACATCGCCATGAAAGCCTTCGCCGAGTTATATGCCGAACTCGACGCCACCACGTCGAGCAACGCCAAGCTGGCGGCGATGCAGGCGTATTTCGCGCAGGCCGCGCCGGAAGATGCCGCATGGGCGGTGTATTTCCTCTCCGGTGGCCGGCCTCGGCAACTGGTACCGGTGCGCATCCTCCGTGAGCTGGCGGTCGCAGTTTCGGGACTGGAGCCATGGCTGTTCGAAGAAAGCTACCAAGCCGTCGGCGATCTGGCCGAGACCATTTCTCTGGTGCTGCCAGAAAATTCCCACAGCTCCGAGGCCGGTCTTGCCGAATGGATCGAAGAAAAGCTGCTGCCCCTTCGCGGCGAAACGCCGGAGTATCTGGCGCGCCAGTTGCCAATGTTGTGGGCACAACTGGACCGGCCGAGCCTGATGCTGTGCATCAAGCTGATCACCGGCAGTTTCCGCGTTGGCGTGTCGAAGTTGCTGGTCACCCGCGCCCTCGCCTCAATGGCCGGCCTCGACAGCAAACGCGTGGCTCAGCGTCTGGTCGGTTACACCGATCTGTCGAACCGGCCCAACGCCGCCAGTTACCTGAAACTCATCGCCCCGGAGTCCGCCGACGAACATGCCCAGCGCGGCGGCCAGCCCTACCCGTTCTTTCTCGCCCACGCCTTGGCGCAACCGGTCGAGGAATTCGAAGCTCTGCTCGGCCCGGCCAGCGACTGGCAGGTGGAATGGAAGTGGGATGGTATTCGCGCGCAAGTGGTCAAGCGCGACGGCAAGCTGTGGGTGTGGTCGCGCGGCGAGGAACTGGTGACCGAGCGCTTCCCCGAGTTCGATGTGCTCGTGCACGGCTTGCCCGACGGCACGGTGATCGACGGCGAAATCGTCGTGTGGAAGAGCACCCATCCGACTACTGAAGATGCCTTCGATCCGCATTCCGATGAGCCGCCGGCCGTGCAACCGTTCGCCCTGCTGCAACAACGCATCGGTCGCAAGACGCTCGACAAGAAGATTCTCGAAGAAGTGCCGGTGGTGGTGCTGGCTTACGATCTGCTGGAATGGCAGGGCGAAGACTGGCGCAACCAGCCACAGGTCAAGCGCCGTGCGCAACTCGAAGAGGTGATCGCGCGCTGCAACAGCCCGGTACTGCTGCCCTCCCCGGTATTGACCGGCGAGGACTGGTTCGACCTTGGCCGCCAGCGCGAAGCGTCGCGCAAACTCGGCGTCGAAGGCATGATGCTCAAGGCGCGCGATTCGCTGTATGGCGTCGGCCGGACCAAGGACATGGGCGTGTGGTGGAAGTGGAAGGTCGATCCGTTCAGCGTCGACGCGGTACTGATTTATGCCCAGCGTGGACACGGCCGTCGCGCCAGTCTGTACAGCGATTACACCTTCGCCGTGTGGGACGGCCCGCCGGAATCCAGCCAGCGCTCGCTGGTGCCTTTTGCCAAAGCGTATTCGGGGCTGACCGATGAAGAAATGCGCCAGGTCGACAGCATCGTGCGCAAGACTACGGTGGAAAAATTCGGCCCGGTGAGCAGCGTCAAGCCGAGCCTGGTGTTCGAACTCGGCTTCGAGGGCATCGCCCTGTCGCGCCGGCACAAGAGCGGCATCGCCGTGCGTTTCCCGCGCATGCTGCGCTGGCGCAAGGACAAGACCGTCGAAGAAGCCGACAGCCTCGCTACCCTTCAGGATCTGTTGGCCTAACCCCTTTTCACTGATCGTTCCCACGCTCTGCGTGGGAATGCAGCACGGGACGCTCTGCGTCCCCCCAGAGCCGAACGCGGAGCGTCCGTTGATGCATTCCCACGCAGGAGCGTGGGAACGATCAGTCATCAGGGACAAATCCCTTGCCACAGTTTTACCTGCTCTCAGCCACGCGCTTGAACCGAAACAGTGCATGCAAACAGCAATGCCCGTTTCCGTGCATTCAACTACCCTTGCCTGTCTCCACTCGACCTTTTAAAACACCTGTTCGGCACTCTGGTTCGGAAATTGCTACTTTCTATAGGTCGTAAGCGTTGCAGTAACAATAATTCTGCGCCACAAGCGCTCATATTGGTTCTTAGGGATTGAATAATGAAAAAAGCATTGCTGACCCTTTCTGCACTGGCGTTGTGCATGGCCGCCGGCTCCGCGCTGGCCAAGGAATACAAAGAGCTGCGCTTTGGCGTTGACCCTTCGTACGCACCGTTCGAGTCGAAAGCGGCCGATGGCAGCCTGGTCGGGTTCGATATCGATCTGGGCAACGCGATCTGCGCCGAACTGAAGGTCAAGTGCAAATGGGTTGAAAGCGATTTCGACGGCATGATTCCGGGCCTCAAGGCCAACAAATTCGATGGCGTGATCTCGTCGATGACCGTGACTCCGGCGCGCGAGAAGGTCATCGACTTCTCCAGCGAACTGTTTTCCGGCCCGACCGCTTACGTGTTCAAGAAAGGCTCCGGCCTGAGCGCAGACGTCGCGTCGCTGAAGGGCAAGACCGTTGGCTATGAGCAAGGCACCATTCAGGAAGCCTACGCCAAAGCCGTGCTGGACAAGGCCGGTG
The DNA here is from genome assembly GCF_017491835.1 of Pseudomonas sp. 67(2021). Lineage (NCBI taxonomy): Bacteria > Pseudomonadati > Pseudomonadota > Gammaproteobacteria > Pseudomonadales > Pseudomonadaceae > Pseudomonas > Pseudomonas sp. 67(2021). Next base: position 87,908 of record NZ_JAFGYL010000015.1, read on the forward strand.
TGAAAACCCAGGCCTATCAGAACCAGGATCAGGTGTATTCCGACCTGACCTCCGGCCGCCTCGACGCAGCCATCCAGGACATGCTGCAAGCCGAACTGGGCTTCCTCAAGTCGCCGAAAGGCGAAGGTTACGAAGTCAGCCAGCCGGTCGACAGCGAATTGCTGCCGTCGAAAACCGCTATCGGTATCAAGAAAGGTAACACTGAGCTGAAAGCACTTTTGGATAAAGGTATCAAAGCGTTACACGACGACGGCAAATACGCCGAGATTCAAAAGAAACACTTTGGCGACCTGAATCTGTACAGCGGCAAATAATGCCCCGGCGCCCATCCTCGATGGGCGCCTTTTCCATCCGCTCAGGTTGCTGATTTATGTTTGAAACCCTCCTGCAAAATCTGGGGCTGGCCTCGTTCAGTCTGCAGGGCTTCGGCCCGTTGCTGCTGCAAGGCACCTGGATGACCATCAAATTATCGGCGATGTCGCTGCTGGTGGCCGTGTTGCTCGGCCTGCTCGGCGCCAGTGCCAAACTGTCGAAAGTCAAACTGGTGCGCCTGCCCGCGCAGCTCTACACCACGCTGATTCGCGGCGTGCCGGATCTGGTGCTGATGCTGTTGATCTTCTACAGCCTGCAAACCTGGCTGACGTCGCTCACCGATTACATGGAATGGGAATACATCGAAATCGACCCGTTCAGCGCCGGCGTGCTGACGCTGGGCTTCATTTATGGCGCGTATTTCACCGAGACCTTCCGTGGCGCCATCCTCGCGGTGCCGCGTGGTCAGGTCGAAGCCGCCACCGCGTATGGCCTCAAACGTGGCCAGCGTTTTCGCTTTGTGGTGTTTCCGCAAATGATGCGCTTCGCCCTGCCGGGCATCGGCAACAACTGGATGGTCATGCTCAAGGCCACCGCGCTGGTGTCGATCATTGGCCTCGCCGATCTGGTCAAGGCAGCGCAGGACGCCGGTAAAAGCACTTATCAACTGTTCTACTTTCTGGTCCTTGCCGCATTGATCTATCTGCTGATCACCAGTGCTTCGAACTTCATCCTGCGCTGGCTCGAACGCCGCTACGCCGCCGGTGCCCGGGAGGCCGTACGATGATCGAACTTCTCCAGGAATATTGGCGCGCCTTCCTTTATACCGACGGCCAGAACATCACCGGGCTGGCGATGACGATGTGGCTGCTGACCGCGTCGATCTGCATCGGCTTCGTCGTCTCGATCCCATTGTCGATCGCCCGCGTCTCGCCGCACTTCTACATTCGCTGGCCGGTGCAGTTCTACACCTACCTGTTCCGTGGCACGCCGCTGTATATCCAGTTGCTGATCTGCTACACCGGCATCTACAGCCTCGCCGCCGTGCGCGAGCAGCCGATCCTCGACAGTTTCTTTCGTGACGCGATGAACTGCACGATCCTCGCTTTCGCGCTCAATACCTGCGCGTACACCACGGAGATTTTTGCCGGGGCGATTCGCAGCATGAACCACGGCGAAGTCGAAGCGGCCAAGGCTTATGGCCTGACCGGCTGGAAGCTGTACGCCTACGTGATCCTGCCGTCGGCATTGCGCCGCTCGTTGCCTTACTACAGCAACGAAGTGATCCTGATGCTGCACTCGACGACCGTGGCGTTCACCGCGACCATTCCCGATATTCTGAAAGTCGCGCGGGATGCCAACTCGGCGACCTTCCTGACCTTCCAGTCATTCGGCATCGCCGCGCTGATCTACCTGACCATTACTTTTGCGCTGGTCGGTCTGTTCCGCCTTGCCGAACGCCGCTGGCTGGCCTTCCTCGGGCCGACTCACTAGCACCGGTTTGAAAATAAAGAGATAACAATGCGCCACCAGATTCATGACTTGCTGGCCCCGCTGCCGGGGACCGCACGGCAGATTCACAGTTTCCACTTCGGCCCACAGCAGGCCAAGGGCAAGGTGTACATTCAGGCCTCGCTGCATGCCGACGAACTGCCCGGCATGCTGGTCGCCTGGCACCTGAAGCAGCGTTTGGCCGAGCTGGAAGCTGCCGGCCGCCTGCGCAGCGAAATCGTCCTCGTGCCGGTGGCCAACCCGGTCGGCCTCGAACAAGTGCTGATGGACGTGCCGCTGGGCCGTTACGACCTCGAGAGCGGGCAGAACTTCAATCGCTGGTTCGTCGACCTCAGCGAAGAAATCGGCAACGCCATCGAAGGCCAACTCAACGACGACGCGCAGCACAACCTCGAACTGATCCGCACCAGCCTGCGCAACGCCCTCGCCCGCCAGACGCCGACCACACAACTGCAATCCCAGCGTTTGACCCTGCAACGCCTGGCCTGCGATGCCGACATGGTGCTGGACTTGCACTGCGACTTCGAATCGGTGGTGCACCTGTACACCACGCCCGAAGCCTGGCCGCAGGTCGAGCCCTTGGCGCGCTACATGGAAGCGCAGGCCAGTCTGCTCGCTACCGATTCCGGCGGGCAGTCGTTCGACGAGTGCTTCACCCTGCTCTGGTGGCAACTGCGCGAGCGCTTCGGTGAGCAGTTCGAGATTCCGCTGGGCAGCTTCTCGGTGACCGTCGAATTGCGCGGCCAGGGCGACGTCAATCACCCGCTGGCCAGCCGCGATTGTCAGGCGCTGATCGACTATCTGATCCAGTTCGATGCCATCGTCGGCGAGACCAAGCCGCAACCGCCGCTGCCGTACCCGGCCACGCCGCTGGCCGGGGTCGAACCGGTGACCACGCCAGTCGGCGGCCTGCTGGTGTACTGCGCCACACCCGGCCAATACCTGGAAGCCGGCCAGCAGATCGCCGAAATCATCGACCCGGTCCACGACAAGGTCACCCCCATTCATTGCACCGCCGCCGGCCTGCTGTATGCGCGCTCGCTGCGGCGCATGGCCACTGCCGGCATGGTCATCGCCCACGTCGCGGGCGCCGAAGCCTATCGCAGCGGCTACCTACTTTCGCCTTGAGGATGCTCGTCCATGTACAAACTGACCGTTGAAGGCCTGCACAAAAGCTATGGCGATCATCAGGTGCTCAAAGGCGTTTCGCTCAAGGCCAAAACCGGCGACGTGATCAGCCTGATCGGCGCCAGCGGCTCGGGCAAAAGCACCTTTTTGCGCTGCATCAACTTCCTTGAACAACCGAATGACGGCGCCATGAGCCTTGATGGCCAGGCGATCCGCATGGTCACCGACCGCCAGGGCATGCACGTCGCCGACGCCGATGAACTGCAACGCCTGCGCACGCGGCTGGCGATGGTGTTCCAGCATTTCAACCTGTGGAGCCACATGACCGTGCTGGAAAACATCACCATGGCCCCGCGCCGGGTGCTCGGTTGCAGCAAACAGGAAGCCGAGGATCGCGCCCGACGTTATCTGGACAAAGTCGGCTTGCCGGCGCGGGTCGCCGATCAATACCCGGCGTTCCTGTCCGGCGGTCAGCAACAGCGCGTGGCGATCGCCCGGGCACTGGCGATGGAGCCGGAAGTGATGCTGTTCGACGAACCGACCTCGGCACTCGACCCGGAACTGGTCGGCGAAGTGCTGAAAGTGATTCAGGGTCTGGCCGAAGAAGGTCGGACTATGATCATGGTTACCCATGAAATGAGTTTCGCGCGCAAGGTGTCGAATCAGGTGCTGTTTCTGCATCAGGGTCTGGTGGAAGAAGAAGGCGCGCCGGAAGACGTGCTGGGCAATCCCAAAAGCGAACGGCTGAAGCAGTTCCTCAGCGGCAATCTTAAGTAAGGTTGGCCCCCGCCCTGTGTGGGAGCGAGCCTGCTCGCGAAAGCGGTTTATCAGTCAACATCAATGTTGAATGTGACATCGCATTCGCGAGCAGGCTCGCTCCCACGGGGGAATCCACCGACCGACAAAGTTAAACTTGTCCCCCCGCTTCGCTGTCTCTGAAACAACACCTCCAGAGCGCACGCAGCCGGCATGGCGAAATCCCCCGACTTTGCAAAAACCTGGTTCAGCGCCCGCGACTGGAAGCCGTTCGCCTTTCAGAAACAGGTGTGGGCGGCGGTAAAAAACGGCGAGTCCGGATTGCTCCACGCCAGCACCGGCGCCGGCAAAACTTATGCGGTATGGTTTGCTGCGCTCAACCGCTTCGCCCGCCTGCAACCGCCCGTGGCTACACCGCGCAAACGCAAACCGCCGGCCGAACCGCTGACGGTGCTGTGGATCACGCCGATGCGCGCCCTCGCCGCCGATACCGCCCGCGCTTTACAAAGCCCGGTCGATGAATTGCAGATTCCGTGGAGCATCGGCCTGCGCACCGGCGACACCAGCAGCAGCGAACGCGCTCGTCAGGGCCGGCGCTTGCCGACGACGCTGATTACCACACCGGAAAGCCTGACTCTGTTGCTCGCCCGCGCCGATGCGCGCACCGCGTTGTCGACCCTGCGCATGATCGTCGTCGATGAATGGCACGAGTTGCTCGGCAACAAACGCGGCGTGCAACTGCAACTGGCCCTCGCTCGCCTGCGGCATTGGCAGCCGGAACTGATCGTTTGGGGCGTGTCCGCCACCCTCGGTAATCAATCCCACGCCGAGCAAGTGCTGATCCCACAGGGCGGCGGCGTCAGTGTTCAGGGCAAAAGCGAAAAAACCCTGCAAGTCGACACCCTGCTGCCTCCGGCCATCGAGCGTTTTCCCTGGGCCGGCCACATCGGCCTGAAGATGCTGCCGCAGGTGGTGGCCGAACTCGACGCCTGCGCCAGCAGCCTGGTGTTCACCAACACCCGCGCGCAATCGGAGATCTGGTATCAGGCGCTGCTGGAAGCGCGGCCGGACTGGGCCGGGTTGATCGCGCTGCATCACAGCTCCCTGTCACGCGATACCCGCGACTGGGTCGAGCAGGCATTGAAGAATGGCCAATTGAAAGCGGTGGTGTGTACCTCAAGCCTGGACTTGGGTGTGGATTTCCTCCCGGTCGAGCGTGTATTGCAGATCGGCTCGGCCAAAGGCGTTGCGCGGTTGATGCAACGTGCCGGCCGTTCCGGTCACGCACCGGGGCGCACCTCGCGGGTGACGCTGGTGCCGACCCACAGCCTGGAGCTGATCGAAGCGGTTGCCGCACGCGATGCCGTCGAACAGCGGCGCATCGAGCCGCGTCTGTCACCGCACAAGCCGCTGGATGTGCTGGTCCAGCATTTGGTCAGTATGGCCCTTGGCGGTGGCTTTATTCCTGAAGACTTGTACGAAGAAGTCCGTGGTGCGTGGGCTTATCGTGACCTGACAGCGGCAGACTGGGCCTGGGCGCTGGCGTTCGTACGCCATGGCGGGATGTCTCTTACAGCGTATCCGGATTACCGCCGGGTCGAGCCGGACGAACACGGCGTCTGGCGTGTGCCGGATGCGCGTCTGGCGCGGCGCCATCGTATGAGCATCGGCACCATCGTCAGCGACGCGAGCATCAACCTGAAATTCTGGAGCAAGGGCGGCGGTGGCAAACAACTGGGCAGCGTCGAGGAAGGCTTTATCGCGCGACTGAAACCCGGCGATGGTTTCCTCTTCGCCGGGCGCTTGCTGGAACTGGTGCGGGTGGAAAACATGACCGCCTACGTCAAACGCAGCACCGCAAAAAAAGCCGCCGTGCCGCGCTGGAATGGCGGGCGCATGCCGTTATCCAACGAACTGGCCGAAGCGGTGGTCACGCGCTTCAGCGCCGCTGCTCAAGGTCAATTCAAAGGCCCGGAAATGCACGCGTTGCGGCCGCTGCTGGAGACGCAGATACGCTGGTCCGGTTTGCCCACCACGGAAAATCTGCTGGCCGAGGTACTGAAATCCCGCGAAGGCTGGCACCTTTTCCTCTATCCGTTCGCCGGGCGCCAAGTGCATCTGGGACTGGCGAGCCTGCTGGCGTGGCGCGTCAGTCAGCGGCAACCGGTGACCTTCTCGATTGCCGTGAATGATTACGGCCTGGAACTGCTCAGCGCCACGCCGGTGGATTGGGCCACGCATCTCGACGCTCACCTGTTCAACGCCGATGACCTGTTGCTGGATGTGCTCGCCAGTCTCAATGCCGGTGAACTGGCGTTGCGCCGCTTCCGCGAAATCGCGCGAATCGCCGGGCTGGTCTTCGCCGGGTATCCGGGCGCACCGAAAAGCACCCGCCAGGTGCAGGCGTCGAGTGGCTTGTTCTTCCAGGTGTTCAAACAATATGACGCCGACAACCTGCTGCTGGCCCAGGCCGGGGAAGAAGTCCTACGCGAGGAACTGGATATTCGTCGTTTGGAACAGACATTGGAGCGGATCAATCGGATGAAACTGGACGTGCATCAGGTAAAACGTCCTACACCGCTGGGCTTTCCACTGCTGGTGGAGCGGATGCGCGAGAGCATGAGTTCGGAAAAACTGGCTGACAGGATCAGAAGAATGGTCGGTGACCTGGAAAAAACCGCTGATAACGGAAAATCGTCGTGAGCGCGTACCCAGTGCGTTTAGCCGGTGAGGAGTTGTGGTTGCTGCCGGAGAAAGCGCTGTATTGGCCAGCGCAGGAAGCATTGCTGATCGCCGATGTGCATTTCGGTAAGGCAGCGGCCTATCGCAGCCTCGGCCAGCCGGTGCCGCATGGCACGACGGCGAGCAACATCGAGGTGATCGACGCGTTGCTGGCACGGCTGCCGTGTCGCCAGTTGATTTTTCTCGGGGATTTCCTGCATGGGCCTGGCTCACATGTCCCGACCACATTGAATGCGCTGGCAGAGTGGCGAGCGCGCCACGCTGACCTGCCGATGACGCTGATTCGCGGCAACCATGACAAACGCGCAGGCGACCCGCCGGCCTCGCTGAATATCCGCGTGGTGCCAGAACCGCTGTTACTCGGGCCGTTTGCCTTGCAGCATGAGCCCGATGCGCATCCGGAACGGCACGTGCTCGCCGGCCACGTTCACCCGGTCTATCGGCTGCATGGCAAAGGTCGGCAGAGCCTGCGCCTGGCCTGTTTCAGACTGGGTGATCGCATCAGCCTGATGCCGGCATTCGGTGCGTTCACCGGCGGCTATCAGGTCGAGCGCGACGACAGTTGCAAAGTCTTCGTGATCGGTGACAACGAAATATGGCCCGTCAGCTAGATCGCAAATCGATCAGACTGACGGGCCATATTCATGACAGTGGATCAGGCCACAGGCGCCGGAGGCGGCTCGTCCGGCAGGGTCGGTTCGCCTGGTTCGGTCGGTTGTTCGTTGGGAGTATCGGGATCGGGCTGGCCGGGCACGCCCCCGGACAGGCTCAAAGACGGATTCGCCAGTAACGACCAGGCCAGAACGCCTATCTGATTGGGCTCAAGCCTTGCCAGTTCAGCGCTGATTCGCGGGTCGATCTTCATAGGGCACTCCTCAGTGAAGGCCCGAATCTGTGTGTAACAAAAACGGGCAGTACACCCCATAGAGTGTCTGCCCGCCAAAGAATTCCCGACATCCGTCGGATGGTCGATCAGGTACGCGGCAAGGTTACGCCACGCTGGCCCTGATATTTGCCGCCACGATCCTTGTAGGAAACTTCACATTCTTCATCGGATTCGAGGAAGAGCATCTGCGCCACACCTTCGTTGGCGTAGATTTTCGCCGGCAGGTTGGTGGTGTTGGAAAATTCCAGGGTCACATGACCTTCCCACTCAGGCTCGAGCGGAGTGACGTTGACGATGATGCCGCAGCGCGCGTAGGTGCTTTTACCCAGGCAGATGGTCAGCACGTTGCGCGGAATGCGGAAGTACTCGACGGTGCTGGCCAGGGCGAAGGAGTTCGGCGGAATGATGCAGACGTCGCTGTGGATGTCGACGAAGCTGCCGGCGTCGAAGTTCTTCGGGTCGACAATGGCCGAGTTGATGTTGGTGAACACCTTGAAGTGGTTGGTGCAACGCACGTCGTAGCCGTAGCTCGACACGCCGTAGGAAATCACCCGGCTGTCGTCGCTGCCGCGCATCTGGCGCTCGACGAACGGTTCGATCATGCCGTGTTCCTGCGCCATGCGGCGAATCCACTTGTCCGATTTGATGCTCATGGCGGGTTTGTCCTGAATAGCGAGGTGGAAAATTCTGTCCGGCATCTTACCGGGCGCGTCGCCGCGATCAAAGTGCGCAACGCAATTCTCGGCGAACACCCCGTATTTACGCGCTGTGGCGACGAACCGTCGCACCGCCGATCCCTAAAACACAGAATCCTTTGCAAGAAACATTGGCACGTTCCGGAAAAAGGGTTAAGGTGGCGTCACTGTGTTGCTTGTGTCACTGAGAATCTCTACACGATATGTTGAATTTCGATCCAACCATCTACAAGAATTTTTCCTGCTCTTTGCACTCAGTCTCGGCCAGGGTTCTTCCTGAGTCGCAGTTATCTTTGTTCAAGGAGTTACACCATGTCTAATCGCCAAACCGGTACCGTTAAGTGGTTCAACGATGAAAAAGGCTTCGGCTTCATCACTCCACAATCCGGTGACGACCTGTTCGTTCACTTCAAAGCTATCCAATCCGACGGCTTCAAAAGCCTGAAAGAAGGCCAACAGGTTTCTTTCATCGCTACCCGCGGTCAGAAAGGCATGCAAGCTGAAGAAGTACAAGTTATCTAACTTGTAGCTTCTTTAGAAAAGAGCCCCGCCCTTAAAAGCGGGGCTTTTTTGTGGGCGCCTGCTTTGCGCTGGCAAAAAAAATCGCGACCCTTGGGGCCGCGATTTTTTGTTTCTGCCCTTACCAGGCGACGCCAAACCCTGCGGTATAACGGGTCTTGTTCAGATCCGCATCGTTGGTGCCACTGATGATGTCGCGCTCGGCCTTGAGGTTGAGCGAAGCCCAGTCGGTGACCTTGTAGCGCAGGCCCAGCTCGGCATCCAGTGCGTAATCGGCAACGCCCGACAGCGGCTTGCCGACTTCGCCATTGGTGAAGAACTCGACCTTCTTGCCGATCAGGTAGCGGTTGTAGTCCCACTTCATCGCGACGGAATAGAAGTTGTCCTTGCTGCCATCGCGGTATTCATAGTCGGTGCGGTTGAGCAACGAGCCCAGCGAGAACGCGCCGAGTTCGTCGTCCCAGAACTGGTAGCCGGGACCGGTACCGACCACGCGCTGACGCGCCAGCTCTTCGATGTGATCACGCTTGTAGTTGATGCGTCCCTGCCAGAACCACTGATCGGTGAGGAAGCGGTCGAGGGAGTATTCGGCGCGCCAGTTGTTGGTGGTGGTTTCCGCATCCTGGACTTCGCGGTTGTACTCGCCCTCGCCGGTATGCCGCCAGCGGCCATGGCGAGCAGAAGTCTTGAAGGCAACGTCGTAATCGTCGGTGTCCTTTTCGGCGCGCTGATAGTCCAGCGCCAGATCGACGTTGCCCTTCCACACCAGGTCGGTGACGATCGGCTTGGGCTTGAGTATCTGCTGAATGCTCGCCAATTCGACAGTCTTCGGCTCCTCGCCGTTGGCCAGGGTGACCTTGCCATCGTCGGCCGCGGTGAGCGACTTCGACACTTCGCCGGCATAGGCGTCCTGCTTGACCAGCAGATGCTGATCGCTGTCGAGGGTCTTGACCTCTTTCCAGTCAATCGCCACTGCGCCGGCGTATTTGGTCTGGATCAACAGCTTGCCGCCGTCGAATACCGTGATAGTGCCACTCAGCTTGTCGCCGTTTTTCAACCAGACGGTGTCGGCAAGCAGGGGCGTGGACGCGCTGAAAACAGCAAGGCACAACAGGGTTCTGGGGAACATAAGCAGATCGGGGGCTCGGAGTTGGCGAAAAGGGTCGGCATTATCCGTAGGATTTTGCCCATGACAAGGACTGACCGGACTATTTCAATTGAGTTCATTTCTCAATTGCGCCACGAGCGATTACCCTTGTCGCCATCATCACGCCAATGCTCAGGAGCCGCGTACGTGAAAGACCCGCTCGACAGCGTCGAAAATGATGCGCAAATCCGACGCACGGCACTCTACTCGACGCTCGCGCAAGTGCCTGAAGGCAAAGTCGTCAGTTATGGCCAGTTGGCCGAACTTGCCGGGCTGGGCCGCGCCGCGCGCTGGGTCGGGCGGACTTTGAGCCAGTTGCCTGGCGACACCAGGCTGCCCTGGCACCGCGTACTCGGCGCCGGCGGGCGCATCAGTCTGCCGGTCGGCAGCCCCTCCGGTGATGAACAACGTGCGCGATTGCGTATGGAAGGCATCACCGTCCAGAACAATCGTGTGGATATTCGGCGCCATGGCTGGCGTCCGGTAGAGCACAGCGGTTAGAGTGCGCGCTTTGTTTTCGCAATTTTGAGGCAGACTTCAGCCCATGCCCCGTAAAACCTGGCGCGCCGCGCTCGCCGCCTATGCCAGTCCTTCGACGCTCGTGCTGTTGTTGCTCGGTTTTGCCGCCGGCCTGCCGTACATGCTGGTGTTCTCGACGCTCTCCGTATGGCTGCGTGAAGCAGGCGTGGCCCGTGAAACCATTGGCTATGCCAGCCTGATCGGCCTGGCGTATGCGTTCAAATGGGTCTGGTCGCCCCTGCTTGACCAATGGCGCCTGCCCTTGCTGGGCAAGCTCGGCCGCCGCCGTTCCTGGCTGGTGCTCTCCCAGGCACTGGTGATTCTCGGGCTGATCGGCATGGGCTTCTGTGATCCGCAAAAACATTTGTCCTGGCTGATCGCCATTGCCGTCGTCGTCGCCTTCGCCTCGGCCACGCAGGATATCGCGGTCGACGCCTATCGCCTGGAAATCGCCGATGACAGCCGCCAGGCCGCCCTCGCCGCCAGCTACATGTCCGGTTATCGTGTTGCTGCCCTGCTCGCCACCGCCGGCGCGCTGTTCTTCGCCGAAGGTTTCGGCTCAACCGGCTTCAACTATAAGCACGCGGCGTGGACCGGCACCTATGTACTGTTTGGCGCATTGATGGTGCCCGCACTGCTGACTACGCTGTTCATGCGCGAACCACCGGTGCCGCTGCGCACGCAGTTGCAGGCCGGGCGCTACACGTTCATGCATCAATTGATGTCGGTGTTCGTGCTGATCGTTTTGCTGGTTTCCGTGCCGGCGATGTTCACCCAGCTGTACAACACGGATTTTGCCGGCGTGCTGTTTGGCGACATGAGCCCGCTCGACCTGCTCCTCGAAGATCGCGCCTTTCTGCGCGCCATCCTCTACATATTGCTGACGGGGATGTGCCTGTCGGCCATGGGCCGGCGCGGACTGGCGCCGGTACTGACGCCGATCAATGACTTCATCCTGCGTTATCGCTGGCAGGCGCTGTTGCTGCTGGGCCTGATCGCCACTTACCGGATGTCCGACACGGTAATGGGCGTCATGGCCAACGTGTTTTATATTGACCAGGGTTTCACCAAGGATCAGATCGCCAGTGTCAGCAAGATTTTCGGCCTGATCATGACCCTCGTCGGCGCCGGCATGGGTGGCCTGTTGATCGTGCGTTTCGGCATTCTGCCGATCCTGTTTATCGGTGGTGTTTCTTCGGCAGCGACCAACCTGCTGTTCGTCATGCTCGCGGACATGGGCCCGAACCTGCAGATGCTGGTGGTGACCATTTCCCTCGACAACTTCAGCTCGGGCCTGGCGACGTCGGCGTTCGTTGCCTACCTGTCGAGCCTGACCAACCTGAAGTTTTCCGCTACGCAATATGCCCTGCTCAGCTCGATCATGTTGCTGCTGCCGCGCCTGATGGGCGGCTATTCCGGCGTGCTGGTCGAGAAGTTCGGCTATCACAGCTTCTTCCTCATTACCGCCCTGCTCGGCGTGCCGACGCTGCTACTGATCGCGCTGCACTGGTTCCAGGAGCGCCGCCGCGAAGGACAAACACCGACGCCCGAGCCTGCACCGACGCCCGTCACCGAAGAATCGTAGGACGCTTCGCCAATGGCGGGAGGAATCCCGCCGCTGGCGCCTTCCGCCGGCCACACTTCTGTACGTCAGCAAAACTCGCCGGTACACTGCTCCGTCATTTCCAGTCATAGCAACCGACAACGGCCAACCATGCGCACCAGTCAATTTTTGCTCGCCACACAGAAAGAAACGCCTTCCGACGCGGTCGTGATCAGCCACCAGCTGATGCTGCGCGCCGGCATGATCCGCAAGCTTGCCTCGGGCCTGTACACCTGGCTGCCGATGGGCCTGCGAGTCATGCGCAAGGTCGAAGCCATCGTTCGCGAAGAAATGAACGCTGCCGGTTCTCTAGAAGTGTTGATGCCGAGCACCCAACCGGCCGAGCTGTGGCAGGAATCGGGGCGCTGGGAAGAATACGGCCCTGAGCTGCTGCGCATCAAAGACCGCCACGGTCGTGATTTCTGCGCGGGCCCGACCCACGAAGAAGTGATCACCGATCTGATGCGCAACGAGTTGAGCAGCTACAAACAGCTGCCAATCAACCTGTACCAGATCCAGACCAAATTCCGCGACGAAATCCGCCCACGCTTCGGTTTGATGCGCGGCCGCGAATTCATCATGAAGGACGCCTACTCCTTCCACGCTGATCAGGCGTCACTGCAGATCACTTATGACCGCATGCATGAAGCCTACTGCAACATCTTCACGCGTCTGGGTCTGAAATTCCGTCCGGTAGAAGCCGACAACGGCTCGATCGGTGGTGCCGGTTCCCACGAATTCCACGTGCTGGCCGAGTCCGGCGAAGACGATATCGTCTTCAGCAACGGCTCCGACTACGCGGCGAACATCGAAAAAGCCGAAGCGGTGCCACGGGAAACCTCGCGCCCCGCGCCAACCGAAGAACTGCGCTTGGTCGATACGCCAGACACCAAGACCATCGCGGCGCTGGTGGAAAAATTCAATCTGCCGATTGAAAAGACCATCAAGACCCTGATCGTCCACGCCGAAGAAGAAGGCAAGCTGATCGCGCTGGTGATTCGTGGCGACCACGAACTGAACGAAATCAAGGCTGCCAACCAGCCTGGCGTGGCCAGCCCGCTGGTCATGGCCTCCGATGCCGAACTGCGTGACGCGATTGGCGCCGGCGCCGGTTCGCTCGGCCCGCTGAACCTGCCGCTGCCGATCATCATCGACCGCTCGGTCGCGATGATGAGCGACTTCGGCATTGGCGCGAACATCGACGACAAGCACTACTTCGGCGTGAACTGGGAGCGTGATCTGCCGGTTCCGACCGTTGCCGACCTGCGCAACGTCGTCGCCGGCGACCCAAGCCCGGACGGCAAAGGCACGCTGGAAATCAAGCGCGGCATCGAAGTCGGCCACATTTTCCAGCTGGGCAACAAGTACAGCAAGGCGATGAAGTGCGAAGTGCTGGGCGAAAACGGCAAGCCGGTGACTCTGGAAATGGGTTGCTACGGCATCGGCGTATCGCGCGTGGTGGCTGCTGCCATCGAGCAGAACAACGACGCCAACGGCATCATCTGGAGCGACACCCTGGCGCCATTCCAGATCGCGCTGGTACCGCTGCGCTATGAAACCGAGCAGGTGCGCGAAGCCACCGACAAGCTGTACGCCGAACTGACGGCGGCCGGCTTCGAAGTGCTGCTGGACGATCGCGACAAGAAAACCAGCCCGGGCATCAAGTTTGCGGACATGGAGCTGATCGGCATTCCACACCGGATCGTGGTCAGCGACCGCGGCCTCGCCGAAGGCAACCTGGAATACAAGAGTCGTTCCGAAGCAGAGGCGCAAGCACTGCCGGTGGCCGATGTTGTGTCCTTCCTTCAGGCCCGTATCCGCCGCTGAAACCAGATAGAGACGTCATGTTCAAGCGAAACACCTTAGGCCTCGGTGGCGCCGCCCTGTGCGGCGCCCTGCTGGTCAGCGGCTGCGCCAATCACATGTCGCAACGCAGCGAGCACGAAGAGCGGGTCGAGCGAAAACTGCTCGATCACAGCCTGCAGATCGATGTCGGCGAGCCCAAGGTGCTCGAGCTGCCGCAGCGACGCGTGAAGATCAACGAGCAGAAGACTTTCGAAGTCACCGAGTTCGAGGTCACCCGCCGTTACGACCGCTACACGCCTTATCAACCCTGGCGCGAAGTCTACGAAATTCCGCTGGGCGCGGTGGCCGTGGTCGGTGGTGTCGGTGCGAACGTGGTCAACGTGTTTGCCCTCGGCAACCTGCCGGACAGCGTCACCAAGGATTGGCTGAGCTACGGTTTCGCCGGGCTCAACCCGTTCATGAACGTGCAGTCCAATGGTCGCGCGCAGCAGAACCTCGCGGGCATCGACGAAGTCCAGCGCGACAAGCGCACGGAGTATTCGAGCCTGCCGTGGAGCGAACGACCGGTGCAGGTCAAGGCCGGCAAGCAGACCTTCGACATGACTACCGACCGCAACGGCGTGCTGCGCTTGAATCTGCTCGATAGCCCTTTCGCCGAACATGACCTCAACCATGTTGGCCGCTTGCAGATCAGTGTCGAAGACGCCAAGGACGACGTGCATACCGACTCGACCCTGATGCTCAGCGGCCACCTGCGCGGCAAGTTGATCGAGGCGCACGGGCTGATTTATGACGACCTGGAAGATGATGAGGTGAGCCAGTGGGTACACCGGGTCAAACGCCTGTCGGAGCTGGGCCTGGAAGAAGAAGCCAGCGAATTGGAACAAAGCCTGATCGAACTGACCCGCAATGATCCTGAGTTGCAGACTGAGTTTCTCAAGTCTCTGGCCAAGGATGCCGGGCGCTTAGTGGCTGATCCGGGACCGAATTAAAGCTTAAAAGCTTCGCGAGCAGGCTCGCTCCCCCAGAGGAATGCATTCTAACTGTGGGAGCGAGCCTGCTCGCGAAGAGGCCCTGCCAGGCGCCGCGAATCTACCGCTCAAACAACTCCATCTGCTCAAACCCGCCGCGCAGATCCTCCAGCCTCACTCCTACCCCTAACAACCGCACCGGTTTGCCGCCGCGATTGAACGCCTGCGTCAGCATCAACTGGTAACTGCCAAGGTCCCGCCCTGCCCCGGCCTGTTCCAACGTGGTCTGGGTGAAATCATGAAATTTGACTTTGACGAACGGCTTGCCCGGTCGATAACTGCTGTCGATTCGGGCCATGCGGTTTTTCAAGGTGTCGAGCAACTCGGGCAATTTGTCCAGGCAGCTGCGCAAGTCCGGCAGATCGACGTCGTAGGTGTTTTCCACGCTGATCGACTGACGCCGGCTGTCGTTGTGCACCAGCCGGTCATCGATTCCACGGGCGAGATTCCACAAGCGCTCGCCGAAACTGCCGAATTCGCGCACCAGCGCCAGCCTGCCCCACTCGCGCAGATGCTGGCAGTCAACGATGCCAAGCTTGCCGAGCTTGTCGGCGGTGACCTTGCCGACGCCGTGCAGCTTGCTCACCGGCAGACCACTGACGAACTCCTCGACCTGATCCGGGGTGATCACGAACAAACCGTTGGGTTTTTTCCAGTCGCTGGCGATCTTCGCCAGAAACTTGTTTGGCGCAACGCCAGCGGAAACGGTGATGTGCAACTGATTGGAGACCCGGCGACGAATGTCCTGAGCGATGCGCGTGGCGCTGCCGCCGAAGTGCGCGCTGTCCGACACATCGAGATAGGCCTCGTCCAGCGAAAGCGGCTCGATCAGGTCGGTGTAGTCGGCAAAGATCGTATGAATTTCCTTCGACGCTTCGCGATAAGCCTCCATGCGCGGCTTGACGATGGTCAGGTCCGGGCACAATTTCAACGCGTGACCGGAAGCCATGGCCGAGCGCACACCATAGGCGCGCGCTTCATAGTTGCAGGTGGCGATCACCCCGCGCCGATCCGCCGAACCACCCACCGCCAACGGCTTGCCGGCCAGACGCGGATCATCGCGCATCTCGATGGCGGCGTAGAAACAGTCACAGTCGATGTGGATGATTTTTCGCTGGGTCATGTCGGAAAAAGACAACGTGGCAAGCCGGAGCGGCAGTATCTCATTGGCACCTGTATATAGCACCAGTGGTTGAATGTTCTTTTCCGACCGTAGGAGATTTCCGATGAATTTATTTTTTCAATCATAGATCAACGGGCAATAGAGCTGAAAGCCTTGCACCACCTGCCCTCCGCGCCGGCCAACCGCCGCGAAAAGACGCTAAGCGCTTGAACCTCAACAGATTTATCCAGATCGACGGTTGACACACTGGCGAACCTCTGTAGAATGCCGCCACACAGACGCGGGATGGAGCAGTCTGGTAGCTCGTCGGGCTCATAACCCGAAGGTCGTCGGTTCAAATCCGGCTCCCGCAACCAAACATCAGAGAAGGCTACTCGAAAGAGTGGCCTTTTTTGTGCGCGTCTGTTTTGCAAACGGGCGCCCTGCTCAATCGCTAGCGAAACGGCAATTCGTTGCATTTCCGAAACTTACGCATCACCTGCGACCGTTTGCCGCGATTTCGCAGTTATTTGGCCCATTCCGGGATTAGCGGTTGACACCTCGTCGTTCGCCTGTAGAATGCCGCCACACAGACGCGGGATGGAGCAGTCTGGTAGCTCGTCGGGCTCATAACCCGAAGGTCGTCGGTTCAAATCCGGCTCCCGCAACCAAACATCAAAAAAGGCTACTCGAAAGAGTGGCCTTTTTTGTATCTGTTGAAAAAGTCCTTTCGCAACAATGATCTGTCACTGTGCAGTGAACCGCTGGGGATCATCAGAACCACTGACTTGCGACTATGCTTGAGTCGCAGACAGGGTTTCTGCAATCCAGGAACTGCCCTCGCCGATGCCCGACGAGAGGCGTAGTATTTTGTGATTATTTTTTTCTACAGGGATTGGTAACTTGGCTGGATACCTCCATCCTGTCGCGCACAATCCAAGAGGTGATTGATGCGCGCCAACTCGTCTGATCCACAAGACACCGTTACAGCAGAACAACCGATCAAACCCGAGCGTTTGCGCTGGCTGGATCGATTAAGCAAATACCGTCAGCCGATCGGTCTGGCCGTCACGTTGCTGCTGTTTGCCATTGCCCTGATTGCCTGCCGCCATCTGCTCGCCGAGCTTGATCTCGACGCGCTGCATGACTCGATTCTTGACGTGCCGAAGCCCGCCCTGCTTGGCGCCATTGGCGCGACCGTGGTCGGTTTCATCATTCTGCTCGGCTATGAATGGTCGGCCAGCCGCTACGCTGGCGTGAAACTGCCGCCGCGCACCCTCGCGCTCGGCGGCTTCACTGCATTTGCGATTGGCAATGCCATTGGTCTGTCGCTGCTGTCCGGCGGCTCGGTTCGTTATCGTTTATATGCGCGACTGGGCGTCGGTGCGTCGGAAGTTGCGCACATGACGCTATTTGCCAGCCTCTCGCTGGGCTGCGCCTTGCCGCCACTGGCAGCGCTGGCCACCCTGAGCAACCTGCCCGCCGCCTCGCAAGCGCTGGGACTGTCCGAAGTCTTGCTCGGCTCGGTCGCCGCTGCCGTACTGATCCTCGGTGCAGTGCTGGCGATCGGCATCTATCGCCGTCGTCTGCCGGAACAACCCTACCCCGACAATTTGCTGGTTCGTGCCGGGCGGCGCACCCTGCGTCTGCCGGGTCGGCGCCTGACGTTCCTGCAACTGGTGATCACCGCTCTCGATGTCGCGGCTGCCGCCACCGTTCTCTATTTATTGCTACCGGAAGCGCCGCCGTTTGCGCCGTTCCTGCTGGTGTATCTGCTGGCACTCGCCGCCGGTGTCCTCAGTCATGTACCTGGCGGCGTCGGTGTATTCGAAGCAATTCTGCTCGCCGCATTTGCCGACAAGCTTGGCGCCGCCCCACTGGCAGCCGCACTGCTGCTGTATCGCCTGATCTACGTGGTGCTGCCGCTGCTGGTCGCTTGCGTATTGCTGCTGATCAACGAAGGCCAGCGCCTGTTCCAATCCCAGACCATGCGCGCGGCGTCCGGTCTGGCCGCGCCGGTTCTGGCGGTGCTGGTGTTTCTGTCTGGCGTGGTGCTGCTGTTTTCCGGCGCCACACCGGAAATCGACACGCGCCTGGAGCACATCGGCTTTCTGATCCCGCATCGTCTGGTCGATGCCTCGCACTTTGGCGCCAGCCTGATTGGCGTTTTGTGTCTGTTGCTCGCCCAAGGTCTGCGCCGACGCCTGTCGGCGGCGTGGATGCTGACCGTCATTCTGCTGCTGGTCGGCGCCCTGCTCTCGCTACTCAAAGGCTTCGACTGGGAAGAAGCCACGCTGATGACGTTTACGGCCGCCCTGCTCGGCGTGTTCCGCCGCTCCTTCTATCGCCCGAGCCGTTTGACCGAACTGCCGTTTTCGCCGCTGTATCTGGTCGCAAGCCTGTGCGTTCTGGGCGCTTCGGCCTGGTTGCTGCTGTTCGCCTATCAGGACGTGCCCTACAGCCATCAGCTCTGGTGGCAGTTCACCCTCGACGCTGACGCGCCGCGCGGTCTGCGCTCGCTGCTCGGTGCGGCGGTGTTGCTGGTGATCATCTCGCTGACCTGGCTGCTGCGCACGGCGCGCCCGGTGATTCACTTGCCGACGCCGGACGAACTGGATCGCGCGGCGAAAATCCTCATGGCCTCGTCGCAACCCGACGGTGGCCTCGCGCTGACCGGTGACAAGGCGTTGCTGTTTCATCCCAACGATGAGGCGTTCCTGATGTACGCCCGTCGTGGCCGCAGTCTGGTGGCGCTGTACGACCCGATCGGGCCGAGCCAGCAACGTGCGGAAATGATCTGGCAGTTCCGCGATCTCTGCGATATCCATCACACGCGCCCGGTGTTCTATCAAGTGCGCGCGGAGAACCTGCCGTACTACATGGACATCGGCCTGACTGCGATCAAGCTCGGCGAAGAAGCCCGGGTCGATCTGCTGCGCTTCGATCTGGAAGCCAAGGGCAAGGAGATGAAGGACCTGCGCTACACCTGGAACCGTGGCACCCGCGATGGTCTGTCGCTGGAAATCCATGAGCCGGGCCAGGCGCCGATGGACGAGCTGAAAGTGATTTCCGATGCCTGGCTGACGGGCAAGAACGTGCGCGAGAAAGGCTTCTCCCTCGGCCGTTTCAGCGACGATTACCTGAAGCATTTCCGCATTGCGGTGATTCGCTTCGAAGGCCGCCCGGTGGCGTTCGCCAATCTGCTCGAGACCTACAGCCACGATCTGGCCAGTCTCGACCTGATGCGCGCGCACCCGGAAGCGCCCAAGCTGACCATGGAATTCATGATGGTCGGCCTGATTCAACACTATAAGAGTCACGGATACGCGCGCTTCAGCCTGGGCATGGTGCCGTTGTCGGGGCTGCAACCCCGGCGCGGCGCACCGCTGACCCAGCGCCTGGGCTCGATGGTTTTCCGCCGTGGTGAGCAGCTGTACAACTTCCAAGGCTTGCGCCGCTTCAAAGACAAGTTCCAGCCTGACTGGGAACCCCGTTATATGGCCGTGCCCGCCGGACTCGATCCGCTCGTGGCGCTGGCCGACACTGCTGCCCTGATCGCGGGCGGCTTGACTGGATTGGTGAAACGCTGATGATTCAACGCTCCCTGAAGTACATCCTGGCCGCCCTGCTGGTGCTGGCCGTGATTGCCGGCGGCGGTTACTGGTACCTCAAACGTCCGGCACCGGAACCGACCGTCGAACAACTGAAACCCGCCGATGGCACGGCCATGACCCGCGTGATCCCCGGCAACAAGCCGAAGGCTCAGGTGCTGGTGGCCGTCACCGACGAACAGAAGCTTTCCGAGAAACAACTGACCACCCTCAGCCGCAGCGCCTCGGCGCAGATCGTTCAGGTGATTCTGCCCAAGGACTGCCTGCTGCAAAGCCGCGCCCTGCAATCAGGCCTGCGCGAACTGAATGGCCCGGCCACCCTGGTCAGCGGCATCGGCCCAGGCGCTGTGCTGGCATGGCGCTGGCTGGCGGAACAGAAAGACGATAAGGCCCAGGCCATCTCCGTCGACTTGGCTCTGGAAAAACCCGGCTGCACCCACCTGTTGCCGAAATCCGCCGCCCACGGCCACTGGCTGGTGGCGTGGAACGACAACCCGGACGATGCCAGCGCAGGCTTCGTGCGCGATCAGCCGAACGCCGAAACCAGCATCAGCGACTACGACATCAACCTGTCGCAAGTGCTGAACAACGAACTGCGCAAAATCCTCGTCGGTGGCGACAAGGCCAACGGCGGTCTGGCGATTCCGGTCGTGGAAGTGCCGGCCGGTCAGGCCAACGACACCGTGACCCTGTTCCTCTCCGGCGACGGCGGCTGGCGCGACCTCGACCGCGACGTGGCCGGGGAAATGGCCAAGATCGGTTTCCCGGTGGTCGGCATCGATACCTTGCGCTACTACTGGCAGCACAAGAGCCCGGAGCAAAGCGCACTCGACCTCACCGAACTGATGCAGCACTACCGGCAGAAATGGGGCACCAAGCGCTTCATCCTCACCGGCTACTCGTTCGGCGCTGACGTACTCCCGGCGATCTACAACCGCCTGCCAGAGAACGAACAGCAGCGCGTCGACGCGATCATCCTGCTCGCCTTCGCCCGCACCGGCAGCTTCGAAATCGAAGTCGAAGGCTGGCTCGGCAACGCCGGCAAAGAAGCCGCCACCGGCCCGGAAATGGCCAAGCTGCCAGCCGCCAAGGTTGTGTGCATCTATGGTGAAGAAGAAACCGACGAGAGCGGCTGCACGGACAAGACGGCAGTGGGTGAGGCAGTGAAGCTGCCTGGCGGCCACCACTTCGACGAGAACTACCCGGCGCTGGCCAAGCGTTTGGTGGACTTGATCGAGAAGCGTCAGAGCAAGAACTCGGTCGCCGAAGAGTGATCTGAAGCGCATCCACAAAAAGCCCCCGCAACTTCGCAGTTACGGGGGCTTTTTACATCCCAACAGCCACCAAAATCCCTGTGGGAGCGAGCTTGCTCGCGAATGCGGTGGGTCAGTTTACAGATTCGTCGACTGACACTACGCCTTCGCGAGCAGGCTCGCTCCTACAAGGGGTTGCGCTGGATTCAGGCAACTCGTCAGTCGCGCTGGCCAAGCTGAACATCTATCCACGTGACATCATCGTCGCCAACGCTAAAGTCGCTATCCGGCGCCGCCAACAAAATGCTTTGCTGGGCTTGCGTCAAGTCCGCCCAAAAGCCATCAGTGACAAATACCAAGCGCTCAACAGCCTTCAGTGCACAACAAACAAAGTCAGGGTTCGGAACCCGATTGATTTTCAAGCATCGTGTTACCGAATTTCGCGCGGGGTCTTGCGCCAACTCACAGTGCGAACGGTCGCGCCGCCAATTGGCCTTGCAGTGAGGTGGCGTAATCCACTCGATGGCTCCCGCCAGCGTAACAATCCCGCATGAACAGTCTCCCTCATATGCAATGGTGAGTCGGTCATGAGCGACCAAGCCAATCAGGTAACAGATGGCTCCCGTCTGATCAGCAGGCAACGACGCATGAAAATCCGCCAGTATTGAACCCAATAGACGCTCAACTGCTTCGGGTTCTGCAGGATAGCCCCCCTGCTCCATCCGTGTGGAATGAGCCGCCAACATGCCGCTTACGAAGCTTTCAGCCAGCTGTCCACTGCCGCGCCTGGAAGTGCCATCCGCGACAACAAAAAAACCACCGTCACCCTCACAGGTCGCTCCGGCATAGTCATTATTTGCCCTGCTGGCTTGCCCAGTGATTGATCGGGAGTGGTATCTCATGCGCTGGCCAGCGCTTTCAAACGCCTGTGAATAATCTGCCCTCTGCCTGGATTCGCCTGCACCGAGCCTGAACTTTCGATCACATAGCCAACCCCGTCGAGCGCCATCAGTTTGCGGATTCCATCTGTGACGAACGCCTTAAGGTCGCTGTCGGCCTGGCCCACCTCCTCCAACAGCTCAGGCCGACCATCGATCAAGATGATCATGTCCTCGACATCCTTGTGATAAGGATCACCATTTCCCCGACCGGCGAAAGCTTCCAGTTTCGTCGCGAGAAAATACGTGGGCTGGAATATCTGGATGACAGTGCCGCTGGGCAAGGTGAATTTATCCGCACTCGCCAGCCCCTCGACGAACCAGCGGTTGGCATAGCCGAGTACTGCAGGGTCGGAAGGCATGACATCCACAACAACGTCATTGAAGCGAAAACGACAATTGACCTCGTCCTCACCGGTGATCTTGAATCCCTTGGCAGCCAGCCGCTCAGTGAGTTGGTTCCAGGCGCTGATACCGGCCAACTCGATCACTAAATCAACGTCATCAGTGAAACGAATGTCGTCCAGCACGGCTGTATCTGTAACCAGCATGGAAGTTGTGCAACCGCCAACAAAAGCAACTTCGGCGAGAAACGCCTCGCCCAAGCCTTCAGCCACGAACTCAATAAGTTCGTAGTTGTGATCCGCGTTTGACGACATGTTATTTAAGCCCCATCCCTGCCTTCAGAATACTGATTGCCACACCACACTCACGCGGACCACCCAGACGGATTGCATCAGCGAGCGCCAGATAGTGGTAAAGGATCCGGTCTTTTTTCACCGCTTCCGGCACTGTTTTGTAAAGCGGCTCTATCGCTTGGCCTCGCTCGGTTCCCTGCGCATCCGGCCAGACCGGAATCAAACCACCCGCACTCTTGATGCTTTTGGACAGCGCAGGCGCCGCAAAGCCTGTGGGTATGCCACGAACCATCGCGCCAGGCTTGACCGGGAAGAAGTACTTCAGCGCGTACTCGGTAATTTTCAGCAGTTCCCGGCGGTGCACTTTGGCAAGCCCGGTGTCGTAGTCATGGATGAGCAATCCGGATTCCCGGCATCGGGCGAGAGCATTTGAGACTTCGCTTTTGCTCAGTCCGAGAGAGGCAGACAGCGCACGCAGAGAGTACCGATCGCTCCAACTTGTCAGCGGTGGATCAGATGCTGGTTCCGCCCAACCCTCCCAGCCTGGCCCATCAGCGAAAGGCGAATCGAGTTCGCGGTGTTGGAAGATTGTGTCTTCCCCATCAGTGGAGTAGGTGACCAATGGCTTCCCCACACTCTCCCCTGCGGTCATCGGGCTGACGACATAAGGCCTGAGCAGCTCTTCGACCCTGTCCGAATTCGATTCGGCCTCCATCTCCCCCAAAAGGTTCTCTTCCTGAGCGTGGAGACTGGCCATCTTGAACAAAAGTAAAATGTCTTGACTCTTCATTTAGCTCAAAACCTCGAGTGTCCACATTCCATAAAACGTGGACACTTATCTCACTGCCGAGGCCGGGTCGTCAAGCCCTTGGGTCGATCACTAATCGCTGCATACCTTGCCCTCATATCGTCATGGCTGATTGCGCGGACCAAATCAAAGATGAGCAATCGTTCACTGGCCTCCTTTTCGATCCGAAGCTCCTCTGGTTCATCCTGTACTTCTTGTTCCGCTGATGCCGTCATACGAACCTGAATGCTGTGCACACGTCGCTTCGTGCGTGACGTTTAGTATCGTTTACTTCCAGTCTCGCAATATCAGATGACGGCCACAGACCTTGTAGGCAAACTCCGAAACTCTTGTTGGGCCGCTGTGCCGCTCTATTGCGCTGTTTTTCAACGGGATACTCTCCGGACGTCGCTGACCCATTCAGCGATCGGGTGTGGTAACCCGGAGAAACCATCGCAACAGCCCGCTCCTCGAGTTATGGCGGCTGTGCGTGGGACGCTTTCGAGCGTGCCGGTTTCCTTGGTTCCCGGTTTACCACCCTGCGTACAGTTGCCTCCCTTTCGCGTGGTAACGAAAGTCGCGGCGCTTCGAACTAAGGAGTAACACGATGACCGAACCTGATCTGCACGGACTCGCAAGCGTTAAAACCATCGGCTTCACCCCTTTCCTCTACAACTCGGATCAAGCGTTCTTCAACGTCCGCTCCGGCATTCCGATCATCGATGCCTTGTCCCAATCCTCCGACCTGCTGTCCCTCGCCAAATCCTTCGCCGAGGATGCTGCTTTCATCAAAGACACCGACCGCCACGCCTGGGCTGTGCATTACCTGACGGTGATGGGCAAGGCCTTGATTGATGACGTGATCCAAGCGCTGATCCCACGACCTGCGCGGACGAAGACTGAATCTGAAGAAGAATTACCTGATAGCCACTAACACTGCAGACCCTTGTGGGAGCGAGCCTGCTCGCGAATGCGGTGGGTCAGCCGAAGAATGCTTCTCCTGTCACTCAGCCTTCGCGAGCAAGCTCGCTCCCACAGGGGGATTTGCGTGGGTTTGAGGTTTATGTGCAGGCACAAAAAAGCCCCCGACAGCCTTGAAGCTGACGGGGGCTTTTGAGTTGCGGCGGGGTTTACATCTCCACCTGCGTCCCCAACTCAATCACCCGGTTCAACGGCAGATTGAAGAACCGCAAATTGCCATTGGCATTCTTCAACATGAACGCAAACAGCGCCTCACGCCAACGCGCCATGCCTTCCAGTTTCGAGGCAATCACCGTTTCGCGGCTGAGGAAGTAAGTGGTACGCATCGGGCTGAAATCAAGATCATCCAGATGACACAGCTTCAACGCCTGCGGCACGTCGGGCTCGTCGGTGAAGCCGAAGTGCAGGATCACCCGAAAGAAACCCTCTCCGTGCGCTTCGACCTCGAAGCGCCGCGATGGCGGTACGCGCGGGATGTCTTCGTAGACCACCGTCAGCAACACCACTTGCTCATGCAGCACCTGGTTGTGCAGCAGGTTGTGCAGCAGCGCGTGGGGCACGGCGTCGGAGCGGGCGGTGAGGAACACGGCGGTGCCCTGTACGCGATGCGGCGGTTGCACGCGGATGCTGCTGATGAAGATCGGCAGCGGCAGCGCGCCTTCGTCGAGGCGTTCGACCAGCAGCTGTTTGCCCCGCTTCCAGGTGGTCATCAGCACGAACAGGGCGATACCGGCGATCACCGGGAAAGCGCCGCCCTGAACGATCTTCGGTACGTTGGCGGCGAAATACAGACCATCCACCAACAGGAAGCCGATCAACACCGGCACCGCAAGGATCGGTGGCCATTTCCACAGCAGCAACATCACGGCGGACACCAGAATGGTGGTCATCAGCATGGTGCCAGTCACTGCCACGCCGTAGGCCGAGGCCAGTGCACCGGAGGATTCGAAGCCCAGCACCAACAGGACCACGCCGACCATCAGCGCCCAGTTCACCGCACCGATGTAGATCTGGCCCTGCTCGTCGCTGGAGGTGTGCTGGATGTACATGCGCGGGATGTAACCGAGCTGGATCGCCTGACGGGTCAGGGAGAACGCACCGGAAATCACCGCTTGCGAAGCGATCACCGTGGCCAGGGTCGAAAGGCCGACCAGCGGAATCAGCGCCCAGCTCGGCGCCAGCAGGTAGAACGGGTTACGCGCGGCGTCAGGGTTTTCCAGCAGCAATGCGCCCTGGCCGAAGTAGTTGAGTACCAGCGCCGGCAGCACCAGCAGAAACCAGGCGCGGGCGATCGGCTTGCGGCCGAAGTGGCCCATGTCGGCGTACAGCGCTTCGGCGCCGGTCAGCGCCAGCACAACCGCGCCGAGGATCGCTACGCCCATGCCCGGGTGCACGACGAAAAAATTCACCGCCCACATCGGGTTCAGCGCGTGCAGCACTTCCGGGGTGTGGCTGATGCCGTACACACCAAGGGCGCCGAGGACGAGGAACCAGGTGACCATGATCGGCCCGAACAGAATGCCGATCCGCGCGGTACCGTGGCGCTGGATCAGAAACAGCGCGACCAGTACCACCAGCGACAGCGGCACCACCCAGTGATCGATGCCTTCAAACGCCAGGCCGAGGCCTTCGATCGCCGATAGCACCGAAATGGCCGGGGTGATCATGCTGTCGCCGTAGAACAGCGCCGCGCCGATCAGCCCGCACACCACCAACAACGTGCGCAGGCGCTTGCGCCCCGCCGCTGCCCGCCGTGCCAGTGCCGTCAGGGCCATGATGCCGCCCTCGCCCTGGTTGTCGGCGCGCAGGACGAACATCATGTATTTGATCGAGACCACCCAGATCAGCGACCAGAAGATCAACGACAGAATGCCGAGCACACCGTCGTGATTGACCGGCACACCATAACCGCCGGAAAACACTTCCTTGAGGGTGTACAACGGGCTCGTGCCGATGTCGCCATAAACCACCCCGACCGCCGCGACCAGCATGCTCAGCGGTCTGCTTGCCGAACCCTCGGCGCCCGCCGCATGACTACTTGCCTGACCCATCCAACACTCCTGATCTCGATACCGGCTTCTTTGAAGGAAGCACTATGCTTTGAGTTGCAGCATGCGCTGTTTTACCTGTTGTTACAGACCAATGATTGACTGCACGAAATCGGTAAAGCTCAACGGCGCGAAGCATAGCGCAGCACTCGTCGTATTTCCCCGTATAAAGCTGGTCAAGTGCGTTGCCCGCCGCTAGAATTGCGCACTTTTTGATCAGAGGCGCATCTCAAGCGCCCATCCGTCAGCTGCCGCGCGTGGCCAGCGACGTCACAAAACACCGAGGTTAGACATGTCCACCACTCCTGCGCCGGCCAATCCAAAGGTTGGCTTTGTATCTCTGGGTTGCCCGAAAGCACTGGTCGACTCCGAGCGCATCCTGACCCAGCTGCGCATGGAAGGCTATGACGTGGTGTCCACCTATCAGGACGCCGACGTCGTGGTGGTCAACACCTGCGGTTTCATCGATTCGGCCAAGGCCGAGTCGCTGGAAGTGATCGGCGAAGCGATCAAGGAAAACGGCAAGGTCATCGTCACCGGTTGCATGGGCGTGGAAGAAGGCAACATCCGCGACGTACACCCGAGCGTGCTGGCCGTGACCGGTCCGCAGCAGTACGAGCAAGTGGTCAACGCCGTGCACGAAGTGGTGCCGCCGCGTCAGGATCACAACCCGCTGATCGACCTGGTGCCGCCGCAAGGCATCAAGCTGACCCCGCGCCACTACGCGTACCTGAAGATTTCCGAAGGCTGCAACCACAGCTGCTCGTTCTGCATCATCCCGTCGATGCGCGGCAAACTGGTCAGCCGTCCGGTTGGCGATGTGCTCGACGAGGCGCAGCGCCTGGTCAAATCCGGCGTTAAAGAGTTGTTGGTGATCTCGCAAGACACCAGCGCTTACGGCGTTGATGTGAAATATCGCACCGGTTTCTGGAACGGCGCGCCAGTGAAAACCCGCATGACCGAGCTGTGCGAAGCGCTGAGCACGCTGGGCGTCTGGGTCCGCCTGCATTACGTTTATCCGTACCCACACGTCGACGAGCTGATTCCACTGATGGCCGCCGGCAAGATCCTGCCGTACCTGGATATCCCGTTCCAGCACGCCAGCCCGAAAGTCCTGAAGTCGATGAAACGCCCGGCGTTCGAAGACAAGACCCTGGCGCGCATCAAGAACTGGCGCGAAATCTGCCCGGACCTGATCATCCGTTCGACCTTCATCGTCGGCTTCCCGGGCGAAACCGAAGAAGACTTCCAGTACCTGCTCAACTGGTTGACCGAAGCCCAGCTCGACCGCGTCGGCTGCTTCCAGTACTCGCCGGTGGACGGCGCACCAGCGAATGATCTGGATCTGGAAGTGGTACCGGACGACGTCAAGCAGGATCGTTGGGAGCGCTTCATGGCGCACCAGCAGGCGATCAGCTCGGCACGCCTGCAAATGCGCATCGGTCGTGAGATTGAAGTGCTGGTGGATGAAGTTGACGAGCAAGGTGCGGTCGGCCGTTGCTTCTTCGACGCCCCGGAAATCGATGGCAACGTGTTTATCGACAATGGCAGCAACCTGAAGCCGGGCGACAAGGTCTGGTGCAAGGTGACTGACGCAGACGAATATGATTTGTGGGCTGAGCAGATCTAAGCACCGCAAAATACCTGTGGGAGCGAGCCTGCTCGCGAATGCGCTGGGTCAGTCGCTGTAAATATTGCCTGACACAATGCCTTCGCGAGCAGGCTCGCTCCCACAAGTGAATAGCGCTGTATCCAGAAGCCCCGCTCTTTTCCGAGATACGGGGCTTTTTTGCGGCTATCGTTTAGCGGGGGACGGACTCCCTTGAACCGCACAAGAGGCACACGCACATGCGTCAGCATTCGGTCATTCACACACCGAAAATCAGCGATTACGAAGAACTGACCCGGGTCTGGGAGGCCTCGGTCCGTGCGACTCACCAGTTCCTGCCGGACAGCTACATCGAGCTGCTGCGCAATCTGGTGCTCACCCGCTATCTTGATGCGGTCATGCTGATCTGCACCAAGGATCGCCAGCAGCGCATCACCGGGTTTGCCGGTGTGGCGGCGGGCAAGATCGAAATGTTGTTCATCGATCCTGATCATCGTGGTCAAGGCTTGGGCAAGCAGTTGCTGCGCTATGCGATCGAACGGCTCAACGCCGATGAACTCGACGTCAATGAGCAGAACCCGCAAGCCTTGGGCTTTTATGAAAAGCAGGGCTTCGAAGTGATCGGCCGCTCCGAGGTCGATGGCATGGGCCAGCCGTATCCGCTGCTGCATATGCGCTTGCGGCAGTCCCAGCAGCGCTCAAGCAACGGCTGACACACCATGAAACCCCTGTGGGAGCGAGCCTGCTCGCGAATGCGGTGTACCCGTCACTGCACACATAGACTGGCAGGACGCCTTCGCGAGCAGGCTCGCTCCCACATTGAATACAGCGCCTGCAAATGGAACCGGGCTTAACCGCTTCCACACAGGTACAATGCCCACCCCTTTTTTGTTACGGCCCCGTCATGACTGACCCGATTCGCCTCTCCAAACGCCTCATCGAACTGGTCGGTTGCTCCCGCCGGGAGGCCGAGCTGTTCATCGAGGGCGGCTGGGTCACCGTGGACAGCGAAGTCATCGATGAGCCGCAATTCAAGGTCGGCGAGCAAAAGGTCGAGCTCGACAAGGACGCCAAGGCCACCGCGCCGGAGCCGGTGACCATCCTGCTCAACGCGCCCGCCGGCATGGATGTCGACAGCGCCATGCAAACGCTCAGCGCCGAAACTCTCAGCGAAGAGCATCGCTACGGCAAGCGCCCGTTGCGCGGGCATTTCCTGCACCTGACTGCCAGCGCCGACCTGCAGCCCAAGGCCAGCGGCCTGCTGGTGTTCACCCAGGACTGGAAAATCCTGCGCAAGCTCACCGCCGACGCGGCGAAGATCGAGCAGGAATACATCGTCGAAGTCGAAGGTGAGATGGCTGCCCACGGCCTCAACCGTTTGCAGCATGGCCTGACCCACAAGGGCAAAGAGCTGCCGCCGGTGAAGGCCAGTTGGCAGAACGAAAACCGCCTGCGCTTCGCCATGAAAAACCCGCAGCCGGGAATCATCGCGCAGTTCTGCGAAGCGGTCGGCCTGAAGGTCATCGGCATCCGCCGCATCCGCATCGGCGGCGTGTCGATCGGCAAAGTCCCGGTCGGCCAATGGCGCTACCTGTCCGGCAAAGAGAAGTTCTGAGACTTCCACTGCCGCCCCACATTCCGGCAGCGCCCGCGAGCGCTGCCCACAACGCATCAGGAATACCGACATGGTTCATAACGACGTACTGCGCAGCGTGCGCTACATGCTCGACATCAGCGACAAGAAAGTTGTCGAGATCATCAAACTGGGCGGCATGGACGTCACGCTCGCCGATGTCATCACCTGGCTCGACAAGAAAGAAGAAGACGAAGAAGGCTTCGTGCGCTGCCCGGACGAAGTCATCGCGCACTTCCTCGACGGTCTGGTGATCTTCAAGCGCGGCAAGGACGAAAGCCGTCCGCCGCAACCGATCGAAGTGCCGGTGACCAACAACATCATCCTGAAAAAACTGCGCGTGGCCTTCGAACTGAAAGAAGACGACATGCACGCGATCCTCAAGGCTGCCGAGTTTCCGGTGTCCAAGCCTGAGCTGAGCGCGCTGTTCCGCAAGGTCGGCCACACCAACTACCGTCCTTGTGGCGACCAGTTGCTGCGTAATTTCCTCAAAGGGCTCACGCTGCGCGTGAGAGCCTGAAAACAGCTGCAAGCTACAAGCTACAAGCTACAAGCGGCAAGGCGGAGCACGGTGTTTGACTTGCCGCTTGTAGCTTGCAGCTCGAAGCTGGCCGCATGGCCTAGAGTGTACTGATCCCTAATCTTCAGGACTCGCCATGCATCCCTACTTTTCCCTGCAAGGCCGCACCGCTCTGGTGACAGGCGGAACCCGTGGTATCGGCAAGATGATCGCCAAGGCCTTCGTCGAGGCCGGCGCCCATGTCTACGTGTGCTCGCGCGACGTCGAAGCCTGTCATCAAACCGCGGAAGAACTAGGCGCCCTGGGCACTTGCCACGGTGTGGCGGCGAATCTGGCCACCGAAGACGGCGTGCGGGAATTGGCCGCGCGTCTGGGTGAGCAGATCACTCATCTGGACATTCTGGTGAACAACGCCGGCACCACGTGGGGGGCGCCGCTGGAGAGTTATCCGGTCAAGGGCTGGGAAAAGGTCATGCAGCTCAACGTGACCTCGGTGTTCAGTTGCATCCAGCAGTTCCTGCCGTTGCTGCGCAAGGCCGGTTCGGCGGCGAATCCGGCGCGGATCATCAATATCGGTTCGGTGGCGGGGATTTCTTCGTTTGGCGAGCACGCATATGCCTATGGGCCGAGCAAGGCCGCCCTGCATCAGTTATCGCGCATTCTGGCGCGAGAACTGGTGAGCCAGCACATCAACGTCAACGTGATTGCGCCGGGACGGTTTCCGAGCAAGATGACCCAGCATATTGGTAATGATGAGCAGGCGTTGGCTGAGGATACTGCGCTGATTCCGATGAAGCGCTGGGGGCGTGAGGAAGAGATGGCGGCGCTGGCGATCAGCCTGGCGAGTACGGCGGGGGCTTATATGACCGGGAATATCATTCCGCTGGATGGTGGGTTCAGCCTCTGACATCGGCGGTGTGACTATCGCTGGCAAGCCAGCTCCCACAGGGTTCTTGGGTGCTTGAATAATCTAGGTTCACTCACAAATTTGTGGGAGCTGGCTTGCCAGCGATGGCGTCCGCCCTGTCACCACCAGACTTGAAGCAAGCCGGGTTATCATGCCCGCCCGACCCCGCTTCGATCCCAGACCATGACTTACAGCGTCTCCCCCATCGGCTTCGTGCGCTCCTGCTTCAAGGAGAAGTTCGCCATCCCCCGCCAGCCGCAACTGGCACCGGCCGCCCGTGGCGTGCTGGAACTGGTCGCGCCGTTCGATCAGGGTGACGCCGTGCAGGGGCTGGAGCAGGTCAGTCATGTCTGGCTGTTGTTTCTGTTCCATCAGGCGCTCGAAGACAAGCCACGCCTGAAGGTGCGCCCGCCTCGCCTGGGCGGTAACAAGTCGATGGGCGTGTTTGCCACCCGCGCCACGCACCGCCCCAACGGCATTGGCCAGTCGGTGGTAAAGCTGGACAGAGTCGAAGGTAATCGGCTGTTTATCTCCGGGATCGATCTGCTCGACGGCACGCCGGTGCTGGATATCAAACCCTATGTGCCGTATGCCGACATCATCCCGGGGGCGACCAATGACATCGCCAGCGCCGCGCCGCAGTTGATCGACGTGCAGTGGGCGGATTCGGCTTTGAAACAGGCGCACGCCCACGCTCAGCGGCTCGATGAGCCGTTGGTTGAGCTGATCGAGCAGTGCCTGGCGCAGGATCCGCGTCCGGCGTATCAGACGCCGGCGCCGGAACGTGAATATGGTGCACAGTTCTGGGACCTGGACGTGCGCTGGCATTACCCGACGCCCGAACAGATCCGCGTGCTGGAAGTCATCCCGGCCGAGGCATAAAGCCCGCAAACGAAAAAGCCCGCGCTGCCTTCTCAGGCAACGCGGGCTTCTACTGTCACACCGAAAAACCAACTGTGGGAGCGAGCCTGCTCGCGAAGGCGTCGTGTCATGCAACATCAACGTTGATGACAGACCGCATTCGCGAGCGGGCTCGCTCCACAGATATCGCAGGTTATTTTTCGACGAACGCACGCTCGATCAGGTAATCACCCGGCTCGCGCATCCGCGCCGAGATCTTCAGGCCGAAGCTGTCGAGCACTTCGCTGGTCTCGTCGAGCATGCTCGGGCTGCCGCAGATCATCGCGCGGTCGTCCTGCGGGTTGATCGGTGGCAGGCCGATGTCGCTGAACAGCTTGCCGCTGCGCATCAGGTCAGTCAGGCGGCCCTGATTCTCGAACGGCTCGCGGGTCACGGTCGGGTAGTAGATCAACTTGTCACGCAGCGCTTCGCCAAAGAACTCGTTCTGCGGCAGGTGCTCAGTGATGAATTCGCGGTAAGCGACTTCGTTGACGTAGCGCACACCGTGAACCAGGATCACTTTCTCAAAGCGCTCGTAGGTTTCCGGGTCCTGAATGACGCTCATGAACGGCGCCAGACCGGTACCGGTGCTCAGCAGGTACAGGTGCTTGCCCGGGTTCAGGTCATCAAGAACCAGCGTGCCGGTAGGCTTCTTCGAGATGATGATCTCGTCGCCTTCCTTCAAGTGCTGCAGCTGGGAGGTCAGCGGACCATCCTGCACTTTGATGCTGAAGAACTCGAGATGCTCTTCCCAGTTCGGGCTGGCGATCGAGTAAGCGCGCATAAGCGGGCGGCCGTTGGGCTGTTGCAGGCCGATCATCACGAACTGACCGTTCTCGAAGCGCAGACCCGGATCGCGGGTGCACTTGAAGCTGAACAGAGTGTCGTTCCAGTGATGAACACTGAGGACACGCTCGTGGTTCATGTTGCTCATGTACGTTTGACTCCTGGAGATTGGTCTGCGCGGCTCAATGAGGCTTAACGTGCGCAATTGCATCGCATTCTAATAGCGACGACAATATCTGTTAACTGGATTATTAAGATAAGGGTTATCGGTTATATCGATATGCGATTTACTCTCCGTCAACTGCAAGTCTTCGTCGCCGTCGCCCAGCAGGAAAGCGTATCCCGTGCTGCGGGTCTGCTCAACCTCTCGCAATCGGCGGCCAGCACTTCGATCACCGAGCTCGAGCGCCAGTCCAGCTGCCAGCTGTTCGACCGCGCCGGCAAACGCCTGAGCCTCAACGCCCTGGGCAAACAACTGTTGCCGCAAGCGGTCGCCCTGCTCGACCAGGCCAAGGAAATCGAAGACCTGCTCAATGGCAAATCCGGTTTCGGCTCTTTATCAGTGGGGGCGACGCTGACCATTGGCAACTATCTGGCCACCCTGCTGATCGGCAGCTTCATGCAGCGGCACCCCGAAAGTCAGGTCAAGCTGCACGTGCAGAACACTGCCAATATCGTGCAACAGGTCGCCCACTACGAAATTGATCTGGGTCTGATTGAAGGCGATTGCAGCCACCCGGACATCGAAGTGCAGAGTTGGGTCGAGGATGAGCTGGTGGTGTTTTGCGCGCCGCAGCATCCGTTGGCCAAACGCGGCAGTGCGACGATGGAAGAGCTGACCCATGAGGCATGGATTCTGCGGGAACAGGGTTCCGGCACGCGGCTGACCTTCGACCAGGCCATGCGTCACCATCGCAGCGCGCTGAATATTCGCCTGGAGCTGGAACACACCGAAGCGATCAAGCGCGCAGTGGAATCTGGCTTGGGGATTGGCTGCATTTCGCGGCTGGCGCTGCGCGATGCCTTCCGGCGCGGCAGTCTGGTGCCGGTAGAGACGCCTGATCTGGATCTGGCCCGGCAGTTCTATTTCATCTGGCACAAACAGAAATACCAGACCTCGGCCATGCGCGAGTTTCTCGAGCTGTGCCGCGCCTTCACCGCCGGGGTGCAGCGCAGCGACGAGATCGTGTTGCCGACCATTGCTTAAAGCAGAATCACCGCCCACACCAGCCCAATCATGCTCAACGCCACGAACTGCGCGGCGCTGCCCATGTCCTTGGCGTTTTTCGACAGCGGGTGCAATTCCAGCGAGATGCGGTCAATGGCCGCTTCCACCGCCGAATTCAGCAGCTCGACAATCAGCGCCAGCAAACACACCGCGATCAACACCGCCTGCTCGACCCGGCTGACATTGAGGAAGAATGTCAGCGGAATCAGCACCACGTTGAGCAGCACCAGTTGGCGGAATGCCGCTTCGCCGGTGAAGGCGGCGCGCAGGCCATCGAGCGAATAGCCGGACGCGTTGAGGATGCGTTTCAGGCCGGTCTGGCCCTTGAAAGGTGACATAAGGAAGAAACCAACCAAAAAGGAGTGGGGAAGCTAGATCAACAAAAGTCAAAAAAGCGTGAAATCGCCAGCCATCACTGGCTGGGAATTGACTCAAGTTGTTGCAGCAGTAAAGCCGCTTGCGTGCGAGTGCGCACATTCAATTTGCGAAAGATCGCCGTGACGTGGGCCTTGATGGTCGCTTCCGACACGCTCAACTCATAAGCGATCTGTTTGTTCAGCAATCCCTCGCAGACCATGGTCAGCACGCGGAATTGTTGCGGCGTAAGGCTAGCCAGTCCATCGCTGGCAGCTTTCGCCTCATCCGAGACGCTGACTGCTTCGAACGCTTGCGGCGGCCAGAACACGTCGCCATCAAGCACCTTGCGCACCGCTTGCTGAATCACGCTCAGATCGCTGGATTTGGGAATGAAGCCACTGGCGCCGAACTCGCGGGACTTGACCATCACCGAAGCTTCTTCCTGGGCCGAGACCATCACCACCGGAATCTGCGGATACTGCCCGCGCAGCAGCACCAGTCCGGAAAAACCATAGGCGCCGGGCATGTTCAGATCCAGCAGGACCAGATCCCAGTCAGCCTTTTCGGTCAGGCGCGCTTCCAGTTCGGCGATGCTCGCCACTTCCACCAGTCGCACGTCCGGGCCAAGGCCCAGCGTCACCGCTTGGTGCAGGGCGCTGCGAAACAGGGGGTGATCATCGGCAATCAGGATGTCGTATGTGGCCATTTTTCAAATGATCCTGTTTTTGATGGCAGACGCGGTAGATTCCGGTCTGGCCAAAGCAACTCGAGACAGCGCTTGGAAGCGATATCACAGGGGCACGTTCGACGCCAATCAACAGCAAACACGGCGTCTCAAACCTTGGCCGCACCCTAATCGGCGCCAAGCATGCCCAGCGCAGCCGGGGTGGTCAAGCAAGATGGCCAGCGCTGTCGACAGTATGGGCCACTATCGGGCCAACTCCGGCTGCGGCTTTCGTATATAGGGCAGCAGCTCGGCGTGAGCGGGGGTCGATTCATTCATGTCCAGTTGCTGCTTGGCACCGAGGTAATGCTGGCTGAACACATCGAAATAGGCGTCCAGCGCCGAGGCGGCATCGCTGTCACCGGCCAATTCCAGGCACAACGCCGCGACTTCGGCGGTGCACAGATGCTCGCTACGGGTCGAACGGCGCAGGCGATAGCGCGAGAGTTTGTCGGGCAGCAGGCTGAGGATCGGCAAGCGGTCGAAATATGGACTCTTGCGAAAGATCTTGCGCGCCTCGGTCCAGGTCGCATCCAGCAGTATGAACAGCGGGCGCTTGCTGCTATCGACTGTCACCGTGTTGGTCACCCGCGACGGTTCGACATACTCACCCGGAAACACCAGATACGGCTGCCATTGCGGATCGTTGAGCAGTGCAAGCATCTGCGGGTCGGGCTCGGTGCGTGACCAGATGAACGCATGGTTGTCGCGCACCACATCGGCAATCAGCCAACCGGTGTTGCTTGGCTTGAATACTTCCTTGCCGGTCATGATCAGGCACACGCCGGAACGGGTGTCGACGCTTGGCCGCCACGCGCACAGGCAATGACTGATGATGACCCGGCAATCGCGGCAACGCTCGGAGCGAAAGCCGCGCGCCTGAATCGGCTTGATGCCTTCGTCCTCACGCTGATCGCGCAGGCGGGCCACGGCGTTGGGGGCATGGTTCATCGCAGGCAACACCGGCAGACAGGGAAACTCGACACGAACGACACTCGGCAGGGCAATAAAGGCCGGCAGTTTACCAGAGCGACGGCCACAAGCCTGTACCGTCCAGACCGGCTCCCCTATAATTCGCCGCCACTGAACGCACCGCCCCGTGACGGGTCGAACCACCAGTCACCGAATCAGGAGAGTTTCATGCTGCGCCTTATCGTTCCCACCGCTGCCATTCTGCTGGCGTCGTCCTTTACCGCTCAGGCTGCGTCCCTGAGTGAGCAGAATCTGAACCGAGAGCTGCGCAACGTCGCCGCCCAAAGCAGCGTCGGCACGCCACGGGCGATCAATGAAGACATTCTTGATCAAGGCTACACCGTCGAAGGCACGCAGCTGATCAACCATCTGAGCGTGCAAAAGAGCCACGCCGACAAGATGCGCGCCGATCCCAAGGCTGTGTATTTCCAGTTGGGCGCGTCGGTGTGCAACAACCCGTCGTACCGCAAGCTGATGGCCAAGGGCGCGATCATGCGCTACGACTTCACCGAAGTGAAAACCAACAAAGCGATCGGCTCGGCCAGCTATCAGGAATCCGATTGCCCGAAAGCCGCGCCAGCGAAGAAGAAGTAATCAGCGCGAAGCCTTGGCGCGCCGCTGCTCATCCTCGGCGCGCAATTCCGCCACCAGCGCCTGCAGATAGCGCGACCGACGCTCGCCGCCGGCCAATCGTCGGCAGCACTCTTCTTCGAGACTCAATTGATGCGTCTCGGCCGACTCTTGCAACATCCGATACAGCTGCGTATCGATCTCCAGAACCACTCTGACCATGCATCCCGCCTCCTTGCCACCCACGAATCCTTGAATTGCCTCGCCTTGCGCAAACGCAAGGTTGTCTTGCGACATCTGTATTTGAGTAAATCAGAGTGATGGCCCTTTGCGACACGTTCAGACGAGCGGCAAGGCTTGGGCGCAAATCAGTAATCGGTTGCCAGGCAAAACGTTACAGCGCACTGTTCAAGTCAGCGCGAATGCGTGCGAGGGTCTAAATTGAGAGTATTCCCGATCATTCGTTAACGGCAGAAATGGAACTGCCGGCCCTGTGTGTTTTTGCAGTGCGACCCGGACGCTGGTTGTCAGGGCTAACCGCTCTGTACAGAAGGAGACGTTGAATGCCTTATCAACCGAATGACCTCTTGAGCCGTCATTTTCAAGAAAGCGGCGACCTCATCAGCCAGGTCGAAGCCCAACTCAACCGTGTTTCCACCGACAGCCCGAACATCCCCATCTACCGCGACATGATCCTGACCGTGCTGCGCATGGCTCAGGAAGACCACAACCGCTGGAACGCCAAGATCACCCTGCAAGCCCTGCGTGAACTGGAGCAGGCGTTCCGCGTGCTCGAACAATTCAAGGGCCGGCGCAAAGTCACCGTGTTCGGCTCGGCACGTACGCCAGTGGAACATCCGCTATACGCGATGGCCCGCGAACTCGGCGCAGCGCTGACGCGTGCAGAGATGATGGTCATCACTGGCGCCGGCGGCGGCATCATGGCCGCCGCCCACGAAGGAGCCGGACGTGACCACAGTTTGGGTTTCAACATCACCCTGCCCTTCGAACAACATGCCAACCCCACCGTCAACGGCACCGATAATCTGTTGCCCTTCCACTTTTTCTTCACCCGCAAACTGTTCTTCGTCAAAGAGGCAGACGCGCTGGTACTGTGCCCGGGCGGTTTCGGCACCCTTGATGAAGCGCTGGAAGTGCTGACGCTGATTCAGACCGGCAAAAGCCCATTGGTGCCGGTGGTGTTGCTGGATGTTCCGGGCGGTACCTTCTGGCAAGGTGCGCTGGACTTCATCCGCAATCAGCTGGAAGAAAACCGCTATATCCTGCCGACCGATATGAAGTTGATGCGATTGGTTTACAGCGTTGAAGAAGCGGTGGAGGAGATCAATCAGTTCTATAGCAACTTCCACTCCAGTCGCTGGCTCAAGCGGCAATTTGTAATTCGCATGAACCACAAACTCAGCGACCAAGCACTGACGCAGATGCAGGAAGAGTTCGCCGACCTGTGCCTGAGCGACGAGTTTCATCAACACGCCTACAGCGGTGAAGAACACGACGATGCACAGTTCAGCCACCTGACGCGGCTGGCGTTTGCCTTCAATGGCCGTACCCATGGTCGTCTAAGGGAGTTGGTGGACTTTATCAACCTGCCGGAAAACTGGGCCGATTCGAAACCGCCCACTGCACAACGCTCACGCGAGCCTTTCAACGTAATTTGAAGGCAAAAAAAAGGCCCGCTATTTTCTAAAAAATAGCGGGCTTTTTTGTTAAATCGGCCTAATCGTCCATCCCTCGACCGCTGAACAAGCGGTTGATCATCTCCATCGAGAAACCCCGATACGCTAGAAATCGGCCTTGCTTGGCCCGTTCTTTCGCATCAATCGGTAAATGTCCGGAGAACTTGCGTTGCCAAGTATCCTGAAGCTGCGCCTGCCAGTTGATACCGCTTTCGCGCAGGGCGATTTCGATATCGGTACGTTGCAAACCCCGCTGGCTGAGCTCCTCGCGAATTCGCAGGGGGCCATAGCCGGAACGGGCACGGTAGGAGACAAAACTTTCAAGGTAACGGGCTTCGGAAAGCAGCCCCTCTTCCGTCAAACGGTCGAGGGCTGTTT
Source organism: Pseudomonas sp. 67(2021) (assembly GCF_017491835.1). Classification (NCBI taxonomy): domain Bacteria; kingdom Pseudomonadati; phylum Pseudomonadota; class Gammaproteobacteria; order Pseudomonadales; family Pseudomonadaceae; genus Pseudomonas; species Pseudomonas sp. 67(2021). The sequence continues at coordinate 126,203 of NZ_JAFGYL010000015.1, forward strand.
CGATCAGCTCCGCCTCGGCGCCGCGCTGACGCAGCTTACGCGTCAACTCGACTCGACCATGCTCGCGACGTGCGAGCAGGTCCATGGCGGTTCGCCGCACCGCGACGAGGGTATCCAGTACGGCGGTGGTCATCGCTGGTATCAGAGGTCAGCGTCGGCCAGGTCGTCTTCGGTCTCTTTGACCGCCGAGGCCTTGGAGTCCGCGATCACCGCTGGCGACAGCAGCTTGTCACGCAGCTGCTTCTCGAGCTTCGCGGCAATTTCCGGGTTGTCCGCCAGGAACTTGGCCGAGTTGGCCTTGCCCTGACCGATCTTGGTGCCTTCGTAGGCGTACCAGGCGCCGGACTTCTCGACGAAACCGTGCAGCACACCCAGGTCGATCATCTCGCCGTTGAGGTAGATGCCTTTGCCGTAAAGAATCTGGAACTCGGCCTGACGGAACGGCGAAGCCACCTTGTTCTTCACAACCTTGACGCGGGTTTCGCTGCCGACCACTTCGTCGCCTTCCTTCACCGCGCCGGTACGGCGGATGTCGAGACGAACCGAGGCGTAGAACTTCAGCGCGTTACCACCGGTGGTGGTTTCCGGGCTGCCGAACATCACGCCGATCTTCATACGGATCTGGTTGATGAAGATGACCAGGCAGTTGGCGTTCTTGATGTTACCGGTGATTTTACGCAGCGCCTGAGACATCAGACGTGCTTGCAGGCCGACGTGCATGTCGCCCATTTCACCTTCGATTTCAGCCTTCGGTACCAGTGCCGCCACGGAGTCGACGATGATCACGTCAACGGCGTTGGAGCGCACCAGCATGTCGGTGATTTCCAGGGCCTGTTCGCCGGTGTCCGGCTGGGAAACCAGCAGATCATCGACGTTGACGCCCAGCTTGCCGGCGTACTCTGGATCGAGTGCGTGTTCGGCGTCGACGAATGCGCAGGTCGCGCCGGCTTTCTGCGCCTGGGCGATCACGGACAAAGTCAGTGTGGTTTTACCGGAGGATTCAGGACCGTAGATTTCAACAATACGGCCTTTTGGCAGACCGCCGATGCCGAGTGCGATATCCAGACCCAGAGAGCCAGTAGAGATGGCCGGGATCGCCTGACGGTCCTGATCGCCCATACGCATTACGGCACCCTTGCCGAATTGACGTTCGATCTGACCCAGGGCCGCAGCCAAGGCTTTCTTCTTGTTGTCGTCCATTAAAGTCCTCACGTAATCAATAAGGCCTGACGGCCAACACCTGTATAAGTAGCCAGTATTATTCCACAGCGTTCGAAGATCGCCTACCCCTGATTTTCGATTTCTCGTGCCGCTAGTCGCACAAGCCCCTCTAGCGCGGCCTTCACCGTTTGTCGGCGGACCTCATCACGGTTGCCGGGGAAGTGCTGAACCTCACTGTAAACCTCATCGCCAACACCCCAGGCCAGCCATACCGTGCCCACTGGCTTGTTCGGCGTGCCGCCGTCGGGGCCGGCAACACCGCTGACCGCCACGGCAAAATGCGCCAGGCTGTGCTGCTGCGCACCGCGCACCATGGCCTCGACCACTTCGCGACTGACCGCCCCTACCGTCTCGAACAAATCGCCCGGCACATCCAGCTGCCGGGTCTTCTGCCGATTGGAATACGTCACGTACCCCGCTTCAAACCAGGCCGAACTGCCCGGAATCCGCGTAATCGCTTCGGCAATCCCGCCACCTGTGCAGGACTCGGCGGTAGTGACATGGGCATTGAGCACTTGCAGACGTCGGCCCAGTTCTGCGGCCAGTTGGGTGGTCTCTTTCACGGCGAGCTCCGGATCGTGTGGAATGCCTTCACCGTACACGAGCCGGCCATGCTTTCAATACACAGAATCATTCAAGATGTTCGGGCGCCAGCGCTCTGACATAGGCCTGACAGGCCTGCAGGGCAATCAATCCGCGGTCGCCGGTGTCGGTGATGGCGATAATTCGTTGAGCATGCGCCGGGTCAAGTCGGGCGCGTACGGTTGCAGAATCCACGCCGCTGGTGCCGGCGGTGGCTGGCATCGCACCGCCATGGGCAACGTCGCCGGCGTCGAGAAGGACTGACAGCCGCACATCGGCAGTAGCAAGGCGATCGCGCAGGCGATCCTGATCACGTTGGGCATCGCTCAGCGCTCGATAATGGGTTTGCTCACTGGCCGCGAGCCGCTGCTCCAGTGCAAGGCGTTTGTCCTGCTCGGCCTGTTGTGCGCTCGCGGCGGTCAGAGTGAGTTGATTTTGCGTTTCGGCGTTTAACCGCGCCTGCTCGGCCAATTGCCGCCCGTAGCGCCAGTCCTGAAACTGCCAGGCTGCTGCAAACGCCCCGGCCACCAGCAGCAACAGACCCATCACGCGCCAGGAGCCGGACATAGCACCGCCCTCGCCCGTGCCCAGATCTCGAGTCGATCCTGCAAGCCGTTCAACCCGCCGTTGATCCGCCGGGTGATGGTGTTGAACTGATCGCGATCGGCCAGTTCGTTCAAGCCCTTCTGCCTCCAGAACCACGCCGCCGATTCGGCCGCCCATTGCGGTTGCTCGAGCAGTTCGGGCAATGCCAACAGGCGCTCATCGCCAAACAAGCCGAGACTGCACTGACGATAATTTGCCCGGCCGGTGATCTGAATCAGTCCACGCCCGCGATACTTTTGCCCGTCGCCGTCGGCTTCCGGAGTATTGCCCAGACGCAGCGCCAGCGTGCCGGTGTCGTATTTGCTCAGGTACTGGTTGTTGCCCAGTTCGCGCACGTAGCGCAATTGGCCCGACTCGTGACCGACCTGTGCTAGAAACACAGCGATGCGCTTGGGCGTATCGATGCGATGCCTGGCCATCGCGGTGTTGAGCGGCGAAACAAAAACGCCCGCTTGGGAGCGGGCGTTGGGCATGATGTCGGTAAGGTGTTTTTCAGTTAATTGCATGATGCTTGATCCTCCCTGGATGTTGCCCCGATTGAATCACGGCTGGCGGCTGATGCTTGCCAGCCATTTATTTGCCAGAGTTTTCAGGGGGCCGGTCGCACCAGTTTCCGCGAGTCCCCCATCCGCCGGTAGCACCTGCCCGCCCGAGAGCTGCCACTGCTGGAACTCTAGCCAGTCGCGATTATTGGAGTCCTGTGGAATAAACGCACAGTCAGCCAGGCGCAACACGCCACAAGCGCTTAGTTGGTAAGCCATGAGTGTCGCTCCTAGATTTCAGCGTCCGCTGTCCATTCCAGTTGCAGAGTCTGCCCCGGTGCGCTGCCGACTGGCGTGACAGTGGCAAAAGAAATACTACGATCCGTTACGCCTTGAAGTAGCGTGCCGGTGCAAGCTTTGCTGATCGTTTGATTCCAGACCTGGTTACTGCTGTCCGCCGGGCTATAGGCAGTAACCGTCGGTTGAACCCTTTTCTGAACCAGAAAGCCGATCGTCATCCCGTATTGGCCGGTATTTCCTGCCGGAACCTGAGTAAACGTCGAGATACAGGTATTGGTGCCATTATTGGCTTTGACCGGCAACCCGGAAGCAAATGACTTTTCATAATAGCGCTGACATAACGCCAGCTCCTGCGCTAAGGGACGAAGTTCAAAGGGCGTGGATACAGGCCCCTCCTCCAATTGGACCTGTGTCAGATCGACCGTTTGCAGCACGTTGAGAGGTAGATCGAACGCCAATGTCAGACAGTCGCCGCTGCCTTGCATTTTCCCCGCAATGACAGGCACTTGAAACGTTGCGGTGTAGCGCGTCCACACTGGGTTCAGTTGAAACGTATCAATCAATTTCCCAACGGCTGCCGATCCACCCACCCCGAATTGCTGCGCAATTGTTATTTGCAAAGGCCGCACGGCATCGGATCGAGCCCAAAATGTCAGCGTTGCCGTTTTTCCGGCGAGCGTTCTGACCGACTCTATATTCTGGGAAATTTTGTGAACGGTAGCTCCCGCCCCTGCGGACGTTTGCTGCCAGCGCAGGAAACAGGCCGGTTCATCAGAGACCTCGCCTTGCCCGAGAGCAAAATTTTGCCGCGTGATGCTCACTCCGGCATTTCCGTTCCAGTCACAACGGAAACGATCAGCCACGTACCCGCCGACATTTGGCGCCTGATTGCTCCCACCACGCTGCCAGATTCTGAAATCGCCATTGATCAACAGATTCTTGCGATAGACCTGCACCGGAAACGCTTGCAGCGGATCAGGTCTGGACAACTGTCGAATGGCCTGGGCCAACTGATCAGTCTGCTGTTCGTCCGGACTCAACCCCGCTGCGGTAATTGCGCTGAGTATTTCCTGCGTGACACTGTTGCCCCAGCTCGCTGGAATCAGCGAGCCGGGTGTACCGGCGATCGCGTCCTCGTCAACGAACTTGCCGTTGACCAGGCCAGAGCCGGGGACGCTTTTTGGGTAATCCACGTGAGTATTCCTTGAAGATTTTTTGTGCGCTGCGCTTTTTCAGCCCGTAACTCAGCTGTTTGCGAGCATCGCTATTTCAAGCCAATCGGGTTCCAGCGGACGCGAGCGACTCTGCGGAAACTCCGGATCATCAGGCCAGTCGCGCAACGCTTGTCGATAAGCCAAAAGTTGTCTGTATTCCTCGGTACGCAGTGTCGTGCCCCCACCCGTTTCCAACTCTTCCATATCGCGAATCACCAACCACTGAGTCAGCTGCAACTGGTTGTCCCGCCACACACGTTCAAGGGAGGCGGCAGTTTGCTCGGCCAGCAGGATTCGTTCCGGGCGTCCGTCTTTATCGAGAGAAAGAACGGTTCCCTTGGGTGCATTTGATATCAGCGCGCAATACTCGCCTTCGCTTAATTCATAAGCGTCTGCCGGTATGTTCAGGCCATGCAGTTGCGAATGATAAAAGCCGCTGGTTTGCGGAGAAAAACAATACATATTCAATACCCCACGCCGATGATCCGCGCGGAAATCGAAACATTAGCGTAATCAGGGCAACGCACATTGATGCCCACTTGTCGACTTACCGAGGACACCGCATTCCAGGTGAGAAATGTCGCCGTTGAAGTCCCCTCATGGGTTGCAACCGCAAGGAACAATGCATTGGGAAATGCCAACGGCCACAAATTGAGTTCACCGTTGTTATTGTTAGCGGTCTGACTGGCACTTCCGTTGATCCATTGGATGATCAGACCGCCCATCCAGGACGGAAATACCAGGTACCCAGAGGGACCGAGTCTCACCATGAACCCGAGTCGGAGTTTCCTGGGAGTGACCATGACCGAATCACTGGCGCCAGCATTGACCTCCGCTTGAGAAGCGACTCTTGCTGCCCCGGTTATCGTCTCGGTTGCTTGCAAAACTTTTTTGCCAATGGCTTGGAAGACTCGCAACGGAGTCATCAGTTTTGTCGAATTCGAACCCGACTCCGCGTCTTCCTGAGTAGCCAGGCTTTCGTTTTGTCTCTTCTGAATCAACGCGTTGATCGCTGATCGAAGCTGCGTGTTATCGCCTTCGTCCGCTGCTGCGCCTGAACTTTTGATAACTTCAAGAATTTCCTGCGTCACGCTGTTACCCCAACTTGCAGGAATCAGCGAACCGGGCGTGCCTGTGACGGGGTCTTCATCGACGAATCTGCCATTCACCAAACCGACACTTGCCACACTTTTTGGGTAATCCATTTTTCATCTCCTTGTTTGAACTTACGTCCCGCCCCATCAGCCATTAACGTCTGTTAGCCAAAGCGGCGTCTTCGGCCTGGATTGCACTGCCGGGAAAGCTGGTGAATCAGGCCAGTCGCGCAACGCTTGGCGATATTCGAGCAGCTCCAGATATTGCGTGGCCTGAAGATAGGTGCCCCGCCCGAGCACCTGCTCGTCACGATGGCGCGTAACCAGCCATTCGGTCGCTGCCAGCGCGGCCTGGCGCCAATCGCGTGCGGGTGTGGGTGTGGGCGATGTCGGTTCTGCACTGATAGAGGCTTTGAGAACCACCGAGTCTTGCGGTGTCGCCAATAGATCCTCCGTGACCGGAAACGCACGGAGCGGCTGGCCGATTTCGATCTTCTGGCCATCAGCCACCAGAACCATCGACTCCACAAAGGATGGTGCAAACAACTGGCTGATGACGTACTCACCGGTATCGATCCGTTCGACGACCACGCCATTTTCGACCCGAGCATAAATAGCCATTATTCGTACTCCCAGATTTCACAGAAGGCGTTGCCGCCGGCGCCGCTGAGTACGGCAGCCGAAGCGTTGGTCGAACAGGAGCCGCTGCCGCCGGAACCGCGTCCGCCGGTGATGCCAATCTCGTTGACCCCCACTCGGGTACCGCCACCGTCATACGGGCTGGCACCGCCCGCACCCGAGAGGACGCCCCAGTTGGCGTTGTACATCGCGTATTCACCGGGTATGCCCCGAGCATTGGCAAGATTGCCGCCTGTGACGGCTTGTCCTCCAGCGCCGCCCTGAACGAAACCGACTGCTGTGGCAGTTACCGCGACGGTGAGAACCTGCCCGCCTCCACCGCCCGCAGCGCTCATATAGGTACCGAACGAAGCACCTCCGCCGGCCAGCCCCATTACGTTACTCGCGGCACCGCCGCCACCCAGCGTCACGGGCACGCCTGCAAGTATTTCCGGAGTTACGTCATACAGGCTTTGTGCGAAGGCTCCGGAGCCTCCGCCGCCGCCAATGCCCTGATAGCCGGCGGCGACGGGCGAACACCCACCACCGCTCCCCCCCGCACCGACCAGCCGCACATGGATCCGTCTGGCTTTGGGATTTGGCTTGTAAAGCGTAATCCCGACCTTCTCGAACTGCCTGACCGCCAGCAGCCGCCCCACCGCATCGGTGATGCCGTAACCGGCCAATGTGGTCGGGGTATTTTTCAGTTTGGTGAAATCGACCAGTGCACCGATCGCACTGGCGAGTTGATCCGTTTTGGCCTCATCGGGTGTCAACCCGGCCGCCTTGATCACGTTGAGAATCTCTTGTGTAACGCTGTTGCCCCACGCAGCGGGAATCAACGAACCCGGCGTTCCCGCCACCGGGTTTTCATCGACGAAACGGCCGTCGACCAGGCCGACGCTTGGGACGCTTTTTGGATAGTCCATAGATTGTTCGTTCCTGTGCAATGACAAATGAGCCGTGCCTGCGCACTGGCAAACACAGGTCTGGTTCGGAAAATAAAAAGCCCACATCGAAGTGGGCTTGGGTGAAGCGGGAGGAAATATCGCTTAGCTGGAAAGACCGCTGGCAAGTTCGCCCATGGCAATCAGGGCTTCATCGGCCGCGCTGCGCGCCAGATCGATCTTGCCCTTGCCCGCCAGCGCGCGGACCTGCGCTTTGGCCTTCAGGCGCAAAGTGCGCAGGGTGAGCAAATGGTCAGTCAACTGCTCCGCCTTACTCAGTATCTGCTCGGCGGCCTGTTTGGCACTGCGCCCTTTGGCAACCCACGCAGCAACTGAAAGGGGCACTTCCTTTTTCGGGTAACCGGCGTCCCGAAAAGCCTGAGCGTCTGCGGCCGCCTGCGCGTACTCCGTGGCTTTGAGCGAGTCGCCTGCCAGTGCGGTGCGAGCGTTGTCGGCAGTGGCGTCTACCTTGGCGCAAAGGCGTTCGGCTTCCTGCAGATCCAGTGCAGTCTGCGCATCCGTATTGAAAACCCAGTTCTGCCCATCCCACTCGTGCGCAGCCGAGGGTTGCGGCACGCGCAACTCACCGTCGCACTGATGAAGTTCCTGAATGACGATCATCGAATAAGCTCCCACGAGAATTGCACGTTCACCGCGTCGGAAAAGTTGATGGCAATCCCCACGCTGTAATCAGTGATTGGATGGGTTTTGATGCCCATGCTCAGCAATAGCTCATCGCTGTCGGCATTCGATTGGCCCAGGTTGTGTTCCGCCTGATAGCACTGCCACAGCGAGCGCAAATTGGCATGGTCGAAACTGGCTGCCAGCGTCGAAACCGTGACGTCATTGACGATGTTGTTGGTGAACAATACACACGGTGAAACCGTTGCCGGGTTCCATCCTCCCGGGTTGTTCGAACTGCCCGTCAGGATCGGCGACAGGAAGCAGTAGTTGCCTCCTGCCCACCCTGTGGACGGAAAGGCGACTGAGGTGACCGCCGTCGACGATGGCGTCGGGTTACCGGCGACCAGTCGTGCCGCACGCGCATGTGGATCGAGCGGCAAAAAGATTGCGCCGGTCCCATTCACTGTCTGCGTCCAGGTCAACCGTGCGCGGTTGTATATGGTCCGCACAACCGGCACCGAACCGGGTGCTCCGGTTATTACCCACGCAAGGCACATGTCCAGAGGCGTGGACTGAAAACCGCCGCTGGCAGCGCCGTTGACAGTACCCTTCAGCGAGTCAGGGACGACGTCATGAATGCCGCCGCGTTGCGTATAGAACGTCAGTACCCCGGCCATGACCTGCGCTCGCAGAAAGTAATGGCTGTTGGGTAGCAGGTCCGCACTGCTCCACGCCGTCGTCACGAAGGTGCGCGAGCGTCCGAGTTGTCCGGCCACCACTTCCTGGCCAAGACTGATAAAGGTGCCAGCAGCAATCGAAACCCGGCCGCCACTGGTTGAGGCCGCAGCTGGACTGACCGGCAGACGTGCATCAGCGGTGGCAACCGTAGGCAGTGGCAGCGCTGCCAACGGCAGCGCCAGATCCTGATTCCAGCCTTTGGCGGTTACCGATTGAATCGCCTGCAATAACTGATCGTATTTCTTTTCATCCGGCGTCAGATCTGCCGCCTTGATCACGTTGAGAATTTCCTGAGTAACCCCGTTGCCCCAGTCCGCCGGAATCAACGACCCAGGCGTCCCGGTCATAGGGTTCTCGTCAACAAACTTGCCATTCACCAGCCCTGCACTGGGCACACTATTCGGATAATCCATCCCTCATTCCTCCCTAGTCATAATTGATGTGCACCTTGGTATGCGCCGGCGCGCTGCGGTGGATCAGGCATTCCAGCGCCGAGCCCGGGTTAACGCCGAAGCGCTCGCCCCAGTAGCTCGCACCGTAACGCCGACCGAGCAGCAGGCGGCCGCCGGTGTTGAGCGTCCACATGAATTGCGCTTCCCAGGTGCCCCAGTGCGCCGAACCAAACCGGGCACGGCCCATGCGCGGAGCTTCGTGTTCGGTGATGCTGGCGTTGGGGTAACCCTGGCTTTTGGCGATGTCGAGGTAGTAGCCGACAGCCTGGCTGCCGACCGCGAGCAGGCGGCGGCGTACGGCGAGGCGGCGGTCGTCGAACAGGGGCGTGGTGCCCAGGCACGGGTCGGGCAATTGCATGACGCGTTCCCAGTCCGGCACCAGTTCGCTGACGCCGGCCGGGTCCATTTCGTTGAGCAGGTCGGCGGCGCGCGCATCCAGACGGGCCAGTTCGACGGCGACGCCTTGCAACACTTCTTCGAGTTCCGGCACGCGTTCCGGATCCCATGCCGGGCCACTGGGCAGCAAGGCGCGCAACTGCGCCTGGTATTGCGCGGCGGTTCTTATGCCCCCCATACGCAGCCTCCGAAGGTCAGCAGTTCGCTCTGCCCGGCCGGCACGTCAGCGGCTGGAGCAGTGAGCGTGTGATCGTATTCGCCGCCGGCGCTGCTGATCGCTTCGCGGATATGGCTGATCAGCAACGGCACGCCGAGGTCAGCCTCGCGGTTGTGCAGATCGCGCAACTGCGCTTCGACGGCGGCGCGCACGGCGGTGGTGTCCGGATTGACGCTCTTGAAGCGATACACCACCGGCACCTGAACCGGTCGCTGCACGTGCACTTCCGCGGTCACCGGACGCAGCGGTTCGATGTACTCCTGAACCTCCGCCAACTGCTCATCGTTCGGCACCGGTTGCGGGTCGTCGTCGCGCATGATGAACACGGTTACGGTGCCTGGGCCGAGCAAGCCACCACGGCACCACGCCCGCGTCACGCCCGGCACTTCCAGTGCCCAGGTTTCGTAGTCGCTGGCCGCGCCTCCGTGAGGAATCACCCGATAGGAACGAATCACCCGCGAGCGCAGCGATTCGAGGCTTTCGCGGGCCACGCCACCGCTGAGGCCTGGCGCCAGCACCATAAAGCTGTTGCCGACAATCCCGGCAATCGGTTGCACCGGGGTCAGCGCCAGACCGGCGTCAGCGTTGCCGAGGCTGCCGGCCTCCAACGCGGCAATTGTGGTGTTGTTGCTGCCATTGACCGTGGTGCGCGCGGCGGTGACTTTGTAGGTGCGGCCATCGTTCGCTTGCAGCAGCGTGTCAACGTCGAGCACCGCGCCGGCAGTGGCGGTAAAACTGACGCTGCCGGTGGCCACTTGCGCGGCTTTGCGCGGCTGATTCAGGCGCAGCGCGGCGATGCGTTCCAGTGTCGATTCATCGGCTTTGTCCGGCAGGATCTGCTCGGCAATCCAGTCGAGATAACCGTACAGACCATAAGCGGCGCCGCCGAGGGTGCGGGCGAGCACTTGCGCATCGGACTGGCGCAGCGAATCGCCGGCCAGGTCGCTTTGGGTGCGCTTGATCAGCACCGGCAGCGAAGGGGTTTCAAACGGCATAGATCACCTGCCAACTGTTATCGGGGTTGATGTCCAGACGTTCACCGTCGGCCAGGGTCAGGACCGTGCGCAGGTTCAGGCGCTGGGCGTCGAGGCGTTCGCTGAGGATGTCGATGGCGCTGCAGTGGCCGTCGTCGAGCAGCCATTGCAGGGCTTCGCGGGCATAAAATTCGGCGTCCATTTGCGTTTGTCGGGTCAGCTTGACCCGGCGCAGCAGCCATAGCCGCGAGCCGATGCGATCGTCGGCAACCGTGGGAAAACTGTCGCCCCACCAGCCGAAGCGTTCTTCGTCATCGAGGGCGTCGTCATCAGCGGCGCGACGCCAGGTGAACAGGCTGATCAGCACCGCGCGGGTCAGTGCGGCGTGGAGGTTCTGGCTGATGAACATCACTGGCCTCCTGCCGGCACGCCGGTCTGACCGTTACCGGCCTGCACGCCAACATGCACGTGTTTGATCTGGCTGATGCCGCCGGCCAGTTGATCACCGGTGGAGACGATCTTGCCGGTCTGGTTGATCACCGGCGTGTCGAAGTTCACCGCGCTACTGGCGCGGATGTTCAGCGTGGCGGTTTCGATGTCGATGATCCGCCCGCGCTTGAAGTGAATCCTGTCGCCCTCGTCGGTGTAGATCGCCACTTCACCGGCAGCGAGTGCTTGCAGGCGATAGCGGCGGTCGGCGATGACCAGGGCGATGGCATGGGAACGGTCGCCGCCGATGAAGGTGACGATCCCTTCGGCTCCAGCCAGCGGATGGCTGGTGAAACCGTAGGGTTCGAAGTGTTCGAGGTCGTCGTTGATTTCACCGGCGGTGAGGCGCATTTGCAGCGATTGCAGTTTCGAAGCCGAATTGGCGAGCACGACAGTGCCGCGCGCCAGCAGGCGTGTCAGTAGGCTCATGGGGTGTCCTTGAAAAGATTCGCCCGAATGGGATCAGTGTGGGAGCGAGCCTGCTCGCGAACGCGGCGGGTCAGGCGCTGTGATGTTGAGGCTGGCGACGCTTTCGCGAGCAGGCTCGCTCCCACAGGGTTCGGGGTCAGGCTCAGGTTTTTTTCGGGGGAGTCGGATCAGGATCAAAGGTATGCGGCGGCGCCACTTGCAAGGTGGTCACCGATCCCTGCGCCGACAGCGAATAAGTGACCTTGGAAATCAGCATGTCACCATCGAAATCGAGCACCGGATCCTTGACCTTGACCAGCGTGTTATGGCGCCACAAATCGCCATTGCTTTGCCGCCAGCCCTGCACCTGATAGGTGGTGGTCTGCGCGCGGCCCATGCGGGTCGCGCTTTCCCATAGAGCACGCTGCTGCGCCAACTCAAAGGTCAGTTGCGTGCCTTCATTGATCACCGTGGTGCGTCGGCGTTTGAAACTCAGGTCAGCCGCGGTCGACTCGACTTCGCTGACCGCCGCGCCGCTCTTCGCATCCGAGCCTTTTTGCTGGCCGATCACCCGGTACTCGGAGAACACCTGGCTGAAATCCATTGGCGCACTGGCCGACAGGATGTTCTTGCCCAGCTCCAGCGCATCGCTGGCGCGGCCGCCGCTGCCGGGTTTGGCCAGCACCAACTGGCCCAGCTCGTTGTCGGTGGAAAACACCCGCAGCAGCGAGAGCAATCGGTCGATCGACTGGAATGCCGTTTCACCCGGCACGATGGTGTGTTTGGCCAGGCGTGTGGTTTCGCTGATCTCGTTGACCACTGACAGCCCATATTCGCTCGCCAGATCGCGGACGATAGTCAGCAAGGGTTGTTGCTGCCATTGGCTGGGCAGGTTGCGAGCGGCGCAATCGACCAGATCCTGGGTCTTGGAACTGCCTTCGATGGTCAGGCTGATCTGCCGTCCGTCATAGCGGATCGGTGCTTTGAACACGTAACCGGTGAGCACCAGGTCCTTGCCGATTTTTACCTCGCAGGGGTCGCCGGGTTTGATCCTTTGGTCTACGGCCTCCCCTGGCCATTGCCAGGTGATGTCGAGTTTGAAAGTGCGGAACTGACGCTCCAGATCAGCGGTGATTTCGACGCTTTTCCAGCCGCCGTATTCCATATTGTTGACCGTCAGCGTGACGTGGTTATCCAACTCGTCCATGGTTCACTCCCTGGAGACTTTCACATCGCTTTGCGGGAGGTACAACGGATTGGTCACGCCGTTGCGCTGCACGACTTCGGTGACTCGCGTGGCGTCGCCAAACTGTTTGTACGCTATGACCAGTGCCGGAAGGCTTTCCTGAAAGGTTTTGCTGACCAGTCGCACGCCCGAGGATGCCACGGCCTTGAGGTGCGCAACCAAGGCATCCTGCACGTCACTGATGGCTTGATAGTGCTCAGGATCGGCCTTGTTTTTCGCCCCTTGCAGCGCCTCGACCAAATCCTTTTGCAGCGCCTGCAAATCATCCGTGGCCGGGACTTCCGGGCGGGTGACTTGCTGATGAGCTTGCTGAGCAACGGTGGGCGTCGACGGCAGTTGCATCGCTCGGGTGGCCACTGGCATCGACGCGACCCACTGCGCCACTTTGACGATCAGCGTGTCCTGCACCAGATCGGCCATCGCCTGCGCTGCGGCATTGGTGTCCTTGCCGGTGGTGATCTTCGGCGCATCGGCCTTGCGAATCGCTTCGAGTTGCTGCGACACGTCGGCGATCACGCCCCGGTAGCCTTCCTTGGCGAACGCTTTCAGTTCCTTGATATCGCCGAGCAAACCCTTGAATTCCGCCGCCACTTCCTTGGGCAGTTCCTTCACGGCTTTGACCAGTTCAGTGATCTGCCGGTACTGCTCGATCAAAGGTTTCAATTGCTCCTTGATCACGTCATAGACGCCGGTAAGGCTGTTGCGCAGGTTGGTGATGCCGATCCGCGCTGCCTTGATCAACGTCATCGCCTGTTCGAAACGCGCCACCGCCGAACCCAGCAGCCCGTCGGCCTTAGCCAGCAGCACTTTCTGCGTGCTGACCGTGGCGGTCGGAAACGGCAGGGGTTGGTCGGGATAGAACTTCAAGGCGAACGTCACCAACCCACCGTCCTGGCGGGTGTGGGTCATGTCGCATTCGCCGACCTTGACTTGCAGGCGTCCGAGCCACGGATGCACCAGTTCGCCACGGCCCTGCTCCAGCGCCTTGAGCAACTTGTCGCGCTGCTCGAGGCAATCGGGGCCGATGATGAACGCGGTCAGATCGTGGGTCTTGGCCTGCTGGCCGAGGTCCTCGAAAAACGGCAGGTCGCGTTGCGGGTATTCATGCAACTGCCCTTTGCGCCCGACCGGGGTTTTCGCCTGGTCGACCCAGAAACCGACACCGCGAAAGGATGCCGGCAATAAACGATCACGCCAGTTCATTGGGAACCTCCCATCGACAGTGAGCGATAGCCGATGCGTGAAGACACGGCCAGGCCAGGTTGATTGGTTTGCGGTTGTTCGGTGCGCAGGCCTGCCGGCGCATTCTCGAAGCGCACGGTCAGCCCGCCTTGGAGCTGCGTACGGTTGTTGGCGGCGCTCTGCTGGATCAGCGCGCTGGAGGTTTGTGGCAACGAACCGCTTTGCAGTGTGCCGTTGCCAGCAGGCGCCGGACTGGCAGCGAAGAACGCCGGCGCCAGTTCGCCTTTGCCTTCGGCATTGGTTTGGCGTTGTGCTTCAGTGAGAGTTTCAACCTTGCCGGTGACCTTGGCGATCAGTCCGGCGAAGCCACCGTCGAACAACTCCTTGATCGGCGCGATGACGGTTTGCAGCTTTTGCCACAACTCGCCGAACCACTCGGTGATCGGCCCCCAACTCTCGATGATCTGATCCAGCGGTTTCCATTCGAACAGGCTGTGCAGAAAGTCCACGACCGGCGCGGACAGCGCCAACACAACGCCCCAGAGCGCCGAAAAGACCTCACCGATCGGCTGCCAATACTGGGCAATCTGCTCCAGCGGTGACCACTCGAACAGGCTGGTGAAAAAGCCTCTGACTCGCTGCACAGACGTTTGCAGCGCCATCCAGATCGGTTCGAAGAACCCGACAACTCCACCCCAGGCGCTGGTGAGCATTTCCATCGGGAAAAAATCGAACAGCGTGCGCAGGATATCCCGGGTGCTTTGTACGGCCGATTGCAGCGTGGTGAACATCGGTTCGAAGAACGTCACGACACCACCCCACGCATCGGTAATCATCTGCATCGGCGAGAAATCGAACAGGTTTCTGAGAAACGCCATCACCGGCACACTCAAGGCCTCGAGCAATTCCCAGATCGCCGAGAACAAACCGGTCAGCGGCCCCCAGTTTTCGATGATCATCCCCGCAGGCGACCACGCGAAAACCGACTTGAAGAAGTCGATCACTGGCGCCGTCACGGCCATCACCTTGTCCCAGACTCCGGAGAAAAATCCGGTGACCGGTTCCCACAGCGCAGCCAGTGCCGCCAGCGGCCGCCAGTCTAGTACCGAGCGCAACGTCGCCATCGCACTCGCCCCGGCGTTTTTCACGCCCTCCCACATCCCGGTGAAGAACGCGCTGATCGGCGTCCAGTTGGCCACGATCAAACCGGCCGCCACGGCAATGCCCATGGCGATCAGCATGATCGGGTTGGTCTTGAGCACCATGCTCATGACGTCCATCACCTGGGTCATACCGGTGACCGCGGTTTGCATGGCGGAGAAGGCAATTGCCCCCGCCGCCAGGCCTTCAACCAGTTTCGGGTTGTCGGCGAGCAGGCTGCCGACCTGCGTCAGCATCGGCTCCAGTCCGACCACCAAGGCCGCCACCGCCGGCACCAGCGCAGCGTCCACCGCCGCCGAAACCTTCTGCATCGACGCACTGAACACGTTCATGTTCTGCGTGGCAGCAGTCGGCGTGGCGGGCAGATCGACGGTTTTCGCCGTGTCGCTGACTTCGCTCAATTTGCCCTGGAACGCTGCGGCCGATTTGATGCCGTCTACAAACGGCGTGATCACGCTGCCGCCGTTGAACAGACCACTGATGTCCAGTTTGCCGAGGCCGGTCTGCTCGAGATTGTTTTTAAAACTCTCAACCTTCATGCGCAGGGCGCCCAGTTTGGGCGAGAGTTCATCGATGCCGGTGATCAGCACCGGTTTCGGGGTTTTCTTCTCTTCGTCTGCCATCACTGCACCTGCTGCATCGCATTGATCCGTTGCGCGTGCTCCAGCGATTCGCGGAGCACATCCAGTGGCCTGGCCATCATCTGTTCGGGGTCAACCTTCCAGAACCAGGCCAGGTCATAGGCGACGGCGATCAGGTCGGTGATGGCGCCGACGCCGCACTCATGAAAAAACTCGCGACGGCCCAGCTCAGCGCATTGAGGTCAGCCAGATCGAGCTGGTTGACCGACGACGGCGGGATGCCGGCGCACACGGCGATGTATTTGGCCGCCACGTCCATGTCGAGGCTGACTTCTTCGCTCTTGTCGATCTTGTACGGCAGCGCCTTGATCGCTCGCACTTCCTGCACCGTCGGACGGCGCAGAACGAGTTCGGTCAGAGGCTCGCCGTGGGCTTCGATTGCTACTTGAAGCTTCACGGCGGCGCTCATTGCCAGGTCCCCTTGATGCCTTCGAATTTCAGTTCGATGGTGGCGTCGTCGCCCTTGGAGACTGGCTCCTCGACCAGATAGGCGCCGGCCAGCACGTAGACTTTGCCGTTGCTGAACTCGCAGGTGACCGTGATATCGGTGCCTTCGATCAGCTTCTTCAGCGGGAAGTCGGCGGTGTGCAGCGCGGTCACTTTGAACGACGGCGCGATGTCGGTTTCCTTGTAGAAGCCGGGTACGACGGTTTCGCGTTTGACCGCCATCAGCGGGGCTTCGCAGCCGCCATTGATAGTAAGTTGTGCGCCGTCGACCTTGACGTAGCAGGTGCCTGCAATCAGTTGACCCATGGTGTTTCTCCCTTCAAATAAAAAGCCCACGCAAGGTGGGCTGAATGCTTAACGCCGACTGCGCGGATCAGGCCGCGTCGTCGTACTGCAGACGGAACTGGTTGAGCAGTGCGAACACGCGCAGGCCGTTGATGTAATCCGGCGGGAACAGCACGTTCACGCGGCTCGGGTCCTGCACGTCGCGCTCGACAATCAGGTGCTCGGCGAACAGCTCGGCGTTCTCCACGTGGCCTTCGAGTTCGAGTTTGGCGTACTGCGCGATCAGCTCACCGCGAATGGTCGCTGGCGTGACGATCGGTTGGCCGGCGCCGAAACGGGTGCCGTCGGAGGCCAGTTTGTGGCGGCCGTATTTGCTGGTGATCACGCTTTGCAGACGACGCACGATGAACGCCGACTGGTGCATGGTTTCGCTGTCCAGATAGGAGTTGTCGGCCTGGCCGTAGGCGTTCTTCTGGTAGGTGGTGATCGAGCGCTGGATGCGCACGTAACCGCCTTCGTAGTACGCGGTGGCGATGCCGTAGTTGAGCAGCGACTGACGCTCGGTCAGGGTGAAGCGCTCGCTGGCCGGCGCCGGGTCAACACCCGGCAGGCTGCCGCTTTGCGTCGGACGGCTGGCGTCGGCGGAGATGAACACCGCCGTGCGCGCAGCCAGCGCGGCGGCCTGCACCCAGAACGGTTGCGGTACGCCCGGCTCCAGCGCCTGAATGGTCATGTGCTGATCGTTGCGGGCCTGGCCTGCGGCGACCAGAGTGCCAACGGTGCCGCGCTTGGCGCTGTAGACGTGACCGAACAGTTGCTTGGCCCACGACCAGCGACCGGTGCTGTCATCCATGACCGCTTGCCAGGTATTGAGGGTCGCCAGATCGGACCACGGCAAGGCGATGAATTCGAATGGCTCATCGCCTAGAGCCGCGACGGCGGCGATCTGATCCGGCACACCGGCGCCGCCGATCATGGCGCTGATTGCGCTGGTCAGACCGGCCGGAGTTTCTTCGCCGTTGCTCTTGCCCAGGCGATTGAATTGCAGGCTGATGTCGTTGCCGCTGTCGCCGGTCCATTTGGCGGTCAGGGTGACCACGCCTTCTGCAGCGGCTGCGCTGACCGGCAGGTCGGCAGTGGCGTTGATTTTCTGCGCCAGTGCGGTTGCCGCTTGCGCGGCGGTGGCGCCGTTGACCACGGTTGCCTGCACACGCACGCCGCCGACATACAGGTTGAGCATGCCCGCCTGAGTTGCGGTGCCGGTCAGGGTCAACACACCTTTGGCGATAGCGCCTTCAGTGTTGTGCAGCGGCAGGCACCAGATCTCGCCGATCGGGTCAGCCTTGCGGAAGGTTTCGTACATCGAGGCGAGCATCGAGCCCTGGCCGCCGATGCTTTTCGCCAGCGCCACGCTGGAAACCAGCACCAGTTTGCCGACTTCAGTCGGGGCAATATTGTCGTTGACCTGGGCGACGATCAAACGGCGCATGGCCGAGGTCGCGCTGTTGGCGGCCGAGTTGTCCATTTCGGCATAGAACAGCGGCACACGAATGTCCGCCGGGATGTTGCTGAATCCGATCGCCATCATTTGGCTCCCTGTGGTTTAGCCGCTTTTGCGGTTTTGAGTGTGATATCGCCGTCGGCCAGACGCCGGCGCCACCAGGCGCTGTCCAGCACGTCACGGCCTGCAGCCGGCAACAGGTCGCCGGCCTCCGGGTCAGGTACGACACGGCCAGCGGCCGGCACTACGGTGATGCGGTTGCTCATGGGGTTACGTCTCCAGAGAAAGTCATTTCCACCCGGCCATCCGGACCCGGGCGTTGCAGGTTGGGGTCGGCCGGATCGATCGCATCGACCCGCACCGTCATCCCGGTAAAGGACGACAAAGCGTCCAGTTCGCGCTCGTGCCAACTCTCCGCAGGCTGACTTGGCAGATTGCGGCCGAGCTGGAACTCGGCATAAAAACGCAGCCGATAGAAGGCGCGGCTGCTATTGATCGAGACCATCTCGCCGCCGTCGTAGACGATGGCGCTGTAGGTGGCATCAGGTTTGAAACCGACCAGCGCGCGCCACAGTTCGGCGCGCAGGTCTTGCAACAGATCCAGCGCTTTTGTAGCGTCGGTGGCGTCAAGGGCCAGGACGATTTCGAAGCGATCGCGGATTGGTTGGGTGGTGAGGTTTTGGGCGGTGCTGTTGCTGGCCAGATCGGCGATTGGCAGCACGTGGGCCGAAGGTGTTGGCAGATCCGGGTTGCCTTGCAGCAACGCCAGATCGACACCCACCGAAATGTGATTGGCAAGCCCAGGGCATTGCCCACGCAGTTGCGTGAGGATCGGGGTGATCTTCATGGGGGTGTTCCAGAGTTGAGTCAAATGCGGTCTGCAGATCACTGCAAACACCTGTGGGAGCGAGCTTGCTCGCGAAAGCGGTGTATCAGTCGAATCGTGTTTTGAATGACAGAATGCATTCGCGAGCAAGCTCGCTCCCACAGGTATCTTCACCGCTGTGAAATTGAGGTGAATCAGTCTTTGGAATCGGCCTTCGGATCCAGGCACGACGCATCAATCAGGCAGCGATAGCTGTTCTCGCGACTGCCGCTGGCGGTGACCTTGTCGATCGACCAGCGTCCGCGCATGAAGTCCGGCCAGCTCTCATCAAGCAACAGCAGACCTTCGGCCGCCAGGCGTGGATCGCCCGGGCAGGTGATTTTCACTTTGTACCTCTGGCGCAACATCTTGCGTACTTCGCCCTCGGCTACTGCGATGGCATCCGCTTCGCTGGGCTGCTTCTGGCGCAGCGTCTTGAACGGCGCTACGCCCGTCTCGACCCAACGCAACACCCCGGCCGCCGCATCCCAGAAACAGGTCTTGCAGCCCTTGGCCTGCTCGCGGGCCGATTCTTCCAGCGTGGCGCTGATGAATGCGTGATCACCGGGACGATTGTTGTGGGTAACCGAGAGCGTCACGTCCGGCAGAATCTGCCCCGACAACGACTTGGTCTGCCCGGGCCGCGCCAGCACATAGACATCGCCATACGGCTTGGCGACGACGTTGTATTTTTTCGCCAGCCGCGTGACGAAACCCATATCAGTTTCGTTGGACTGGTCGATGTGCTCGATGCGGATCAACGAAATCTCCGGCGCGACCCGTGGCGAAAAGCCGTGCAGCTCCACCAGCTTGCGAAATAATCCACCCAGCGTCGTTGGCCCATGACTGGCGGTGCGGCGCTGCTTGAAGCCGGTTTCATCATCCTTGCTGAACGGCGCCGCGGTGGCCACTACGGTCAGGCGAAACGGAAAAAGTGTCGGCGTCAGACGCGTCACTTTGAACTGGCCTTTATCGACCATTGCGGTTTCTCGATAACCGACTTGCAGGCCAATTTTTCCACCCAGACTCGGCAGCCCTTCAAGGCCCTCGAGATCGATGGTCAGCGTCAGCTGATCGGACTCGAAACCGGCGGCATCGATGTGCTCCCAACTGATCAGGCGTTGATTGAGCAGGGCCGCGTTGGCCCCGTAGATATTCACTGCCGGCGTGAATCCCAGTGCCATGCAACCTCCTTAATCCCAGGCCGTCGCCGCCTTGATCACGGCGGGTTTCACATCCAGTTCCGGTAGCACGATCCAGACGCCGGCGGGCAGAATCGGCCCGTGTTCGGCCAGGGTCGGGTTGAGCTTCCACAGCGCTTCTTCGGCAGCGTCATCACTGCGCCCGATTTCGCGGTAGAGCAGCAGATTCACCGAATCACCGGCCACGCTTCGTGCTTTACGCATTGTGGAACTCCGCTAATTCGATGACCCAATCGACTACCATCGCCGTACCGTCATCGATGATCTGGGTCTGGGTTTCCTGAACGCTACTGATCCGCCACAGGCCCCAGTTTCGACCAATCCCGTCGATCAACGGCAGCGGGGTGCGCAGCGCCTGCAAAGCACGCAATTCATCGAGCCGATCCATGGCTACGGCGTACATCGACTTGCCGGTAATGGTCAGGGTTTCCGGTTTCTGTCCGGTCTGGCTGGACTTGGGTTTGCTGGTGAGGATCTGTATCTCGGTCCAGCCGCCGTCAGACTTGCGCAGCAACTGGTGGTACGCAAAGTTGCGCGACAGGCCGAAGATGAAACTGCCCAATGCCATTTGTTGTTTCATCAGGCGACTCCATCGGTCAGGGCTGCGTCGCGGCGGGTGGCGAGGGGGTTGGTACTCATTGTCGACATGAACTGAGTACTGAAATGGTTTTGCATCACTTGAGAGATCACCGCGCCAACTTTTTCCGAGCTGGCGATTTCGCTGCCGCTGATCTGAATCGACGGCGCATAGGTGATCTGCTGGTTTTGCATCTGAGCGTTGCTCAGGTCCTTGGCCACTTGCGCGGGAGGCGCGAGTTTGTCCTCGGCAGGCTTGCCCCATTGTTCACCGACGTAAGAACCGAGCATTCCGCCCAGAGTCCCACCGAGGAATGTCCCAATACCGGGCGCAATGAAAGTACCGATCGTGGCGCCAATGGCAGTGCCGGCCAGCTCGCCGGCGGCACCTTTGACCGCTTGGTCATCGCCTTCGCGCCAACCTTTCAGTCCGGTATAGGCCGCGTGCGCAATGGCCAGCGGCGCTCCCAGTTTTACCGCCGGCAGCGCTTGGGCGATTTTTGGCATGACCTTGGCGCCAACGCTTTCGACCAAGGGCATAAGCTTGGCAACGGGGCCTTTGAGTCGCGATACCATCTCGCTGTTGCCCAAGCCATCGGTGAACAGTTTGAAGCCCATTTTGATGTCATCAAACAGAGGCGCGACCTTGGCCGTGAGCCCCCCCAAACGACTGCTCCCACTGGCGCGTGGAACTGTCGTGCGCGCCGATGTTCTGGCCGGCGAGCGTCGACCCGGTCGACGACCCGCTCGTTTGTTTTTCCGCCTGCCATCAGAGACATCGTCACCGACGATGGCATCAGCAATATCGGGGGGTAATCGCGTCGTCGCCAGACGTAACAGCTTCGCGGAAACGGTGTCGAGGACTGAGGCAACGCCGGTTTTCAGCGCCCCTCCAACAAAGGGAAGAGCAGCGGCACCAAGCAGAACCAATCCTGCAGTAAGCGCCGGGAAAGCCTCCGCCGCAGTACTCACGCCATTGGCCGGCGCGGTGAGCACTACTGCGGCACCATCGGCCAACGGCGCCAATGCAGTGCCGAATGCGGTGGTCATCCGGGTCAGACTCGCATCGAGCGCATTCCAGCGCCCTTGCGACGTATTGCCAAATACTTCGGCGGATTTCGCGGCGGCCCCCGAATCGGCGCCCAGTTCCGATGTCGCGTATTGGCGCTTGTCGGCCACTTGGGAGAATGCGTTTTTTACATCCTCTGGTTTCTTCAGCAGTTCAAGGACTCTGACGTCGTTTTCGCCAAACAGCGTCTTCGTCAATGTTGCCCGTTCTTGCAGCGGTTGTTTATTGAGTGCCGCAAGCACCGAGTTGATGGCAGCGGGAGCGTCCTTGCGCATCTCTCCTGCCAACGATTCGGGATTCAACCCTAACTGGCTCAGAGCCGTACGTTGCTCCGTCGATGCATCTGCGCCCTTCGCCAGCAGCGAAGTAATACCCTTCAACGCGGCGCTGGCGCCCTCCTTGTCTGCGCCACTGTTGAGCAGTGCCGCCGCAAACGCGGCCGCTTGTTCCGGAGTCATACCGGCAGTAATTGCAGCCTCGCCGGAACGTTGCACGACCGAACCGATGTCGGCGGCCTTGGCATCCAGGCCACTGTTGCCGAGATAGCTCGTTGCATCGGCCAGATCCTGGCTCTGATAGCGATCCAGCTTCAGCGATGAACGCCAGGCCGCCAACATCTCGCCAGCCGTTTTGACGTCCATACTGAACGCCGCTGCGTTGATCGCGGCATCACGGGAGAACCACTTCAGCTCGTTCGCCCGTTGGTCACCCTTGGCGCCATCGGCAATACCGGATCGTGCTGCGGCGACTTGGACTTGCAACAGGTCAGCGTTGGTGGCACCACTGGCCGCCACCTGTTTCTCGCTGGCGAGTTCTAGAGTGCTTTGTGAATGCGTTTGCAGTTGGTCGTTACTCATCTTGAGCAACTGATTGAGTTCAACCAGCGCAGTCTCGTTGGCCATCGCCGGCTGCATCAGCTTCGGCGGCGGACGCTGCTCGATCCCGGCGTTGAGTTTTGACTTTGGTTCGCTCGTCGCGACCGGTGCAGCGCCAGCCTTGAATAGCGATTGCTGGCTTGCCAACAACTCGCGAAGCTTGATCTGTTCCTGGGTCAGCAAACGAATATCCACGCTTGCCAACGCTAGCGTCACATTCAAATCCTGCAGCGGTTTGCCGAGGTTGTCGGGCAACGAAAATCCGTCCGTTGCATTGCCGCTCTCACCGGCGTACGTGAGTGCATATTTGCTCTCTGCCATGCCGCTCTACTCCTGTTTCACGCCAAGGCGAGTGATCGCTATGTCGTAGCGGCGCAACGCCTTTTCGGCGTCCCATTCCAGAATCTCCGCTTCACTTACCGGGTAAATGAGCGGGACGATATCGAGGATTACTTCGATGTCGCGTTCCGAAAGTAGGCCGCCGGCTGGTTTAAAAAATCGTCGATGCGCACCTGCAATTGCGTCCAGTCGGGGACGGTCAGCTGGGCCAGATCGGGGATCATCAGGCCCGTGCAGTGGGCAGTGATGAATTCGGCGCGTTCCTTGGCCGTTTTCAGTTTCTTCATCACTTTGGTGGCGCGCAGCACGGGCATTTCCAGGCTCAGCGAAGTCACGGTGCGGCCGGTCACGGCGAGCGGTTGCAGCAATTGCACTTGATCGGGATCGTCGGATTTCTCCGCGTCCTCGATCTGGTCGAGAAAGTACGCACTCGGCCGGGTCGACATCTCATGGACGTACTGAGCAATGCTCACGTAGTCCGGGCGTTTGAGCTGATCGAGTTCCTTGACCGACAGGCCGGTGGCGAGCAGCGCCAGCTCGAAGAACTGATCGTCTTCGTCATCGCCGGCGCGTTCCAGCGTTTCTTTCTGTGCGGCGTAGAGCAGCGGTTTGAGCTGGATCGATTCGATCTGCGAACCATCGTCGCCGGTGATCGGCGACAGCAGTTCGTGTTGGGGTGGCATCCACGGCATGTATGAATTCCTTGGTGATTCGTTTAGATCCACTGTGGGAGCGAGCCTGCTCGCGAAGGCTTTGGCACATTCGACATTGATGTACCTGAACGACCGCTTTCGCGAGCAGGCTCTTTCCCACAGGGTTTTGTGATTTGCCAGTAAAGCGGGGTTTACGGCATCAACACCGCACGCCGTGCATCACCGAGGATGTCGACGCCGTTGAGCACGAACTTCTGCGTGCGCACGTCGATGTCGATCACCGGCACGCCGTTTTCAAGGCGGTTGTAGGTGCGGCAGGACAGTTCCAGATTGGTCTTGGGCTTCTCGCCCATTTTCACTGCGGTTTCCTCAAGGGATTTCAACTGGCCGCCGACGGTGTGGTAGGTGAACCAGGTGTTGCCATCCTGATCCTGACCGGCTTCACGCACGTTCAGCAGAATGTCGTCGCCGAGCTTCACGCCCAGCGCCAGCAGCACTTCGGCGCCGAGGCCTTGCAGGGTCAGCTTGGCGCCGAGCGCTTTGCCGCCCTTGGCCATTTCTTCGACGATGAAGCGCCCGCCGCGCATCTCTTCCATGTCGAATTCGATTTTCGGCGGGGTGAATTCCTCAACGGTCGCCGACAACGGCAGGCCTTGCAGGGTGGCCGCGATGGCCTGTCTTACGCGGTTGGTAAACATTAGAGAACGTCCTCCAGGAACTGCTCGATGATTTCATCGCGGGCGTTGAGTTGATAAACCATGTGTTCGTTCGGCGCGTAGCGGCCGTAGTCGATGACCACGTACCAGGTGCCGTTCTTATACTTCTCGACGCTGTTGAGTTCCGGGTGCAGATACACGCTGCCGCCAGGAATGGTTTCGTCGGCGACCAGGGTCTGCAGCCAGTCGTTGATGCGCTTGACCTCTTGATCCATGAAGGATTTGGTGAGGTTCTTGGCCATGGCTTTCTGGCCGGCCTTGACCAGCTTGCGGCTGATCGCATCTTCGAGGCCGACGTAGCTGATGAACTTGCCGGTGATCGAGCGGTTACCCAGCAGCGAAAAGCCGCCAAGCACGGTGCGGGCGTAGTAGCTGACGCCGTAGCGGTTGAGCAGATCGCCTTCGGTGGAGGTGTCGAGAATGTTGTATTCGACGACCCGCGAAACGTCTTCGGCGAAAGTCACCTGGTTGCCCGGGCTCTCCCACTGCTTGACCTTGGCCAGCGCGGCAATCGCCAGACTGGACGGCGACAGGAAGACATTTTTCTTCGCTGCTTTCGAATACACGGCGGGCATGTTGTGCACCACCAGGCAACGGTCGAAACCGAGCTCGGCGCCACCAAGTTCCTGGCTGTACAGCACCTGATCGGCCACCGACACATCCTTGCCGTCCAGTACCACGCGGGCCTTGATGCGCTTGCCGAACGCGGCGAACTCACCGGCCACCGCTTTGCTGCCGGTAAAGCCCGGCGCGCCGATGATGGTCAGGTCTTCCGGGACACTGCCCAGCGCCGCCAGACCGAGCTTGCGGCCAGTGGCCGGCTCGACACCGCCGATCACATTGTTGACCGTGTCGGCCGGCGTAGCGCCTGCTTCGACGATGACTACGTACACCGGCACCTTGACCACTTTGAGGATCTGGTAAACCGCGTGGTACAGCGTGCCCTCTTCCGACCCAGTCGGATCGAGCAGCGCATGGGTGGTGAAGCTGTTGATGCGAAACGGCGCGTTTCGCGGAATCAGCGGATCGGCTTTCGGCGCAGTGCCGACCAGCCCGATGACGTTGTCACCCAGGCCACCCATGGCCTCGGGGGATTCAGTGGCATTGACGGTAATGCCGTTGTGCTCGAAGTTCAGAACCTCAGCCATGTTCAGTCAGCCTTCTTGGCAGCGGCCTTTTTGGCCTGGGTGGTTGGGGTTTTCAGTTCCAGTCGACCGGCGAAGTGCAAGGCACTGGCCTCGACATCGAGCAGATCGAGTTCTTGACCAACGCTCGACCAGTGCCCACCGCCGGTGGGGAATGGGACGAGCACGGTGTAGGTTTGGCGGGTTGCCATGTGTAGTTGCTCCAGAGACGAAAAAGCCCCTTCATGGAAGGGGCCAGGTAGATGATCAGCCGATAACAAAACGCCCCGACGATGCGGGGCGCTTCTTATTGCGGCAGGCCGGCGAGCCATGTCGGCGCAACCGGCCGGTGTTCGCTCAACGGCAATTCGCCACCGGCCGGCCAGATACGCAAGTCGTGACGATAGGTTTGCAGCTCAATGTATTGCGCTGGAGTCAACAGGGTCGGCCAACGCTCGATTTCGTCACGGTAGCGAGTTACAACGCTGTCGGTGGCTGCAATCTGCATGTTGCGCCAGGAGCGCTCATAGCCCTCCAGCTCTTCAGGTGTTGGCCCCGGTCGATCAGCCAGCACCGGATAGCCCTCTTCGTTCATGACGATCATTTTGCCAAGAGACAGACCGTTCAATAGCTCAAGCCAATATTCGCGAGAAATCTCAACGGCATCGCTTGGTATTTCCATATGAATGGAAGGATCGTAGAAACCTTGCATCGATGGTGAATAAAACATGGGTTCTTCCTTGTTTGATGTTTGAACTTTCTAGATCGCCTGCTTGGGCGGCCAGATATGAAAACGCCCACTGTGTGGTGCGTTTATTGATGCGCCGTGATCGGCGCGGGCGGTGTCGAGCGCAGACAGTCCGGAGCGAGCATGTCATCACTGCATCGCCCGCCTCAGGTCTCCGCAAACATGACCTTCCTGCGTATTTTTTTAATGGTTACCCATCAAAATTTGTAACTGTTTGTCGTGATCGCAAAAGCACTGAAGGTTCCGGCGCTGGAGAGGCGATAAAACAGCGTTTGCGGCGACAACAGGGGAACATTCAGAAATGAACCGCCGCCTGCTCCTGAAAAGTTTACGATAAAGGTTTGAAGACCTATGGCAGCGGGTGAACCGGCAAGCGCCATGCTGTAACCATTGGCGGATACCGTTCCTTGAAAGTTTCCCGAAACCGATTTGGCATTCATTGGGACAGCTGCAAAGATTGATAAGCCTGTGAGCGTCAGAACGGGAGCCGTTGTCGACAACACTTGTGTGCCATAAAAAACCTGCCGATCAACTTGTTCAGCGACAGCAAATTGGGCACTGGCATTAGTCGGCAGAATGCTGACGAGCGCGGAAAACGTATATCCGTCCGGAGCAAAATCAGTCAGCAGTTTCGGAGCGATTGAAGTAGTGCAATTGACAGCAATAACGCCGAGGGATTTAGTGGCTGGATTGTAAAGTGCATACACCGCAACAAACCCATTGACCGGCGCAGCGCCTGCAGCCATCGCTCCCAAGCCCTTAACCGCAGCCGACAGGTTGATGCTTTGGTTGAAGCTGGTGAGAACAATCCTTTTCCCGTTCGTATCTCCCAGAACTACATCGGAAGCTGTAAACATCGCGGTAGAAGCCGCAACCGGAATCGAAACCCGAACGTTTCGAATGTCTCCTGCAATGGGTCCATTCAAAGAAAGCTGCTGCAACTGTTCAGAGAGCGCAGCGATATCAATACCTCCCTGATTGACAGGAGCGTTCCAAGCTTTGATACACCACATGACAGCGAGATTGCGAGGGCGAGTTTCAGCGCCGCCGGTGTTGACCGTGTTCGGGGCGTTCACCATCTGCATGGTGGTTCCGTTATCTATCGGCGAAAGGAATGCACCAGCCGAAATACTCGCTGTCCCGCCATTGATAGTCCCCCCCTGCCAATTGCCTGCGGGGTCGAAAGTCGCAGCAGTGCCATCAAAATAACGATGGTTATGCGCTGCAAAGGACTCCGCTTGATATTTGCCAATCGCTCGGCCAGCATCCACTCCGCGGCCATGATCCCAGCCACGCAGAAACTCGCCGCGAGATTCCGGCAAGCGGAAATTGCCCGCGCCCTCGTCACCCTTGTTGTAAGTTGTGCCGAGAAAAGCGGCTAGATCAGGATAGGTCGCAATGCTCTGCACACTGCCATCCAGTTCCAGATAACCGGGAGCGACGATACCCGTCGGGAATGCCAGAACAGCACCCACTGGGACGGCTGACTTCAGCCGTTCAACTTCCTTGGCCAGCGCGGCTACATCGATGGCTCCCTGATTGACCGGGGCATTCCAGGCTTTGATGCACCACATGACGGCAATGTTGCGAGGACGGGTTTCGGTTGAGGTGCGCGCAACTCTCGAAGCATCGAAGAGCATATTGATGACGCCGGTAGCGGCTCCGCCTCCGGGGATTTGCGTCCCACCGGTCGCCGCCGAGCCAAAAGCGCCACCGACCGTGCCCACAGCTGCAAGTTGAACACCATTGTTCGCGGCATATTGTCCCGTGATGTTCTGGAGCGAGTCGAGCTGCTC
>NZ_JAFGYL010000016.1:0-152705 GCF_017491835.1 Pseudomonas sp. 67(2021)
AGCAGTGAAACGATGCATCGCCGATGGTAGTGTGGGGTTTCCCCATGTGAGAGTAGGTCATCGTCAAGATTAAATTCCGAAACCCCAATTGCGAAAGCAGTTGGGGTTTTGTTTTGCCTGCGAGAAAGTTTTCAGCGCTGTGGCGAACAAAATTGCACAGTTATTTTCGAAGCAGAACACTAGAATAGCCCCATCTTTATCGGAGTCAGAGCCTGTATGTCAGAATCGGTTGACGCCCCCGGGCTGTCAGATTTACCGCTGGAAGACTTGATAGCCTGCCACGAGTGCGACTTGCTGATGCGCAAGCCGACACTTGCCCATGGTGAAAAGGCCCTATGCCCGCGTTGTGGTTATGAGTTGTACGCCCACCGCCATAACGTGGTGCAGCGTAGCCTCGCCCTGGTAATCGCCGCGTTATTACTTTACGTACCGGCAAACTTTTTACCCATCATGCAACTCAATATCCTCGGGCAATCTTCGCAGGATACGGTCTGGAGCGGCGTGGTCGGTCTATTCAGCACCGACATGCAAGGTGTGTCGATCGTCGTCTTCCTTTGCAGCATGGCCATACCGTTACTCAAGTTGCTGTGCCAGCTGTTTGTGTTACTGACGATTCGTTTCGATGTCGGCCGAAGCTACGGTTTGCTGCTCTATCGTATTTACCACCACCTCCGAGACTGGGGCATGCTCGAGGTCTACCTCATGGGCGTCCTCGTTGCGATCGTGAAGCTGGCGGATATGGCAGCAATTACCGTCGGCCTCGGGCTGGCATGTTTCATTGGCTTGTTGTTGGTACAAGTCTGGCTGGAGGTGGTGATGTCACCGCATCAGATCTGGCAGGCATTATCAGGAGAGGATGCCCATGCGGGCGATTGATGCGGGCATTCTGGTGTGCACCGAATGCCACGAATTGAACAAGCAGGAAGCTGACGTCGATGAGCAAAGCTGTACCCGCTGCGGCGCGCAGGTTCACGCTCGCCGCCCCAACAGCCTGACCCGCACCTGGGCGCTGTTGATCACGGCAGCCATTATCTATATTCCGGCCAACGTCTTGCCGATCATGACGGTCAGCTCTCTGGGCCAGGGTGAGCCGAGCACCATCATGTCCGGCGTGATTGAACTGGTGCAGCACGGCATGATTCCGATCGCAAGCGTGGTGTTCATCGCCAGTATTCTGGTGCCCACGTTCAAACTGGTCGGCATCGCGTTGTTGCTGTTTTCCGTGCAGCGTCGGCAGCCTTTGTCGGCCCGTCAGCGCATCTGGATGTACCGATTCATCGAGTTCATCGGCCGCTGGTCGATGCTCGATATTTTTGTGATCGCCATTCTCGTGGCGGTCGTTAACTTCGGCCGTATAGCCAGTGTCGAAGCCAATTTGGGCGCCGTCGCCTTCGCCTCTGTGGTGATTCTGACGATGCTCGCCGCAGTAACTTTCGATCCCCGACTGATTTGGGATAACACGGAGTCGGACGACGACCATGACTGATTTGCCTGTAGCGAAAACCCGACCGGCTTCGAACTGGTCGGCCATTTGGGTGCTGCCTCTGATCGCTTTGATCATCGGCGGCTGGCTCGGCTGGCGTGCTTATTCCGAGACCGGTATCGAAATTCAGGTGCGCTTCGAAAGCGGCGAAGGGATCCAGGCCAACAAGACCGAAGTGGTCTACAAAGGCATGCCGGTCGGCAAGGTCAAGACGCTCAAGCTCGACGATGAAGGCAACTCCAAAGGGGTGATCGCCACCATCGAAATGAATAAGGACGTGGAACAGTACCTGAAGACCAGCACACGGTTCTGGCTGGTCAAACCGAGCGTGACCCTGGCCGGTATCACTGGTCTGGAAACGCTGGTCTCGGGTAACTATGTTGCGATCAGTCCCGGTGAAGGCGAGCCGGTTCGCAAGTTCAAGGCTTTGGCCGAAGAGCCGCCACTGTCTGACGCCAAGCCCGGTCTGCACCTGACCATCAAGGCCGATCGCCTCGGTTCGTTGAATCGCGGCAGCCCGGTGTTCTACAAGCAGATCAAGGTCGGTCAGGTCAAAAGCTACGTGCTTTCCGAGGATCAGAGCACCGTTGAACTGAAGGTGTTCATCGAGCCGACCTACGCCAAACTGGTGCGCAAACACACACGTTTCTGGAACGCCAGCGGCATCAGCATCGACGCCAACCTGTCCGGTGTGAAAGTCCGTAGCGAGTCCTTGGCCAGCATCGTCGCCGGTGGTATCGCGTTCGCGACGCCGGAGAATCGCAAGGACAGCCCTGCGACCGATCCCAGCCTGCCATTCCGTCTCTATGAAGACTTCGACGCCGCCGCTGCCGGGATTCGCGTGAAGGTCAAACTCAGTGATTTCGAGGGCCTGCAGGCGGGTCGCACACCGGTGATGTACAAAGGCATTCAGGTCGGCAACCTGAAAGCGCTCAAAGTCGATCCGGACCTGAACAGTGCAACAGCCGAGCTGACCCTTGATCCGTTGGCCGAAGACTATCTGGTTGAGGGCACGCAGTTCTGGGTGGTCAAGCCTTCGATTTCCCTGGCGGGTATTACCGGCCTGGAAGCGCTGGTGAAAGGTAACTACATCGCCGTGCGTCCGGGCGACAAAGGCGCTGCGCCGAAACGCGAGTTCGAAGCGCGACCGAAAGCTCCGCCGCTGGATCTGCGTTCGCCGGGCCTGCATCTGGTGTTGTTTACCGATTCGCTGGGTTCGATCGATGTCGGCAGTCCGATTCTGTACAAGCAGGTCAAGGTCGGTTCGGTGCAGAGCTACCAGTTCTCCCGAACCAAGAAGCAGCTGGTTATCGGCGTGCACATCGAGAAGGAATACGAAAACCTGGTCAACGCCTCGACGCGCTTCTGGAACGTCAGCGGCATCACCCTCACCGGTGGCTTGACCGGCGGCATTCAGGTCAAGAGTGAATCTTTGCAAACCCTGATGGCCGGCGGTATCGCCTTTGAAACGCCGCAAGCCAATGCGCCGTTGAAGAAACGCATACCGCGCTTCCGTCTGTTCGCCGACCACGATGAGGCAAACAAGAAAGGCGCGGTAGTGACGATCAAAGTTGATCGCGCTGACGGCTTGAGCAGCGGTACGCCGGTACGTTTCAAGGGGCTGGATGTCGGCAAGATTGAAAGCGTCGATCTGACCGATGACATGCAGTCGGTAATCCTCACCGCACGCATCACCGAAGTACCGGAAAAGATTGCGCGAGTCGGCAGTCAGTTCTGGGTGGTCAAGCCGGAGCTGGGCCTGATCAAGACGCAGAATCTGGAAACGCTGGTCACCGGTAAATACATCGAAGTCCAGCCGGCGGCGAAGAATCTCGGCCCGCAGAAGAACTTCGTTGCCTTGGCCGAGGCGCCGGAAGTCACCAAGCAAGAAGCGGGTCTGAGTCTGGTGTTGAGCGCTGCCCGTCGCGGTTCGCTTAAGCCTGGCGTACCAGTGACCTACCGTGAAATCACCGTCGGAAAGGTGACCGGTTATGAATTGGGCCAGACCGCTGACCGTGTGTTGGTGCACATCCTGATCGAGCCGAAGTACGCGCCACTGGTGCGTAGCGGCAGCCGCTTCTGGAACACCAGCGGCGTGGGCTTCGATTATGGGTTGTTCAAAGGCGTGACGGTGCGCACCGAGTCGCTGGAGACACTGATTCAGGGCGGGATTGCCTTCGCCACCCCGGACGGTGAACGCATGGGCAATCCGGCTCGGGCCGAGCAGACGTTCCCGTTGTTCGACAAATTCGAGGATGAATGGCTGACCTGGGCGCCGAAGATTCAGCTTGGTAAATAGCAGCGTCTGTTGAGACGCCTTCGCGAGCAGGCTCGCTCCCACAGGAGAACGCATTCCAATTGTGGGAGCGAGCCTGCTCGCGAAGGGGCCAGCCAAATCAACACAAAATCCAGGCGATAAAAAAGGGCCGCGATCCCATCAGATCGCAGCCCTTTTTTGCCTTCAGCTAAAGCCGATCAAACCGCATCCAGCTCCGGCTCATCGGCCTGCACATTCAGCGTGGCCTTGACCACATCATGGCGGCGAATGTACTTCCAGTCCGCCTCATCGATGTAGATCCCGGCCGGGCCGCTGCCGCCTTCCAGGTCGATTGCGACACTGGCGCAGACTTGCGGCTTCACACTCGCCAGAATCGGCACGAAGCCCAGTTGCAGACTGGTTTCCAGCAGCGCCGCCTGGTTCTTCTCGTCGATGTCCGCCGCCTCGTCGAGGTAGTACGGCAGACGCACTCGGCCGGCCAGGTCGCGATCCATCAAGTGCAGCAACAAGTACATGTTGGTCAGCGCCTTGATGGTCATGGTCGTGCCGTTGGACGCCGCGCCGTCGATGTCGGTGTGGATGACTGGCTGACCATTGACCTTGGTGATCTCGAAGGCCAGTTCGAACAAGTCCTTGAGGCCGAGCTGGTTGTGGTTCGCTGCCACCAGCCGCGCGAGGTATTCCTTGGCCTCTTCGTTCTTGTTGTCCTGCTCGGCGCTCTGGCTGAGGTCAAACACCGACAGTGTTTCGCCTTCCTCATACTGGCCGGCGCTGTGGATGATCTGGTCGATGTGCTTGAGCGCTTCCTTGTTCGGCGCGAGGACGATGCGGAAGCTCTGCAGGTTGGAGACCTGACGCTTGTTGATCTCGCGGTTGAACAACGCCAGTTGATGCTCGAGGCTGTCGTAGTCGCTGCGGATGTTGCGCAGGGTGCGGGCGATATCGGTGACCGCCGCGCGCCGCGCCTTGCCCAAGGTCAGCGCTTCATCGGTGCGGTGCGCGTAAGCGTTGATCAGCAGCGACAGACGCCGCTCCATGTCGTCTTCGCTGTCGAACTTGGCCACACCTTTCAGACGCACCTGCGCATACAGCGCCTCGATCTGCCCATCGGCACGCAGCAGACCCTGCCAGCTGTCCTGATAGTCGTTGAGCAGCGGCAGCAGGTTGTCCATCGAATCATCGACCGGATCCATGAACGGCGTTCCGAACGGCAGGTCCGCTGGCAGCAACTGACGACGACGCAAGGCATCGTCGAGGGTGCGTTGCTTGGCTTCCATGTCGGCGATCTGCCGGCCGACCAGTTGCAGCTTGGCCGACAGTTGCTGGACGCGCTCGGTGAAGGCATCGCTGGAGCGCTTGAGTTCGTCCTGCGCGGCTTCCATCTGCGCCAGTTGTTCGAGTTTGTCGTTTTCTTCGGCGCTCAGGGTCTGGGTGCGACGGAAATCTTCCAGCGCCTTCTGCGCGTCCAGCACCTGCTGATAGAGCGCCTCGGTCTGGGTCTTGCTCGCGGCGCGGTCGGCGGCCACGGCTTGCTGGGTTTTCAGTTGCTTGAGCTCTTTTTCCAGACGCTCTTTCTGATCGCGCAACGCGGCGCGGTCGGCCAGCGCTTGCAGGGCCGGCGCCTCGATGTGCGAGATGTCGATCGACAGGCCCGGCACTTCGAAGCGCTCGCCCTTGAAGCCATCAAGAATCAGCTCGACCGATTTGACCCACTCGCCATTCTCGTCGAGGGTGATGCCATGTTCGCCCAGCGGCAGGCTGAACAACGCGCTATTGAACAGACGCATCAGGCGCTCGACGTCCTGTTGCGAGAACTCTTCGCGCAGGCGGGCATAGCTGTTGTTGTCGGCGTGATCAAGTTGTTGCTTCACCGACTTCAGGCGTTTTTCCAGATCGCGCAGACGCTCTTCGAGGTCTTCGGCGCTGAACTGACGCGACTGCGCCAAGGCACCGGCCAATTCATCGTGGGCATCCTTGGCGGCGAGCAATTGTTGCTCGAGCACTTTGACGTCATCGACCAGGGCGAAGCGGTTCTTCAATACCGACAGCTCACCGAGCCAGCGCTGGATGCCGGAAATTTCCCGCTCCAGACGCATCAGTTCCTGGGTGCCGCCGCGCTGATCGTTTTGCAGATCGTCCTGCTCGCGGCGGTAGTGCTCAGCCTGGATGGTCAGCTCTTCCTTGCGCGCCGTGGCGTAGTCCGACCAGGTGCCGAGCAAGGAATCGAGCAGCGGCGACAGGCGATGCAGTTTGCCGCGCAGCACGTCGCGCTGTTTCACGCCGTTGGCCAGCGCTTCAACCAATGGGCCGGCGGCGACCAGCGAGTTGTAGTCCTGCTCCATGCGCCGCACGTCGCGGAAGGCTTCTTCGCACGCGGCGATGTAATCGACGCTGCCCGAACGCAGGCTGTGCTCGAAAGCATCGAGGAACAGTTGCTTGAGCTTGGCCGCGGTGATTTCGCGCATGTGCAGCAGGTTGATGAACAGCGCGCGGAATGTCTTCAGGCTCTGCTCGCTGGTGGAGCGCAGCGGGATCAGCGTCAAGTCGAGCGGGATCGACGTATGGCCGCCAACCAGCAAGCGGCGCAGTTCATCCGGCTTGAGCTCGTAGGCTTTCAGCCCTTCCTTTTCGAGATTGCTGAACAGTTCTTTCTGGCGCAGGCAGGTATCGTTTTTCTGGTAGTGGGCCAGATCGAGCTTGCCGGCGTAGGCGAAGAACTGGTGCCCGAAACCGCCGCCCGGGCCGCGACCGACCACGCCGATCACGTGCGGGCCGTGGGGCAGGTTGACTTCGACGAGGATGTAACTGGTGTCGGAGGCGAAGTAGAAGCGCCGCGATTGTTCGAGGCTGTACTTGCCGAAACTCATGTCCGACATGCGCGCCAGAATCGGGAACTGCAAAGCGTTGATCGACGCCGATTTACCGAGGTTGTTCGCGCCGTAAACCGACAACGGTTCTTCCAGCGGGAACAGACCGAGGCTGTAACCGGCGGTGTTCAAAAGGGCAAAGCGGCGGATGCCGTAGCGTTCCTGGCTCATGCATCGGACTCCTGTTCTTCGGCAATGGCGCGGGCCAGTGCGTCTTCTTCGCTTTCTTCTTCAAATTCGGAAAGATCGAGCGGATCGTCGGTTTCGAGGAATTTCGCTTCGGCTTCTTCGTCGATCAGCACCGGCGCCGGCAGCGGCAGAACGCTGTGGACGCTGGCTGCGAGGTCGCGGTCCTGTTGTACCGACAGGCACACGTCGAGGAAGCGATGCATCGGCGGCAGGAAGCGGTAGACACCGTTTTCTTCGCCGGCAAAACCAAGCTGGGTCATGCGGCGCATGATCTTTTCTTCGAGTTCTTCGACGGTCTGCACTTCGGCCTGAATGAACAGGTCGCGGTACTTGTCCAGCAGCGACGGCAATTCTTCGCGGCCGAGGCTGCCGCCGTCGAGCACGGCGATCGGGTCGCGGCCCTGATCGGCCAGGTGCTCGACGAGGATGAAGGTGAACAGCGCCAGACGCTGGGCGGTCTTGTTCACCGCTGCGGCGGCCATGTCCGGCACGAAATAGTAGAAACCACGGGTGTCGCAGACCAGTTCAAAGCCGAGCGCCTTGAACAGCGTGCGGTACTGGTCCTGGAAATTCGACAATTGTGCGTACAGCTCGGGATCGCGGCGGCTGACGTGGTAACCCTTGAACAACTCGCGGAAGATCGGCGCCAGTTGCGACAGTTCGGAAAGATCAAGATGCATTTGGGATGCTCGCAGAATCCTCGGCGGCGGTGTCGCTGGCCGAGAGCAGGGCGAAGGAGCGCAGGCTGACCTGGTGCTCGTGAGTGTGGTATTCGCGGCGTTCCAGACGCTCGCGCTTGAAGCGTTTTTCCCGCGACAGGCGCGAGAACCAATAAAGCAATTCGTCGGTGGCGCCGTCCGGTTCCTGCTCCAGCAGCCAGGTCATCAGGTCCGGCATCGGCAACGATTCTTCGCAACGATCGACCATCTCGCGCACGGTGCGCGGTGCACGTGGCGCGTCGCCAGCCTTTTGGGTTTTGTGCGCCTTGGGGAAGCGCGCCGGTTTCGGCTCGAAACGCGCCAGCGCATAAACGTAGGCTTCGACCTGACTGGCGCTGCCGAGGAAGGTGCTTTGCGGACGGGTGAACAGCGGCATTGCGGCTTGCGGCACGGCGTCGATGCCTTTACGCCGGATCGCCGCCAGCGCCAGTGCGGCGCCACGGGTCACGGCGTTATGCCGACGCGCTTCTTCACGCAACGGCAGCAGCAGTTCGCGGGCATGGCGCAGGGTCAGTTGCGCGCTGGTCTGCATTTCGAGGATGCGCGCGTGGGTGCGCAGGAGCATGTCGTCATCGACCAGATGGCCGAGACGCTGCTGTTCGCTGAGCATCTTCAGTAGCACCGTTTCGACCTTGCGCACGCCTTGTTCGAAGGCGCCGTCGGCGTTGACCAGATCAATCATCGGCTCGACGTATTCGTCCCACGTCGCCAGTACTTCGGCGTAACGCTGACGCAGCGGAATCTGCCGGTCGCTGGTCTTCGCCCGTTCGGCGACTGCCACCAGGGCCTGTTCATCGTTGTCGAGTTTCTTCAGTACGTCGCGCACGCGCATGTCGAGCAAGCGGAGTTGGCGCGCCAGATCGTTGCCATCACGAACGTCGAAAGCGTCCTGGATGTAACCGGCCAGACGCTCCAGGTGACGCAAATAGGCTTCGATTTCCAGGCACAGACCGAGGCGGTGTTCGCGGCGCAGGTAGGCGAGGAAGTCGTGGATCTGCGCGTTGAGCTCGAAACGGTTCGGGCTTTTCGCCACCGGAACCAGAATATCGAGGCGAATCCACACGTCGAGCAGGCTGGTGATGTCCTGCGGCGTGCTGTCGAGTTGTTGGGCGGCCAGTTGCGTGCGCAGTTCGTTGAGGCTCAGGGTGCCTTGGTCGAAGTGCTCGCACAGTGGCTCCAGAAGTGCCCAGTGTTCAGCGAGGGCGCGCAAGACGCGCTTGGGTTCGATCATCGGAATGGCCGGCTGGTTGGCGATTAAAAGCGGCGATTGTACTGCATCACAGGCGCGGCGATTCACTCTCGGGACGGGCTGTCGCATTCTTTGCCCAAAGGGCAGCGGCGCAGCGCAGCGCGGGGTATCGATCAACAGCGAGCGATCTTGTGCGAAGGGCGGTAGAATCAGCGCACTTTCCGTTATCCACAAGTGGCCGACCTTTGCTTATCGAGTCCCGCCGCCGCGCCTATTTGAACGCCATGCAGGTGGTCAACTGGCTGCCGCGCACCGAACTGCCTTTCGCCGCACCGTCGCGGCCCGAGCTGTTGGAGATGCCCGAGCCTGAGCTTGAGGTACCGGTTGTTCCGGCGCCTCTGGCCGAAGCACCGGCGCAGCCTGCCGCGCGTCAGGCCGAGCGACCGAAAATCGAGGTGCCGCGTCCGTCGCTGGCCAGTACCCGCAACGGCGCGAAACCGGTGGAAGAAGTCGACGACACGCCGGTGGTGGTCAAGCCAGCGCCAGTGCCGCCACCGCGTTTCGCCCTGCAACTGCTGCGCGCCGGGCGTTGCCTGCTGCTGGTCGAGTTACCCACAGGCGAAGCGTTTCAGAGTCGCGATCCGGCCTACCTGCTGCTCAAGGACATGCTGCGCGCCGCCGGTCTGCCGGATGCGCCGCAAATCGTCGGCGAACCTGTGCGCTGGCCGTGGCTCAATCGCGGCACGCTGGATCAAGGCCCGGAAGCGGCGCGCGACTTCGTGCAGGGTTTCCTCTCGGTGCAGATGGAAGCGGCGCCCTGCGCCTGTCTGTGGCTGATCGGCCTGCCGGCGGTGAAATTTGCCGGGGAAGCGGACGCCGAAGCGTTCAATAGCGAATTGCAGATCGAAGGTCTGGGCCTGGCCTGGGCGATTCCCGGTCTGGAACTGTTAATGGAAGAGCCACAGCGCAAGGCCGCTGTGTGGCAAGCCATGCGTCGGCTGATGGCGCGCTGGAAACAATCCGATGAGTGAGGCTGTAACCTTTCGCCCGATGACCGAGGCGGACCTGGACGCTGTGTTGAAGATCGAATACGCCGCGTACAGCCATCCGTGGACCCGGGGGATTTTTCTCGATGGCCTGGGCAAATACCAGATCTGGCTGATGTTCGAAGGGCAGCAGCAGGTGGGCCACGGTGTGGTGCAGATCATTCTTGATGAGGCGCACCTGCTCAATATCACCGTCAAGCCGGAAAATCAGGGGCGCGGGTTGGGGCTGACATTGCTTGAGCATCTGATGTCGCGAGCGTATGCGGCTGAGGCTCGGGAGTGTTTTCTTGAAGTGCGCGACAGCAACACGGCTGCGTTCAAGTTGTATGAGCGGTATGGCTTCAACGAGATCGGCCGGCGTCGCGATTATTATCCGGCGGTGGGTGGGCGTGAGGATGCGGTGGTGATGGCCTGTACCCTGGTTGACTGAGGCCATGTAGGAGCTGCCGAAGGCTGCGATCTTTTGATCCTGTTTTTGTAAGATCCAAAGCAAAATCAAAAGATCGCAGCCTTCGGCAGCTCCTACAGGGGGCAAATTTCAAGTCAGCGGATCAGCGCTTGCCATCCAGCGGATCCAGATCCGCCAGTTCCGCTTCATCCAGCCCGTCACCGCCGCCGATGTCATTTTCATCGACCACGCTCAGATCCCAATCCGCCTGATTGCCCTCGCCGACTTCCTCGGCATCGCGCGCACCATCCTCGCGAATCAACGTTTCCGGGCTCAGGTCATCGTCAGTCGGCTGGTGATCGTCCACCGAGGCCCCGGTCATACCCGCCTCACGCACTCGCTCAGCCGGCATCAATTGTTCACGTTCACGCTCGGGCAGCTCATCGCCGATCTTCGCGCTGGGCTCTTCATCGTCGAAATCCAGCTCGTGCACCGAGCCCATGCGGTCTTCGTTATCATCGATGGGTTCCGGTTGCACCGCATCATAAGGGCGTCGTGAATCAGTCATGGCAATTCCTCATAGTGTGGGCCTTACTGAGTGGACTCACCGGGCGCGCGAGAATTCCAACGAAAACACTTTGCGCTGGCGGCGTGACTTCGACGGGTGGTCGTCTATCAAACCTGCGCATCTTTCTTGAGGCCTTATCCATGCACGATCTACAAGACCTGATTGATAACAACGAGCGTTGGGCTGACGCCATCACCAAGGAAGACCCGGATTTCTTCGCCAAACTGGCGCGCCAGCAGACTCCGGAATATCTATGGATCGGCTGCTCCGACGCACGCGTACCGGCCAATGAAATCGTCGGCATGCTGCCGGGCGATCTGTTCGTGCACCGCAACGTCGCCAACGTCGTGCTGCACACCGACCTCAACTGCCTGTCCGTGATCCAGTACGCGGTTGATGTGCTCAAGGTCAAACACATCCTCGTCACCGGCCACTACGGCTGCGGCGGCGTGCGCGCATCGATGCAGGATCGCCAGTTCGGCCTGATCGACGGCTGGCTGCGCTCGATCCGCGATCTGTACTACGAGAAACGCGAAGAACTGGCCAAGCTGGCGACCGAAGAAGAGCAGGTCGATCGCATGTGCGAACTCAACGTGATCCAGCAAGTGGCCAACGTCGCGCACACCAGCATCATTCAGAACGCTTGGCATCGCGGGCAGCCGCTGTCGATCCACGGCTGCATCTACGGCATCAAGGATGGCCGCTGGAAAAGTCTCAATACCACCATCAGTGGTTTCGAACAGTTGCCGCCGCAATACCGTTTGCGTCCGGTCGGCGCGCCGTAACCGCAGCTTTCAGCTTCGGCCTGGATGCCGCCAGCGCTGTAAAAAGCGCTGGCCTTCAGGCGTGGGTGGTTCGTCGTAACCGGTGATCCAGCCACGGCAGCGCGACGAACCGCAATCGCAGGCGAACTGGCGTAGCAGTTTGTCTTCGGTCGATGCGTAATCGATGCTCAGATGTTCGCCGCTATGGATATCTTTCAAGGCCCACAGCCACAACTCACTCATGTCGAGAAATACATTCGGGTCGCAGGCGTGTTCCAGCACCCCGCAAAAGCGCGGATCGTAAACGTGGATGCCGGTTTGCAACTGGCGTGTCTGTCGACAGCGATAGGGCAGCAATTGCCCCGAAACCCGGCACATTCGGCTGATGCGCAGAAACTCACGGCGCGCGACCACTGCCGTGGCGACGCCTCGTTCGTTGTGGATGATCTGGAAGTCGTCGCAGGATGGAAAACCCAGCCGCACCGGAAGTCCGGCGAACGGATAGATGCCTTCTGTGTCGCGCGGCAGGTGCCGGCCCACGGCTTGATTGTTCATAACGATCCTTGTTGTTGAGTGTTGCCTCCGGGTTGTGCCCATGCCTCGCCAGGCGAAGCATGATTGGATCCAAGCGTCGCGCAATTGAAGGTACCGGTCTACTGTCAAACCTGACAGGCGCGATCACCGCTGGCCCGCGTCAGCATTGGCTGACACGGGGGCTCCGGCAGCGATTACAGAGCGGGTGCGGGCACGGCGGCCGCAGGCAAGGGCGCTTTCAGCTGTTGCAGTTGCGTCTTGACCGGTGGCGTGGCGCACTTGGCAGTCGCTTCTTCGACGCTGAGGTTGCGGATCGAGGTGTAGAACAACTCGCAGGTTTTGACCTTTTGCGTCACTTGCCATGTTTGCGTGCAACTGTTCAGCGTGGCCTGCGCATCGCTGCCCGGCTTGCTGCCCATCCCGGCCTGCCAGCAAGCCGCGCTCAAATCCTGGCCCATGACTTTCAGGCCCGCCGCGTCAGCCTTGGCCTGGGCATCGTCGCCGGTATAGCTCTTCGGATCGGCGGCGTACCAGATATAGCTCGGATGATTCGAGCCGAGCACCGGCACATTCACCCCTTCGCTTGGACTGATGCTTGCCAGACCCAAGACGCCCACCGTCGGCCCATACTGTTCCTTGATCCAGTTGCGCACCGGCGCCCCGAACGCAACCATCGGCAGCGTTGTGCCGCTGGCGGTCTGGCTAAACTGCTTGACCAGCGTGGTCTGGTAATCCTTGAAGTAGTCGTAGACGTCCTCCAGATCCCCGCCGGCATTGGACGGCGCGGCGATCGGCGCGATGTCGATGATGGTCTGGTAAGCCGGCGTCTGCCCGGCGGGGATGCCGTTATCGGTCAGCAACGTCGCCCAGCGATCGGTGGTGTTCGAGCGCAGGTAGTCCTGCGCCTGGGTCAGCGAGTAGTCAGGCGGGAAGTGCAGCAACTCGACGCTCTTGCGATTCTCCAGAGCCATGCCCAACGGCAGGAACAGATACCAGCTATAGGCCCATTTGCCATCGGCATTGAGCTTGCTGGCGCCGGCATAAGCCAGATCGCCGGCGTCGAGCAACGCCGACAGCGGCTTGTCATAGCCGTCCGGCACTCCGGTGATCTCGGCGTAGAGCTGATCGTTGTCGGTCTTCACCAGCACCTTGGCATCGGCGTAACCGTCGCGCTGGACGCTCTGACTCAGGTAGTGAGCAACGGTCTGCTCCAGCGTCCAGTTGCGAAAGCAGATCACGCTGCAATTGTTGGGGTAGGCGAAGAGCCGGGTGACGCGCTCGGTGCTGCCCAGTTTCACGTCGACATCGGCGTGAGCGGCGGCGCTTAGCGTCAGTGCAACGAGGGTAAGTCCTGCGAGTTTGAACATGCTCAGATCCTTTTCAGCGTGGGTTCCCCTCGATTTGGGGGCGCTTCATAGTGGATCAGTGGTGTTTGACAGAAAAGCGGTTGAGTTTGGATTTCATGATTTCCACGCCAGACCTGTGCAAGCGAGCGCTCGCTCCCACAGGCCTGGCTCGTTTTTGCTACGGCATCACCGGCGGCGTATACGCCAATGTCGTCCCCAGCGCCCACAACAGCAGCAGCACCAGTGGCGTGTGCACCAGCAGTTGCACAAACGAGAAGCCGATCAGATCCCGCGCCTTCAACCCGAGCACGCCCAGCAGCGGGAGCATATAGAACGGGTTGATCAGGTTCGGCAAGGCTTCGGCGGCGTTGTAGATCTGCACTGCCCAGCCGAGGTGGTATTGCAGGTCATTGGCGACTTGCATCACGTAGGGCGCTTCGATGATCCATTTGCCGCCGCCGGACGGGATGAAGAAACCGAGAATCGCCGAATAGACGCCCATCAGCAGCGCATAGGTGTCGTGGGAGGCGATGCTGACGAAGAAGGTCGAGATGTGATGCGCGAGGGTTTGCGCGTCGGCGCCTTTGACGGTGGTCATCAGCGCGGCGATCGAGCCGTACAACGGAAACTGGATCAACACGCCAGTGGTGGTCGGCACCGCACGGGCCACCGCATCGAGGAAGCTGCGCGGGCGCCAGTGCAGCAGCGCGCCGAGCATGATGAACAGAAAGTTATAGGTGTTCAGGCCGGAAATCGCGGTAATCGCCGGTTTGGTCGAAAACTCTTGAAACAGCCATCCCGCCGCCAGCAGCACCAACACGATGATCAGCAAAGGGCTGTGTTCCAGCCATTCGCCGGGGCGCGTGCGCGGTTGCAGCGGCGGCAGGTTGAACGCCGGGTCGATGCCTCAGGCCTTGGCGTCGCGTGCCGAATTCGGCCCGGGCGCGGTGGCGTAGGCGATGATGATCGAAATCACGATCAGTGCCAGCAGCATGACCCCGGACTGCCAGAGGAAAATGGTTTCGGTGAACGGGATCACGCCAGTGATCGACAGGATCGACGGCGGCAGGCTGCCCGGGTTGGCCTGCAACTGTGCGGCCGACGATGACAAGCCCAGCGCCCACACCGCGCCAAGTCCCAGGTATGCCGCAGCACCTGCGGCGCGGTAATCCATTTTCAGATCGGTGCGGCGGGCGAGGGCGCGTA
Source organism: Pseudomonas sp. 67(2021) (assembly GCF_017491835.1). Lineage (NCBI taxonomy): Bacteria > Pseudomonadati > Pseudomonadota > Gammaproteobacteria > Pseudomonadales > Pseudomonadaceae > Pseudomonas > Pseudomonas sp. 67(2021). Next base: position 14,578 of record NZ_JAFGYL010000016.1, read on the forward strand.
CCAGCAGCCCGCCGAATACCAGCGACAGACCCCAATTGAGCAGCGAGGCGACCATTGAGATCAACGCTACCCAGGCCACGGCGGAGCGGCCGTTCTTCGGGATGCGTGCCAGTTTGTCGATCAGCTTGACTGCGGGCGGAGAGCTGGCGACGACGTAACCGCCGATCACCACGAAGGCCATCTGCATGGTGAACGGGATCAGGCTCCAGAAGCCGTCGCCGAAGGCCATCGCTGCAGCGGTGGGTTTGGCGCCCATGGCCAAAGTGGCCAGCGCAACGATGATGACGGCCAACGCGGCGAACACCCAGGAGTCGGGAAACCAGCGTTCGGCAAAACTGGAACAGCGCAGGGCAAAGCGCGCGGAGCGGCTATCTTCGATATCAACGGCCACGGGAAGTACCTCGGATTTTTTATGGTTATTTTGATCTGCGGGAGCAGTCGCCCGGCTCGACAGCCACAGAGATCCCCTGTGGGAGCGAGCCTGCTCGCGAAGACGTCGGCACATTCAGCATCAGATTGTCTGAACTGACGTTTCGCGAGCAGGCTCGCTCCCAAATGGGCGGCTGGTCGGTGTTGGCGTGGTCCCTTGGACAGGCGCTAACAGTAAATCAAGCGCCGCCCTTTTGTTGAGCAGGTTTTCGCAAACCGAGACTATGGTCTGACGGGTTGTCGATCCGCGCTTTTGCGTAGACCATGAGCGCCTTGGTTTTTGCCGATGCCTGAGTTCTTTGTCATGACTGCCAATTCTCCAGCCCGACCGGCGCCGTTCAGCCGTGCCGATTACAAGACCCTCGGCCTTGCGGCGCTCGGCGGGGCGCTGGAAATCTACGATTTCATCATCTTCGTATTCTTCGCACTGACCCTGAGTCAGCTGTTCTTCCCCCCGGAAATGCCCGAGTGGCTGCGTTTGCTGCAGAGTTTCGGCATCTTCGTCACCGGTTATCTGGCGCGGCCGCTGGGCGGGATTCTGATGGCGCATTTCGCCGATCGTCTGGGCCGCAAAAAGGTGTTCAGCCTGAGCATCCTGATGATGGCCCTGCCGTGCCTGCTGATCGGGATCATGCCGACCTACGCGCAGATCGGCTATTTCGCGCCCTTGCTGTTGCTGGCGCTGCGCATCCTGCAAGGCGCTGCGGTGGGCGGCGAAGTGCCAAGTGCCTGGGTGTTCGTCGCCGAGCATGCCCCGACCGGCCATCGCGGTTACGCCCTCGGATTTTTGCAGGCCGGCCTGACCTTCGGTTACTTGATCGGCGCACTCACCGCGACCTTCCTGGCGCAGGTTTTCACGCCTGCCGAAATTCTCGATTACGCCTGGCGCTATCCGTTTCTGCTCGGCGGCGTGTTCGGCGTGGTGGGCGTTTATCTGCGCCGATGGCTCAGCGAAACCCCGGTGTTCATGGCCATGGAAGCGCAGCGCGAGGCGCGGGTCGAGCTGCCGCTGCGCACGGTGCTGCGTGAACATCGTCTGGCCATGCTGCCGGCCATGTTGCTCACCTGCGTACTGACCTCGGCAGTGGTGGTGTTCGTCGTCATCACCCCGACCATGATGCAGAAAACCTTCGGCATGACTGCCAGCCACACATTCGGCCTCAGTGCATTGGGCATCGTCTTCCTCAATATCGGCTGCGTGATCGCCGGTCTGCTGGTCGACCGCATCGGCGCCTGGCGCACGGTCATGCTCTACAGCCTGTTGCTGCCATTGGGCATTGGCGTGTTGTATGGCTGTCTGATCATGGGCGGGCATTGGATCGGCATGGCCTATGCGGTCGCCGGTCTCGCTTGTGGGGTAGTGGGTGCGGTGCCTTCGGTGATGGTCGGGTTGTTCCCGGCGCGGATTCGCGTGTCGGGCATTTCCTTCACCTACAACATTGCCTACGCGGCGTGGGCAAGTATCACGCCGCTGTTGCTGATTGGTCTGATGCCGTGGAGCCAGTGGGTCTGCGTAATCTTCTGTGCAGTGATGGGCGCGGTGGGAGTTCTGACAGCGGCGTATTTCGGTGCGCGCATGCCACTTACCGGACCGTGTCAGGCTGCCGGCGCTGCCTGAACCGCAAGCGCCGGATTATTTTCGACTGACGGGTCTGGAGCTGGCTTCAGAAAAGCTGCGCAAGGCCGATGGCTAGGTTGTATCCGCTAACTACCCTGCCATCGGTGCTTTCCCATGTTCAATAAACGCTTGAAACAAGAGCTGGCCGCTCTGCGCGAAGAACTCTCCAGCCTTGTACAAGTGAAGGAAAGCCTGGAAAGCGAAATGCTCGCGCTGACCCTTGAGCCCGACGGGCGGATTCGTTCGGTCAACCAGAATTTTCTCGATGAAATGCTCTACAAGAGCCAGGACCTGGTCGGCCGGGCAATTGAAGACATCGTGCCGGCCCACGTCAAAACCGACGAATTCCATCAGCGCTTCAAAAACTCGATGAGCCGTGGCGAGCACTTCGCCGGCGCCGTGCGCCTGTTGCGCGGCAATGGCGACGAGGCGTGGCTGCGTTCCATCGTGCAACCGGTACGCTCGTCCGATGGCCGGATCAGACACATTTCCTTCTACGCCAGCGACCTGACCCGCACCATCGAAGCCTCCCGCGAGCATGAGAACCTGATCGGCGCGCTGGTGCGCTCTACCGCCGTGATCGAGTTCGACCTCAACGGCAATGTGCTCAGCGCCAATGATCGCTTCCTCAACGGCATGGGTTACAGCCTGGCGCAGATCAAAGGCAAACATCACCGCACCTTCTGCGCCCCGGATGAGTACAACAGCGCCGAGTACCAGAACTTCTGGCGGCGCTTGAACAGCGGTGAGTTTGTCGCTGGCCGCTTCAAGCGTATCGACAGCCATGGTCGTACGGTGTGGCTGGAAGCGTCCTACAACCCGGTGGTTGATGCCAACGACAAACTGTACAAAGTGGTGAAGTTCGCCACGGTGATTACTGATCAGGTCAACCGCGAGCAGGCGGTTGCCGACGCGGCCAGCATCGCTTACAGCACCTCGCAACAAACCGACAGCACCGCACAACGGGGCACCACGGTCGTCACCGAAGCGGTCAACGTGATGCGTGATTTGTCGCGGCACATGCAGGCCGCTGGCGAAGGTATCGAGGCGCTCAACGAGCAGTCGCTGGTGATCGGCACGATCGTCAAAACCATCAGCGGCATTGCCGAACAGACCAACCTGCTGGCGCTCAACGCTGCCATTGAGGCGGCGCGCGCCGGTGAGCAGGGGCGTGGTTTTGCGGTGGTGGCCGACGAGGTCCGGCAACTGGCCTCGCGCACCAGCCAGGCGACGGACGAAATTGTCGGCGTGGTACGGCAGAACCAGGAAATGGCCCGCAATGCCGTGGCGCTGATGACCGACGGCAAGCTCCAGGCTGAACAGGGCCTGGCGCTGGCGGCGGAGGCGGGCACGGTGATCGTCGAGATTCAGGACGGTGCGCAGAAAGTGGTGGATGCGGTCGGCCAGTTTGCCAATCAGCTCTCTCACTGACACCGCACTGATCGTTCCCACGCTCTGCGTGGGAATGCCGCCCGGGACGCTCCGCGTTCCTTCGCTGGCGTGACGCAGAGCGTCACAGGATGCATTCCCGCGCAGAGCGTGGGAACGATCACCGAGGGGCAGCGCCGCATCTGCTCACTCCCACAGGTTCTGCGATTCTCCAGTGACAGCGCTACAATCGGCTCCTTTTCCTCCGGAGCAAATCCCATGAGCGTCTCCCACCGCCGTCCGGTGCCCCTGAACAAAGCCTACCGCCTGCTCAACCACGGGCCGACCGTGCTGGTCAGCGCCGCTCACGACGGCCAGCGCAACATCATGGCCGCCGCCTGGGCCATGCCGCTGGATTTCGAACCACCGAAAGTCGCCGTCGTCCTCGACAAATCCACCTGGACCCGCCAGTTGCTCGAAGCCTCCGGCACCTTTGTGCTGAACGTGCCTTGCGTCAATCAGGCCGATATCGTGCAAACCGTCGGCAACACCTCCGGCCTGGAAATCACCCGCAACCAAGGTCAGGACAAGTTTCAGGCGTACGGCCTACACACCTTCGCTGGCGAACAGATTGAAGCGCCGCTGCTTGAGGGCTGTGTCGCCTGGCTCGAATGCCGCCTGCTGCCGGAGCCGCGCAATCACGAGCAATACGACCTGTTCCTTGCCGAAGTCATTGCTGCCCAGGCCGATGAGCGTGTGTTCAGCGATGGGCGCTGGCATTTCGAGGGGCATGACGGCTTGCGCACGCTGCATCACGTTGCGGGCGGGCATTTCCTGACGATTGGGGATGGGGTGGATGGCAAGACGTTGGCGGTCTGATTTACTCCCGGGAGAAGGCCTGCTGCTCGGCAGGCCTTTTTCAATGCAGTGTTTCAGTCCCCCAACGCCTCTCCCTCACGCCGAGGATCGGCACCCCCCGTCAATGTCGCTTTGCCCTGCGCATTTTTCACCCGCACGATCGCTTGGGTGCCGCTGGTCATGTCGATTTCGCTGAGCGTGTGGCCCTTGTCCTTGAGTGCCTGGATCAGCGCTGGGCTGAACTGTCCCTGTTCCAGTTCGGTGGGGCCATTGCGGCTGCCGAAGTTGGGCAGGTTGATCGCACTTTGTGCATCGAGGTTCCAGTCGAGCAGGCCTATGGTGGTTTTCGCCACGTATTCGATGATCTGCGAGCCGCCGGGTGAGCCGACCGTGGCGACAAATTCACCAGTGTTGCGATCAAAGATCAGCGTCGGCGCCATCGACGAGCGTGGGCGTTTTCCGGGTTCGACGCGGTTCGCGACTTTCTGCCCGTTCTCTTCGGGGATGAACGAGAAGTCGGTCATCTGGTTATTCAGCAGAAAACCCTGAACCATCAGGTGCGAGCCGAACGCGGCTTCGATGGTGGTGGTCATCGACACGGCGCCGCCGAGGTCATCCACCGCGACCACTTGCGAGGTGGAGATGCGTAACGGCGAGCGGTCCGGTGCATAGGCAACCTGCACGCCCGGCGGTGTGCCCGGTTTGGCGCTGCCCATGCTGCGCTCGCCGATCAGGCTGGCGCGGCTGGCCAGGTAGGCCGGATCGAGCAGGCCTTTGACCGGCACCGGGACGAAGTCGGTGTCGGCCACGTATTGCGCACGGTCGGCATAGGCCAGACGTTCAGCCTCGGCGATCAGATGCACCGCTTGCGGCGCCGGTTCGATGCCGGCCGGCCTATTGCTGTTCACTGGTTTGAGCGGGGTCAGCGACAGGCGTGGGTCGCGAGTCTCCAGCGCCTGCAACGTGCCGAGAATCTGCGCCACGGCGATCCCGCCTGACGACGGTGGCGGCATGCCGCAGACCTGCCAACGCTTGTAGTCGGTACACAGCGGCGCGCGTTCCTTGGCCTGATAGCGCTGCAAATCGTTCAGCGACAGGCTGCCGGGGTTGGCGTGCTGTTGAACCTTGGCGACGATCTCTTCGGCGATCGGACCTTTGTACAGCGCATCGGCACCTTCGCTGGCGATACGTTTGAACACGGCGGCCAACTTCGGGTTCTGCAGGCGCGTGCCGACAGCTTTGACGCTGCCATCGTCATTCAGGAAGTACGCAGCCATGTCTGGCGACTGGAGTATCAGTGGATCGGCAGTCAGCAGCGAATGCAGGCGCGGGGAAATCGCAAAGCCTTGCTCGGCCAGTTTGATCGCCGGCTCAAACAGCTTCGCCCATGGCAAGCGACCGTGCTGCCGATGCGCCAGCTCCAGCGCCCGCAATACTCCGGGCGTACCGACCGAGCGGCCGCCGATCTGCGCTTGCGTAAAGGCCATCGGTTTACCATCAGCCTTCAGGAACAGCTTCTCGGTGGCCCCGGCCGGGGCCGTTTCGCGGCCGTCATAGGTGCGCACCTGCTTGCCATCCCACAACACAATCATCGCCCCGCCACCGATCCCGGAAGACTGCGGCTCAACCAGCGTCAACACCGCCTGCATCGCAATCGCCGCATCAATCGCCGAACCACCCTGACGCAACATCTCCCGCCCGGCTTCGGCCGCGAGTGGATTGGCAGCAGCGGCCATGTGTTTATTGGCGTGTCGGGTTTGCAGACCAGTGCGGTAACCGGAAGCGACTTCCGGTGCCAGCGGCAACGAGGAAGAGGGCGGGGCGTTGCATGCACTGAGGGTCAGAGCGCTGACAAGCAGTGTCAGGGCTGGCAGGCGAAAGCGCTTCAAAGGCTGGGCTGGAAACACGCGGGATCTCCGTCCGTGGGGTAAAAGTCATGGAGGACTTTATCGAGCGGGCCGGCGGGGTGCAAACCGCGTGGGGATTACAGCACTCCCGCTCAGCGGCCGCGCCAATCGATTGGCCGAAAACGATGTCCTTGTGGGAGCGAGCCTGTTCGCGAAAGCGGTAGCTCAGGCGGTGCTATTTTCTTAGTTCTTAGTCGTGTGAAGCGTGCCGTCGGCCATTTTGCTCGGCAGCATTCCCAGCACAACACGCTGGCCGGCCCGCCGGCGCCACGGATGGCCCAGCTCAGGCGCTGTTGCAAAATCCCGCCGCCGGCCAGACGCCCCAAAGCCAGGTCGGCGCCTATTGCCGTCGCGATCGCGGTGCTGGCGGAGGGCATGAGCATGGCGCCGGCGACCATGATCTTGCCGAAGTTGCTGGCTGGCTCCTCGGCAGTGCCAGCGTCCGCGCGACACCAGTTGTCCGGCGTGCAGGACTTGGCAAAGACCCTGTCTTCGCGTGGCTTGGGCGCAGGCCACTCATCCTTCTCGATGTACACCGGCTCCGGTGCTTTCGGTGGAAGCAAAGTAAACCAGGCCCTGCCACCGCTATACGGATTTAATAACCAGTCATCGTCGAGAAGGTATTTGTATTGACGCATGCCAACTCCCTGCATGGCGCTGAATCGAGCCAGGGGAGCTTGTCGGTCGAAGGGCAATTCGGGGAGAGAGGGGCGGGTGCTTGAAGTGATGAAAAATCCAGTTCTTACGTGAGCAAAGCCTGCTTCCTACAGGGCTATCTCAGTCCAGCGGTTTTGCGCCTGATTCAGGCAAAACCATTGTCGGTCGCGCCTGTAGTCTTTTCCTTTGAATCGCTGACTACGCCGGATTTCTCTTACAGATTATTCAGGTCGACAGCCTACACGGCGTTGCCTGAGGATGGTTTCTGTACGGTTGCCAGGAGGGGCTTCACTTTTGCTGGGCGGTGGAACAAAACAAAGGCAGCAACACGACATCGATCAATCAAAAGAAATCTGGAAGGCGCTGCAGAGGTAGCTCAATGAAAAGCGTAGGCAATCACGAGGACAGTGTTCTCGAAATGCTGCGCACGCACGAGAATTTCGCTCTCGAATATCTCGTTGCAGCATTGGAAGAAATTGATGAAGAGGGCGGTGAGTCTGTGTTTCTCACCGCGGTGCAACGTGTGGTGGAAGCGAGAGGCGGTTTTGCCGCTGTCTCCAACGCAACCGGACTCAATAGAGGCAATCTTTACCGCCAATTTTCAGCAGATGGAAACCCAGGCCTTTCTACGCTACTGAAGGTGCTGTCTGCTGTGGGGCTCGGTTTGTCGAAGGTGGTCGCTCACAGTCAGGATGATCAGGAACACACAGCAGCGTGATCCACCGTGGTAATAAGAAGCCCGGCTCGATGTCGGGCTTTCTGATTTTTTCCCTGCGGCATTTCTCTGATGGGGCACGTGGAATTGATTCGCTGACATCAAGCGGTAGGTTGCGAGTGAAGCGGAGCGCAACTTTTCTCGAGGCATAAAAAAACGGCCTACCTTTCGGTAAGCCGTTTTTAGTACTTGGTGGCTACACAGGGACTTGAACCCCGGACCCCAGCATTATGAATGCTATGCTCTAACCAACTGAGCTATGTAGCCAAGTGGCGCGCATTATTCCCCTGAAATGGCAAAGCGTCAAGCGTAAATCGAAAATATTTCTTCCTGTTTTCAACCGCTTATCCTCCAGCCCCGAAAATCGGGGCCGGGGAGGGCGTCAGCGCAGTTGGAATCTGGCGGTATTGGCGCTCAGGGCCTCGCTGCCCTGGCTCAAGGTGTCCGCCGCGAGGTTTACGGCGCGTGCGCCTTCAAGCAAACGCACCGCCGCTTGATCGACCTGCTGGATATTGCCGCTGACTTCGTCGGCGGTGCTGGCCTGTTCTTCAACCGCTGTGGCGATTTGCGCCAGGGTGTCGGTGACGCTCTGTACGGCGCTGGCGATTTCTCCCAGGCGCTCTCCGAGTCCGGTGACCGCTTCGGCATCCGATTGCGCCTGACCACAGGCGGCTTCCATCAGGCTCACCGCTTCGTTGACCGTGGCGCGCAGGCTGTCGACGGTGCCGGCGATCTGCGCGGTGGACGATTGCGTGCGTTGCGAGAGGCTGCGCACCTCGTCGGCAACCACGGCAAAACCGCGACCCTGTTCGCCGGCGCGGGCGGCCTCGATGGCGGCGTTGAGCGCGAGCAGGTTGGTCTGCTCGGCGACGCCGCGAATGGTGTCCACGACCAGTTGAATCTGCTGGCCTTGCTCGCTGACCCGGCCAAGCGCGGCGGCGGTGTCGTTCAGGCGCTGATTGAGCTGCTGAATGCTGGCCGTGGTGCGCTGGCTGTCGCGGCTGCTGTCGGCGGCGATGCGCCGGGTCTGCTGGGCGCTGCCGGAGGCCTGTTCGCAACTCTGCGCGACGCCTTGCGAGGTCGCGGCCAATTGCGTGGCGGCAGCTGCGATCTGGCTGATCTGCAACTGCTGCGCCTCAACTTCACCGAGGGCGCCGCTGGAGTGTTGGTTGAGGCTGCGTACCGCGTTGCTCAACTGCGAGGTCTCGTGGTCGACGCCAAGCATGCTGCTGCGCAATTGCACCACGGCGACGTTGAGCGCGGTGCTGATCGCTGCCAGTTCATCGCGCCCCACCACCGGCACTTGCAGGCTCAGGTTGCCGTCGCGCAAGGCTTCGGCGAGCAAGGTGATGCCGCTGGCACTGCGGCGGATCGAGGCTTGCAGGCAGACGAACAGGTACAACGCGGCCAGCAGCAGGCAACCGAAGATTGCGGCGACAACAATGAACTGGCGGATCGCCGAGCTGTAATAAGCATTGAGCCGCTGATCCAGCGCGACCAGGGATTGCTGGCGCAGGGAAGCGAGGTCGGTGAGCAGCGCGTCGAGGCTGCGTTCGAAGTCCTCTGGCTTGAGGTTGATGCTGCCGCCAAACACACCGTCGTCGAGGACTTTCAGGCCGCTGTCGAGGTGTTTCAGGCTGTCGTGATACTGACCGGCCCAGGCTTGCAGCTCGGCTGGCAGACGCGCCTCCAGCAGGCCGGCGGTTTTCACCAGTTGCTCGCGGGCGTCCCCGATGCGGCTGCGCAGGTCGCGCAACTGCAAGCGGCTCTGCAGGGTGAACTGGCCGGAAACGACTGAGGCCTGACCGACCGCCGCCAGACGGCCGACTCGCTCGATCAGGTCCGGCGCATGTTGTGTGGAAATCTGCGTCAGCAGGTAGGTTTCCAGCCACGGCGCGAGGGTCAGGCGATTGTCCATGACGATCTGCTCGCGCAAGGCTTGCAGCGCGCCCAAGGCATTGGTGAAACGGTCATAACCGTCCGGCCACCAGCCGACACTGCTGAGGCTTTTCGAATCAAGGCCATTGAGTGCGGTTTGCAGCGCCTGAAAGCGTTCGAGGATTGCGCCGTCGGCGCCTTGCTGGTTTAGAGCATTGCCCAGCTCGGTGGTGGCTTGCAGCACCGCCGGTTGCACGCCGTCGAAGGCAGCCATGGCGGCGAGGGTGGCCGGTGTCGGCTGACGATTGGTCTCGGTGGCGCGCCAGCGGGCGGCGCGGTCGCGTTGCGCGGCGAGCAGGTTGTCCAGCGCATCCAGCGCGAGCAATTGACGCACACCGGCACGTTCGCCGGAGATCAGATTGAGCTTCTCGCGATAGTCATGGCCGATCATCAACAGGCTGCCGGCCAGCGGCAGAATGAACAGCAGAAACAATAATTGGAATTTACCTGCGAAGCCAAACCGCCCCAGCAATTTGATCCCCGGTGAAAGGAAAGCCTGCATGCCTCATGACTCCTCTGGACACCACGCACCATTGGCGTGCATCGCGAACCTTTCGGCTGCGACCTGTGCCCTCTAAAAGGCCTCGAAAGTTCACCCATGCCCGCTCTGTAGGCCGGCTCTGTAGCGAAACTTCCCATTGTCGAGCGCCTTTGTAAGGCGATCGTGTTCAAGGGCAGAAGCAAGGCAAGATTCAGACCATGGCGTTGCGCTATCACCTTGCGGTCGACGACCAGTCAGTTAGTTAGCTGCCTAAGGGGATAGCGCGAGCGCACCGAAAAATGGCACATTGACGCACCTGCCTGCGGGCACCCATCTGCTGTCCGGAATTTTCCATGGCTATCAGCAACGTTCAGACCGCCGCTGCCTCGGCGACCGCTGCTCCGCAAAGCAGCCCCTTGGTGATGCGCATCATCGGCGCGGTGGCGCTGGCGCATCTGATCAATGACCTGATCCAGTCGGTCCTGCCGTCGATCTACCCGATGCTCAAAGCCAACTATGGCCTGACCTTCACCCAGGTCGGCCTGATCACCTTGACCTTCCAGTTGACCGCGTCGCTGTTGCAGCCGTGGGTCGGTTATCACACTGATCGCCACCCCAAACCGTGGCTGTTGCCGGCGGGTACGGTGTGTACGTTGATCGGCATTCTGATGATGTCAGTGGTCGGCAGCTTCCCATTGATTCTGCTGGCGGCGGCGCTGATTGGTATCGGCTCGTCGACCTTTCACCCGGAAGCCTCGCGTGTTGCGCGGCTGGCTTCGGGCGGCCGGTTTGGTCTGGCGCAATCGACCTTTCAGGTCGGCGGCAATGCCGGCTCCGCGTTCGGTCCGTTGCTGGCGGCAGCGATCATCATTCCCTTCGGCCAAGGCAATGTGGCGTGGTTTGGCCTGTTCGCGGTTTTTGCGCTGTTTGTGCTGTACCGCATCAGCCGCTGGTACGCCAATCACCTCAACTTGTTCAAGCTCAAGGCCGGCCAGGCGGCGACGCACGGCTTGTCGAAGGGCAGGGTGACCAGTGCGCTGGTGGTGCTCGGGCTGCTGGTGTTCTCCAAGTATTTCTACATGGCCAGTTTCACCAGTTACTTCACCTTCTACCTGATCGAGAAGTTCGACCTGTCGGTTGCCAGCTCGCAGCTGCACTTGTTCCTTTTCCTGGGCGCAGTGGCGGCGGGGACGTTCTTCGGCGGGCCGATTGGCGACAAGATCGGGCGTAAGGCAGTGATCTGGTTTTCCATCCTCGGCGTCGCGCCGTTCACCTTGATCCTGCCGCATGTCGATCTGTTCTGGACCAGCATTCTCAGCGTGGTGATCGGCTTCATTCTCGCTTCGGCATTCTCGGCGATCGTGGTGTACGCGCAGGAACTGGTGCCGGGCAATGTCGGGATGATTGCCGGGATCTTCTTCGGCCTGATGTTCGGTTTCGGCGGGATTGGCGCAGCGCTGCTCGGGCATCTGGCGGATGTGCACGGGATTGAGTACGTGTATTTCCTGTGCTCGTTCCTGCCGTTGTTTGGTGTGTTGGCGATCTTTTTACCGCGTACCAGAAAGCCCTGAACAGACGAATCGAACTGTGGGAGCGAGCCTGCTCGCGAATGGGTGTGTCAGTTGACGAATCCTTAGATGACACGCCGCGTTCGCGAGCAGGCTCGCTCCCACAGGGAAATGTACTCAGTCACTGAATTTCAGGCACAAAAAAGCCGCGTATCAAACGCGGCTTTTTCTTGTGCGGCTGTTGCTTAGACGTTGAAACGGAAGTGCATCACGTCGCCGTCCTTGACGATGTAATCCTTGCCTTCCAGACGCCATTTGCCGGCTTCTTTGGCGCCGGCTTCGCCCATGTACTGGATGAAGTCGTTGTAGGCGATGACTTCGGCACGGATGAAGCCTTTTTCGAAGTCGGTGTGGATCACGCCGGCGGCCTGTGGTGCGGTGGCACCGACCTTGACGGTCCAGGCGCGGACTTCTTCGACACCAGCGGTGAAGTAGGTCTGCAGGTGGAGCATTTCGTAGCCGGCGCGGATCACGCGGTTCAGGCCAGGCTCTTCCAGGCCCAAGGCCTCGAGGAACATGTCCTTCTCTTCGCCGTCGTCGAGCTCGGCGATTTCCGCTTCGATCTTGTTGCACACCGGAACGACCATGGCGCCTTCTTCTTCAGCGATGGCCTTGACCACGTCCAGGTGCGGGTTGTTCTCGAAACCGTCTTCGGCAACGTTGGCGATGTACATGACCGGTTTGGTGGTCAGCAGGTGGAAGCCCTTGATAACGGCTTTCTCATCCGCGCTCATGTTCTTCATCAGGCTGCGTGCCGGTTTGGCTTCGGTGAAGTGCGCGATCAATTGCTCGAGCAGCGCCTTCTGAACCACAGCGTCCTTGTCACCGCCCTTGGCGTTGCGCGCGACTTTCTGCAGTTGCTTCTCGCAGCTGTCGAGGTCGGCGAAGATCAGTTCCAGGTCGATGATTTCGATGTCGCGTTTCGGGTCGACGCTGTTGGAAACGTGAATCACGTTGTCGTCTTCGAAGCAGCGCACCACGTGAGCGATAGCGTCGGTTTCACGGATGTTGGCCAGGAACTTGTTGCCCAGACCTTCACCTTTCGAGGCGCCGGCGACGAGGCCGGCGATGTCGACGAATTCCATGGTGGTCGGCAGGATGCGCTTCGGATTGACGATGGCCGCCAGAGCTTCCAGGCGCGGATCCGGCATCGGCACGATGCCGCTGTTCGGCTCGATGGTGCAGAAGGGGAAGTTCTCGGCCGCGATACCGGATTTGGTCAGGGCGTTGAACAGGGTGGACTTGCCGACGTTAGGCAGGCCGACGATGCCGCAATTGAATCCCATGGTGTTTCCCCTCGGGTAAAAGTCAGGCCTTCTGGCTGTGCAGGTTTTTCATCGCGCGGTTCCATTCCCCGGCGAGGATATCCGGCAGCACGCCGAGGGCAAAGTCGATGCTGGCATCGAGTTTTTCCTGTTCGGCGCGTGGCGCACGACCCAGGACGAAATTTGAAACCATACTGGCAACGCCCGGGTGGCCGATGCCAAGCCGCAGGCGGTAGAACGTATTCTGATTGCCCAGTTGCGCAATGATGTCGCGCAACCCGTTGTGACCGCCATGGCCGCCGCCCTGCTTGAGCTTGGCAACGCCCGGAGGCAAGTCGAGTTCGTCATGCGCCACGAGGATTTCTTCAGGCTTGATGCGGAAGAAACCGGCGAGTGCCGCCACGGCCTGGCCGCTGCGGTTCATGTAAGTGGTGGGAATCAGCAGACGAACATCCTGACCCTGATGCGAGTAGCGCCCGGTCAGGCCGAAATATTTGCGATCGGCCACAAGATTCACATTCTGTGCGTGGGCGATGCGCTCAACAAAAAGGGCCCCTGCGTTATGCCGGGTCTGTTCGTATTCAGCGCCTGGATTTCCCAGGCCAACGATCAGTTTGATGGCAGTCACGATAGGGGCCCTTCCTTGGAGTGGTGGATAACATCGCCGCGATCGGGGAAAGCGGCGAAAGTGGACGAAAAATGCTCATTTACCATGGATGTAAACTCCGCGTTCTCGCCCGCTTTCTCGCTACGTTCCAGTCCGCGATGTTACTTGCTCACTCCGGCATGACAGAGTGAATTACTCTGCTGCGCCTTCTTCGGTAGGTTCTGCAGCAACACGTGGAGCGTGGACGTTGGCAACAGCCTTGTCATCGCCGTGTGCCAGAGCAACGAACTCAACACCTTTAGGAGCTTTGAGGTCCGACAGGTGGATGATGGTGCCGATTTCTGCTTTCGACAGGTCGACTTCGATGAACTCAGGCAGATCTTTTGGCAAGCAGGTCACTTCGATTTCAGCAACAACGTGCGAAACTTCGCCGCCTTTCTTCACTGGAGCTTCTTCGCCAACAAAGTGTACAGGCACGATGGCGGTCAGTTTCTGGCCGGCAACAACGCGTACGAAGTCAGCGTGCATCACGTGGCCTTTGGCCGGGTGACGCTGCAGAGCCTTGATGATGACGTTCTGCTTGGTGCCACCAACGTTCAGCTCGATGATGTGGCTGTAAGCCGCTTCGTTTTCGAGCAGTTTGGCAACTTCTTTGGCCAGCATGCTGATGGATTCAGGGGCTTTGTCGCCACCGTAAACAACAGCTGGAACCAGAGCGGCGAGACGACGCAGGCGGCGGCTCGCACCTTTCCCCAGGTCGGAACGCACTTCAGCATTCAGAGTAAAATCGTTCATTTTGTATCTCCAAAATAGCCATGACCGAGTGGCGTTTGCGACCAGCGCCGAACACGGTATGGGCAAAAAAGCCCCGCCCCGACAGGAATGCCGGGGCGGGGCGCTTTTCGTCAACGAGACATTTCGCGAAGGGCAGGGCCCTTAACGGAACATCGCGCTGATCGATTCTTCATTGCTGATGCGGCGAACCGCTTCGGCAACAACCGGTGCGATATCCAGTTGACGGATACGTGCACAGGCTTGTGCTGCAGCGGACAGCGGGATGGTGTTGGTCACCACCAGCTCGTCCAGCACGGAATTTTCGATATTCTCGATGGCCCGGCCCGACAGCACAGGGTGTGTGCAGTAGGCAAAGACCTTGGCTGCGCCATGCTCTTTCAGGGCCTTGGCCGCGTGGCACAGGGTGCCGGCGGTATCGACCATGTCATCGACGAGAATACAGGTACGCCCTTCGACATCACCGATGATATGCATCACTTCAGAGTGATTGGCTTTCTCACGGCGTTTGTCGATGATCCCGAGATCGACGCCCAGCGACTTGGCAACAGCCCGTGCACGCACGACGCCACCAATGTCCGGAGACACGATCATCAGGTTTTCGAAGCGCTGATCTTCAATGTCATCCACCAGAACCGGGGAGCCGTAGATGTTATCTACCGGAATATCGAAGAAGCCCTGAATCTGGTCAGCATGCAGATCAACCGTGAGAACACGGTCGATGCCGACTACGGTAAGCATGTCAGCAACGACTTTCGCGCTGATAGCTACACGTGCGGAACGCGGACGGCGATCCTGACGGGCATAACCAAAATAAGGAATAACAGCAGTGATACGAGTAGCCGAGGAGCGGCGGAAGGCGTCAGCCATCACTACCAGTTCCATCAGGTTATCGTTGGTCGGAGCGCAGGTCGGCTGAATAATGAAGACGTCTTTACCGCGAACGTTTTCATTGATCTCGGCTGTGATTTCGCCGTCGGAAAACTTGCCGACAGAGATGTCACCGAGAGGGATATGCAGCTGACGTACGACACGCCGAGCCAGATCGGGGTTGGCATTCCCCGTAAAGACCATCATCTTGGACACGCGCAGTACCTAGAGGCTGAGGGTAACCTGGATGAGTAGAGAAAATGGCAGGGGCGGCTGGATTCGAACCAACGCATGGCAGGATCAAAACCTGCTGCCTTACCGCTTGGCGACGCCCCTGTATCTGTTGCTTTCAAGTGCCGGGCACTTGATTCCTTTAGAGCAGACTTTGCAGCTTGCGATGCAACATCGAAACGTTGCTTCCTTTCGCTACAAACCCTGTAAGGGTCTCTGTCAGAAGGGCCGAGACTTTATCAGCTTCAGCTTTGCTTGGGAAGCCCCCAAACACACAACTTCCAGTTCCGGTGAGCTTTGCTTCGGTAAATTTACCTAACAAATCCAATGCGTTACGTACCTCTGGATAACGCCTTGCTACCACCGGCAAGCAGTCATTTCGACTGTTTCCCTCGGGAACGGGGCGCACTTTAATGGGCGGTGTGTTACGTGTCAACAAAGGATCGGAAAAAATTTCTGCCGTACTAACAGCGACTTGCGGCACGAGCACCAGATACCACGGTTCTTCGGGGTCGACCGGGGTCAGTTTCTCGCCGACGCCCTCGGCAAACGCCGCATGGCCACGGACGAACACCGGTACGTCGGCGCCCAGTGACAAGCCCAGTGCGGCGAGGCGATCTTCATCCCAGCCCAGTTGCCACAAATGGTTGAGCCCGAGCAACGTTGTCGCCGCATTCGAACTGCCGCCACCAATGCCGCCGCCCATGGGCAGGACTTTGTCGATCCAGATGTCGATGCCGAGCGCGCAACCGGACTGTTGCTGCAACATCTTCGCCGCGCGCACGATCAGGTTGCTGTCGTGGGGCACGCCGGCGAACTCGGTGTGCAGCTGGATCACGCCGTCATCGCGTACGGCGAAAGTGATTTCATCGCCGTAATCGAGGAATTGAAACAGCGTCTGCAATTCGTGATAACCGTCTTCACGGCGACCGAGAATGTGCAGCATCAAGTTGAGTTTGGCCGGCGAGGGCAGGGTCAGGCGTGCAGCGGTCATGCGTTATTGCCCCAACTTGCGCGGTTGCCAGGTTTTGATCACCAGCGTCACGTCGAGGTCGGTGCCGTGCAGCTTGATGCGCTCGGGCAGCCAATAACCATTCTGTTCGGTGTAGGCGGTGTATTCGACTTTCCAGCCGTCCTGCTCAAGGCTGGCCAGATGACTGTCGGCGTCCAGATTCAAGCGACTTTTGCTTTCCGGCGCGGGCAGGCCACGAACCCACCAGGCCAGATTCGACACCGGCAATTTCCAGCCCAGCTGTTCTTCGAGCAGAGCTTCGGGTGACTGCGATTCGTAGCGGCCCTGGTTGGCGACTTCCAGCGACACCTTGCCCGGACGCCCGGTCAGGCGCGCCGCGCCACGACCCAGCGGGCCGGACAGGCGAATGTCGTAGTAGTCCTGACGCTGCAGCCAGAACAGCGTGCCGCTGCCGGAATCTTTCGGCGCGCGGATGCCGATCTTTCCGTCGATCTGCCAGCCATCGAGGCCGGTCAGTTGCTGTTTATTCGCCGCCCACTGGGCCGGGCTGCCGTGGCCCTCGACCGATTCGCGAGTGCCGAAACCCGAGCAGCCGGCGAGCAGGGCGATGAAGCTGAAAACAATAACGTGGCGCAAAAGCATGGTTTAAAGATTCTCGGATCCGGTCAGGCGCTTGATGGTGCTGCGCAGAATGGTGCTGTCGGGCTGATCCTTGAGGAACTTGCCCCACACTTGTTTGGCTTCGCGCTGATTGCCCTTGGCCCAGAGGACTTCGCCCAGGTGCGCGGCGACTTCGTGGTCAGGGAAACGCTCGAGCGCCTGGCGCAGGTATTTCTCCGCGTCGTCCAGATTTCCCAGGCGATAGTTCACCCAGCCGAGGCTGTCGAGTACCGCCGGGTCTTCCGGATTGATCTGGTGCGCCTGCTCGATCAGCGTTTTCGCTTCAGCGTAGCGGGTGGTGCGATCGGACAAGGTGTAGCCCAGTGCATTGAGCGCCATGGCGTTGTCCGGGTCGCGCTTGATGATCAGGCGCAGGTCTTTCTCCATTTGCGCCAGATCATTGCGTTTCTCCGCGAGCATGGCGCGGGTGTAAAGCAGATTGAGATCGTCCGGGTATTTCTGCAGCGCTTGTTGCAGAACCTTCCAGGCCTTGTCGTCCTGTTTATTGGCCGAGAGGGTTTCCGATTCGATCAGATACAGCTGGATCGCGTAGTCGGGCTGCTCGTCACGCTCGGCCGCCAGTTTGCTCTGCGCTTCGGCGGTTTTGCCGTTGCTCATCAGGATATCGGCCTGACGCAGCTGTGCCGGCAGATAGTCATTGCCCGGGCCGACCTGGGCATACTCGATGAGCGCGCCTTGCGGGTCATTGCGCTCTTCGGCAATCCGGCCGAGATTCAGATGCGCCGAATCGACATGGCTTTCGCGAGCGATCAGGTCTTCCAGATAACCCTTGGCCTCTTCCCACGCCTTGGCTTCCAGGCACACCAGCGCCAGCGAATAACGCAGTTCGTCGTCTTCCGGGTATTGCTGAACGAGGGTGGAGAATTCGGCCTTGGCGTCGTCCATGCGGTCCTGTTCGACGAGCATGCGCGCGTAAGTCAGGCGCAGGCGCTTGTCTTCCGGGTATTTCCTGATGCTTTTCTGTAACAGCGGCAGCGCTTCGTCGCCACGGTTGAGCAATTGAAGCAGGCGCGCACGCAGCAGGATCGGTGCGATCTCGCCATCTTCCGGCGGATTGTCTTCGAGTAGAGTCAGCGCACCTTGATTGTCGCCGTCCTGCTGCAACAGCAGAGCCTTGCCGAAAATCAGCTGATTGTTGTTCGGGTGGCGCTCAAGCAAACGGTCGAAGCTTTTCATCAGGCCGTTGCGGGTTTCCTGATCGGTGTCGGCCGCCGACAGCGCGAGGAAATCGAAATGGGTGTCGCCCTTGCCCTGCAGGACTTTCTCCATGTAGACCATGGAGTCGTCGTAGCGCCCGGCGCGGGCCAGTTGCACGGCAGCGGCGCGTTGCGCTTCGAGATCATCCGGCGCGTTGCGCGCCCAGATCAGCGCGGTGTCGAGGGCCGGTTGATCGGCGCCCAGATATTCGGCGATGCGGAAAGCCCGCTCGGAGACGCCCGGATCCTGGGTGTTGATGGCCTGGGTCACGTAATTGTCCAGGGCAATGTCGAAACGATTGCGCTGGCCGGCGAGTTCGGCGCTCAGCAGACTGAACACGGTTTCCTCGCTGAATGAGCCGTAAACCTTGGGCTTTTCAGGTGCGGGCGTGGTGTCTTCGACCGGCGGGGTGCCGTCCGGCGCAACGGGCGCCATGGCCTGGCAGCCGCTGAGGAAGACAAAAGCGAGGAGCAACGCGGAAGATCTATTCATATAGGAAGAGGACGACTAACCTGCGGTCGGATCATCATGACACAAGCCTTCGGCCAAACATAACCGAGACTCAATTGTGGCCATTATAGGGGCTGACGATTGGGACAATAGTCAGCGGTAGTTGTTCTGAATCTTTCGAAGTAGGACAATTGCCGGCTTCACGTCACCACCAGCGACCTTGAATGGCCTTCCTTGCACTCGGTATCAACCACAAGACTGCTTCAGTAGACGTCCGCGAGCGCGTGGCCTTTACCCCTGAGCAGCTGGTGGAGGCCTTGCAGCAGCTCTGCCGACTGACCGACAGCCGCGAAGCCGCGATCCTCTCCACCTGCAATCGCAGTGAGCTTTATATAGAACAGGATCAGCTGTCGGCCGATGTCGTGCTGCGCTGGCTGGCCGATTATCACCATCTGAGCCTCGACGAACTGCGCGCCAGTGCCTATGTGCATGAAGACGATGCGGCTGTTCGTCACATGATGCGCGTCGCCTCCGGGCTCGATTCGCTGGTGTTGGGCGAACCGCAGATTCTCGGTCAGATGAAATCGGCCTACGCCGTGGCCCGCGAGGCCGGCACCATCGGTCCGCTGCTGGGGCGGCTGTTTCAGGCGACGTTCAATGCCGCCAAGCAGGTGCGTACCGATACTGCGATCGGCGAGAACCCGGTGTCGGTGGCGTTTGCTGCGGTGAGCCTGGCGAAACAGATTTTCAGCGATCTGCAACGCAGCCAGGCGCTGCTGATCGGTGCCGGTGAGACGATTACGCTGGTCGCGCGCCATTTGCATGAGCTGGGGGTCAAGCGCATCGTCGTTGCCAACCGCACGCTGGAGCGCGCCAGTCAGTTGGCCGAGCAATTTGGGGCTCACGCGGTGCTGCTCTCGGACATTCCGGCGGAGCTGGTGCGCAGTGATATCGTCATCAGTTCGACCGCCAGCCAGTTGCCAATCCTCGGCAAGGGTGCAGTGGAAAGTGCGCTGAAGCTGCGCAAGCACAAGCCGATCTTCATGGTCGACATTGCCGTACCGCGCGATATCGAGCCGGAAGTCGGCGAACTCGACGACGTTTACCTGTACAGCGTCGACGATCTCCACGAAGTGGTCGCCGAGAACCTCAAGAGCCGTCAGGGCGCTGCGCAAGCGGCGGAGGAAATGGTCTCGGTCGGCGCCGACGATTTCATGGTGCGCCTGCGCGAACTGGCGGCAGTCGATGTGCTCAAGGCCTATCGTCAACAGAGCGAACGCCTGCGGGACGAGGAATTGCAGAAGGCCCTGCGTCTGCTGGCCAACGGCGGCAACGCCGAAGACGTGCTCGGGCAACTGGCCCGTGGCCTGACCAACAAACTCTTGCATGCGCCCAGCGTGCAGTTGAAAAAGCTGTCTGCCGAAGGCCGCCTCGATGCGCTGGCCATGGCCCAGGAACTCTTTGCCCTTGAGGGCTCACCGGATAGTTTTTCGGATAAAAAACCGCAATGAAAGCGTCACTGCTCAACAAGCTGGACATTCTCCAGGACCGTTTCGAGGAACTGACCGCGCTGCTCGGCGACGGTGAAGTCATTGCCGATCAGGCCAAGTTCCGCGCCTATTCCAAGGAATACGCCGAACTCGAGCCGGTAGTGGCCGCCTATAAAAAGCTGCTCGGCGTGCAAAGCGATCTTGAAGGCGCGCAGGCGCTGCTCAAGGACAACGACCCGGACATGCGCGAAATGGCCGTGGAAGAAGTTCGCGAAGCCAAGGAGTTGCTGGTCACGCTGGAATCCGATCTGCAGCGCATGTTGCTGCCTAAAGATCCGAATGACGGGCGCAACGTCTTCCTCGAAATTCGCGCCGGCACCGGTGGCGACGAGGCGGCGATCTTCTCCGGCGACCTGTTCCGCATGTACTCGCGTTATGCCGAGCGGCGTGGCTGGCGCGTCGAGATCCTCTCGGAAAACGAAGGTGAACACGGCGGCTATAAAGAAGTCATCGCGCGCATCGAAGGCGACAACGTTTACGGCAAGCTGAAATTCGAGTCCGGCGCACACCGCGTCCAGCGTGTCCCCGCCACCGAATCCCAGGGCCGGATCCACACCTCCGCCTGCACCGTGGCGGTATTGCCCGAGCCGGACGAGCGCGAAGCCATCGAGATCAACCCGGCGGATCTGCGTGTCGACACTTACCGTTCCTCCGGCGCTGGTGGTCAGCACGTCAACACCACCGATTCGGCGATCCGCATCACCCACATCCCGACCGGCACCGTCGTCGAGTGTCAGGAAGAACGTTCCCAGCACAAGAACCGTGCCCGGGCGATGGCGTGGCTGTCGGCGAAACTCAACGATCAGCAGAACGCAGCGGCGGCCAACGCGATTGCCAGTGAGCGCAAGTTGCTGGTCGGCTCCGGCGATCGTTCCGAGCGTATCCGCACCTACAACTACGCTCAGGGCCGGGTCACCGACCATCGCGTCAACCTGACCCTGTATTCCCTGGATGAAATTCTCGCCGGTGGCGTCGAAGCCGTGATCGAGCCGCTGCTGGCCGAATATCAGGCTGACCAGCTCGCAGCGATAGGTGAATAAATGACCATCATCGCCAGCCTGTTGCGCGCTGCCGAGTTGCCGGACTCGCCGACTGCGCGTCTGGACGCTGAATTGCTCCTCGCCGCCGCATTGGGCAAGTCGCGCAGCTTTCTGCACACCTGGCCCGAACGCATCGTGCCGAGCGAGGCTGCGCTGACCTTTGCCGAGTATTTGCAACGCCGCCGCAGTGGCGAGCCGGTGGCTTACATTCTGGGCCAGCAGGGTTTCTGGAAACTCGATCTGGAAGTCGCGCCGCACACGCTGATTCCGCGCCCGGACACCGAACTGCTGGTAGAGGCAGCCCTTGAGCTGCTGCCGACAACCCCGGCCAAGGTCCTCGATCTGGGCACCGGCAGTGGCGCGATTGCTTTGGCTTTGGCCAGCGAACGCCCGGCGTGGAAAGTCACCGCCGTGGATCGTGTGCTTGAAGCCGTGGCCCTGGCCGAACGCAATCGCCAGCGTCTGCACCTGAACAACGCTACGGTGCTGAGCAGCCATTGGTTCAGCGCCCTTGAAGGCCAGCGCTTTCAACTGATCATCAGCAACCCGCCGTACATTGCCGCCACCGATCCGCATCTGGTCGAGGGCGATGTACGCTTCGAACCGGCCAGTGCGCTGATCGCCGGTGAAGATGGCCTCGACGATCTGCGCCTGATTGTTGCGCAGGCGCCGGATCATCTTGAAGCCGGCGGCTGGCTGATGCTCGAACACGGGTATGATCAGGCCGAAGCCGTGCGTGACCTACTGCTCACTCGTGGCTTTGCAGAAGTCCACAGCCGCACCGATCTGGGCGGCCATCAACGCATCAGTCTGGGGCGCCTGCCGTGCTGAATGATCAGGAATTGCTGCGCTACAGCCGGCAGATTCTGCTGCAACACGTCGACATCGACGGGCAACTGAAGCTCAAGGCCAGCCGCGTGCTGATCGTCGGCCTTGGCGGTCTCGGCGCGCCGGTGGCGTTGTATCTGGCGGCAGCGGGCGTCGGCGAGTTGCATCTGGCGGATTTCGACACGGTCGATCTGACCAACCTGCAACGGCAGATCATTCACGACACCGACAGTGTCGGCATGTCCAAGGTCGACTCGGCGCTCAAGCGCCTGGGCGCGATCAATCCAGAGATTCAACTGATCGCCCATCGTCAGGCGCTGGACGAGGATTCCCTCGCCGCAGCGGTGGCGGCGGTGGATCTGGTGCTCGATTGCTCGGACAACTTTTCCACGCGCGAGGCGGTTAACGCCGCTTGTGTTGCCGCGTGCAAGCCACTGGTCAGTGGCGCGGCGATTCGTCTGGAAGGGCAGCTGTCGGTGTTCGATCCGCGGCGTGGCGAGAGCCCTTGCTACCACTGCCTGTACGGACACGGCAGCGAAGCCGAACTGACCTGCAGCGAGGCCGGCGTGGTCGGGCCATTGGTCGGTCTGGTCGGCAGCTTGCAGGCGCTGGAAGCGTTGAAGGTGCTGGTCGGCTTTGGCGAACCCTTGGTGGGGCGACTGTTGTTGATCGACGCCTTGGGCTCGCGCTTCCGTGAATTACGAGTCAAGCGTGATCCGGGCTGCAGCGTCTGTGGCGCGCGCCATGCGTGAAGCGCAGATCGGCGTGTTCGATTCCGGGGTCGGCGGCTTGTCGGTCCTCGGCGAAATCCAGCGCTTGCTGCCCAACGAATCGCTGCTTTACGTCGCCGATTGCGGGCACATTCCTTACGGCGAGAAAACCCCGGAATTCATCCGCCAGCGTTGCAGTGCGATGGCAGGATTTTTTCGCGAGCAGGGTGCCAAGGCTTTGGTACTGGCATGCAATACCGCGACCGTGGCCGGTGTTGCCGACCTGCGTCGTGATTTCCCGGACTGGCCGATTGTCGGCATGGAGCCGGCGGTGAAACCGGCCGCAGCGGCCACGCGAAGCGGCGTGGTTGGCGTTCTGGCCACGACCGGCACGTTGCAGAGCGCAAAGTTTGCCGCGTTGCTCGATCGTTTCGCGGCTGACATAAAAGTCATCACCCAGCCCTGTCCGGGACTGGTCGAACTGATCGAAACGGGTGATCTGCACAGCGCCGAATTACGCACTTTATTGCAAGGTTACGTCGCTCCATTGCTGGCGCAAAACTGCGACACAATCATTCTTGGCTGCACCCATTATCCCTTCCTCAAGCCGTTACTCAGGTCGATGATCGCCGACGATGTCAGCCTGATCGATACCGGAGCTGCCGTGGCCCGGCAGTTGCAGCGCTTGCTCGCCGAGCGTGATCTGCTGGCGCAACGTCCGAGCCAGCCAGTGAAGTTCTGGACCAGTGGCGATCCGCAATCCCTCAGAAAAATCCTACCGTTGCTGGGCCAAACTGCGTCGAATGTGCAAAACTTCGACTTGTAAAAAAAATGTGAAATAACTGAAAAAACGCTGAACTTCTGACCAAGCGCGGATTTCTATAGCGACAGCAGCAACTAAAAACCAAACGATCGTTCCGGAAAAGGAAGTTTCAAAGTGAAGCGACTATTCTGCTTGGCCGCGATTGCGGCCGCACTGATGGGGCAAAGCATTTCTGCACAAGCCGCTGGCGTTGAATTCGCCGTCGGCGGTACCAGCGATTCGACAATGACGTATCGCTTAGGCATGAATTTCGACTGGGACAAGAGCTGGCTGCAGAGCGACGTGGGTCGCCTGACCGGCTACTGGAGCGGTGCCTACACGTATTGGGAAGGTGACAAGACTTCCAGCAACAACAGCCTGTCGTTCTCGCCTGTATTCGTTTACGAGTTTGCCGGCCAGTCGGTCAAGCCATACGTGGAAGCGGGTATCGGCGTGGCGTTCTTCTCCAACACCGAGTACGAAAGCAACAAGCTGGGCGGCTCCTTCCAGTTCGAAGACCGCATCGGTGTCGGCCTGCGCTTCAACGGCGGCCACGAAGTCGGCATCCGCGCCACGCACTACTCCAACGCCGGCCTGTCCAGCGACAACGATGGTGTAGAAAGCTACGCGCTGCATTACACAATGCCGCTGTAACACGCCGCTACGCGGAACCAACGTGGGAGCGAGCCTGCTCGCGAAAGCCGAGTGTCAGTCAATTCAAATGGTGGCTGACACACCGCCTTCGCGAGCAGGCTCGCTCCCACAGTTGTTTCTGCGTTGTCAAAGAAATCAGCGGTAGGCTGTCGCAATACCCCGGCGCTCTTCGATGCACTCCGGCGCGCCCATTTCAAACTCGCGGCAAATCAGCGGGCGTCGTTCATAGATCGTGCACATCATGCTGTCGCGATCCAGCGCCGCGCACCAGCCGTCGTCCAGACGCAGCATCACTTCACCGCCCCATTCATCGGTATCGATAAAGCGATCAGGTACGCCGGTGTCGGTGATCAGCATCACTTCGAGCTGGCAGCAGCACGCCGCACAGGTCGAGCAGGTGACCGCCGGTTCGGCAATTTGGGTGTGGGGGATGGTTTTCATCGTGGCAGTGTAAGGCAGTGATCGCCGTGGGTGTGAAAGCGCTGACGGACGCTCACGGCGCCAGACGCCGCGCCATCAAATGCAACAGTGGGAACAAGCCTGCCCAGAGCAGGCCGATGACGATCAGCGTCGCCGCCTCGCCGTAGGGAAATTGCACGCCGGCCAGCCGTCCGCCAGCGTAGTACGACAATGCGCCGCCCACCGCGCCAAGTGCGCTGGCCAGCCACCATGGCCGCGCGCTCCAGGCCAGGCAATGGCGCAACGTGGTGGCGAGCAGCGCCCAGAGCAGCATCAGCCACAGCGGAATCAGCGGTGAGGCGTCTGCAAAGCGGAACACGTCGAGGTAACGCAAGACGCTGTCCACCGCCGTGCCGACAATCACCACGCACAGAATCAAACGACCTTCTGCCGCCCAACTGCTGATCCAGCGCAGATGAATCACCAGTGCCGCCACCGCCAGCAACAGCCACAAACTGTTGCCGCCGAGCACGCAGGCCAGCCAGCCGAGCTGAAACAGCACGGCATTGGCGATTCGCTCACGCATCGAAGCGACCGAGCAACGGTGCGGTCATCGCCGCCGGTTTGGCCAGCAGCAATTGCGCGGTGCCGATGGTGCGTTCGAGGAATCCTCCCTCGCAGTAGCACAGATAGAACTCCCACAAACGCAGGAAATAATCGTCGTAGCCCAGTTCGCTCAGGCGACCATGGGCGAGGCGAAAATTCTCGTGCCACAGGCGCAGTGTCTTGGCGTAATGCAGGCCAAAATCTTCCATGTGCAGCAGGTTCATGTCGGTTTCGCGGCTGACCACATCGAGCATCTTGTGCACCGAGGGCAGGGCGCCGCCGGGGAAGATGTAGCGCTGGATAAAGTCGACGCTGCGCTTGGCCTGTTCATAACGTTGCTCGCGAATGGTGATCGCCTGGAGCAGCATCAGGCCGTTGCTCTTGAGCAAGTGCGCGCATTGCTTGAAGTAGGTCGGCAGGAACCGATGGCCGACCGCTTCGATCATCTCGATCGACACCAGTTTGTCGTACTCGCCGCTGAGGTCGCGGTAGTCCTTGAGCAGCAGGGTGACGCGATCCTGCAAGCCGAGTTGTTCGATGCGCTTGGCAGTGAACGCGAACTGCTCTTTCGACAGCGTCGTGGTGGTCACGCGGCAACCGTAATGCTGCGCTGCGTACAGGGCCATGCTGCCCCAACCGGTGCCGATTTCCAGCAGGTGGTCGCTGGGTTTGAGCGCGAGTTTCTGGCAGATGCGTTCAAGTTTGTTCAATTGCGCCTGTTCCAGGGTGTCGCTCGGCGAAAGGAACTGGGCGGCGGAATACATCATGGTCGGGTCGAGAAACTGTTCGAACAGTTCATTGCCGAGGTCGTAGTGCGCGGCGATGTTTTTCTGCGAACCCTTGCGCGTGTTGCGATTGAGCCAGTGCAGCCCTTGTACGAAGGGCCGGCCCAGACGCGCCAAGCCACCTTCCATGGCATCGAGTACATCGAGATTGCTGACGAATACGCGCACCACAGCAGTCAGGTCCGGCGAACTCCAATAGCCGTGGATGAATGCTTCGCCGGCGCCGATCGAGCCGCTACTGGCGACCATGCCCCACAGGGCCGGGTCGAGTACATGGACTTCGCCGAGCAGAGCACTGCCCGGGGTGCCGAAAAGCATTTGTTCGCCATCCTCGACGACCATCAATTGTCCGTGTTTGAGCTGGGCCAATTGGCGCAACACGCCACGGCGCAGCAGCGAGCCGGTCAAACCGTTGGTGCTGAAGCGACCGAGCGGCAGGCTAGAGGATTTCATGGTGCGGCTCCTTCGGAGGCACAGTGGCGGTTTTAAAGCTGCCGTCGGCAGCCTGGTGAGGGAAGATCGGCGCGCGCTTGAGCAGCAGTCGCAGCGCTTGCCAATAAATCGCCAGAGCGGTTTTTGCGGTCATCCACGGAAAGCGCCGCAGGTAGCGATGCAGGCTGCGACGATCGAGCGGTTCACGGCGCAGATTGAGCGTGGCGTCGAACAGTTTCTCGTTGCCCTGCCAATCGGCCATGTGCACGCCAAGGCTTTGCGCAGCGGGGCTGAAGCTCATGCGGTATTCAAGGTCGCGGGGCAGAAACGGCGACACGTGAAACGCCTTGGCCACAGCGAAATGCTGATGGAAATCCACCAGGCTGGTCGGCACCTGCGCCGGCAGCACATAGTGATAACGCTCGCGCCATGGCGTATTGGTTACTTCACAAACGATCGCCGCGAGTTGCCCGTCGGCTTCATGGCAATAGAAGAAACTCACCGGATTGAACGACAGGCCCCAACTGCGCGGCTGGGTCAGCAGGCATACCGCGCCTTGCGGCTCATGACCGATGGCTGCGCCGACCTGCTGGCGCACCGCGTCGATCAGGCGCATGCCCTTGCCGGTGAAGGCTTTCAGGTAATCGGTTTCGCGAAACGAGAACGGCGCAAAGCGGCTGCGCCCGGCCAGTGGCGACAGCGCCAGCACGGCGTCCTGTTCGCTCAGGTCGAGATAGAGCAAACCGATGCGATAGCGGAATTCGTGGCGGCGCGGCGAAAAACGTCGGTGGCCGATGACGCCGTTGTACAGAGCGCTGTTCACAGGGTTTCACCGAACGCGGCGGCTACGCGCAGCCCGCTGACCACGCCATCTTCATGAAAGCCGTTGGCCCAGTAGGCGCCGCAATAATGCGTGTGCTGCTCGCCGTCGAGTTCGCCCCAACGGTTTTGCGCGGCCGCTGCGGCGAGGGTGTATTGCGGGTGGGCGTAGGTATAGCGGGCCAGCACTTTATCCGGGCTGATGCCGGCAGTCTGGTTGAGGCTGACGCAGAACGTGGTGTCGCTCTCGATACCCTGCAGGATGTTCATGTTGTAGGTGACCGCCGCGCGCGTATGGCCGGCGCCCTCGAGGCGATAATTCCAGCTGGCCCAGGCCAGTTTGCGCGTTGGCAGCAGGCGCGTGTCGGTGTGCAGCACGACGTCGTTGTCGGCGTAGAGCAGGGCACCGAGAATCGAACGCTCGGCGTCGCTCGGGTTGGCCAGCAGGTTCAGCGCCTGATCGCTATGACAGGCGAACACCACTTTGTCGAAATGTTCGAGGCCGGCCGGGCTGTGGATAACTACGCCGTGCTGGTTGCGCTCGAGGCGCTTGACTGGGCAGTTCAGGCGGATCCTGTCGCTGAACGAAGCGGTCAGCGGCGCCACATAGGCACTGGAACCGCCTTCGATGACCTGCCACTGCGGACGATCGCTGACTGAGAGCAGGCCATGATTCTTGAAGAAGCGCAGGAAGAATTGCAGCGGGAAATTGAGCATTTCCGCCATCGGCATCGACCAGATCGCCGCGCCCATCGGCACGATGTAATGCAGGATGAAACGCTCGCCGTAGCCGCCAGCCTTGAGGTAATCATCGAGGGTGGTGTCGGCGGCGATGCGCAGTTCGATCAGGTCGCGCTGGGCTTCTTTGTTGAAGCGCAGAATGTCGCGCAGCATGCCCCAGAACCCCGGCGACAACAGATTGCTGCGCTGTGCGAACAGGCTGTTGAGGTTGTTGCCGTTGTATTCCACGCCAGTGTCCGGGTCGGTTACCGAAAAGCTCATTTCGGTCGGCTTGAACGCCACGCCGAGCTGGTTGAGCAAGCGAATGAAGTTCGGGTAAGTCCAGTCGTTGAACACGATGAAACCGGTATCGATGGCGAACGATTGCCCGGCCACGCTGACCGGTACGGTGTGGGTATGGCCGCCGACCCAGTCACTCGCTTCGAACACAGTGATGTCGTGGCGGCGGTTCAGCAGGTAGGCGCAGGTGAGCCCGGCGATACCGCTGCCAATTACGGCGATTTTCATATCGGGTCCCGCTGCGGAGGGTTCTTGCGCACCATGCGTTTGCCGATCGCCAGTTGCGCGCGAGCGGGCAGTTTCGACAGCGGCCACAGCGCGGCCATGAACAGCCCCGGGAAGGCAATTTCCAGCGGACGGTCTTTGAGTTTGGCGAAGATGTGCCGCGCCGCTTTATCCGCAGGCCAGCTCAGCGGCATCGGGAAATCGTTCCTTTCGGTCAGCGGCGTTTCGACAAAACCCGGGCTGATGATGGTGACTTCAATGCCTTCATCCGCCAGATCGATGCGCAGCGATTCGAACAGGTAACGCAGCCCGGCCTTCGATGCGCCATAGGCCTCGGCCCGTGGCAGTGGCAGGTAAGTCACCGAGCTGGCCATGCCGACCAGATGCGGCGCGGTGCCTTTGCGCAACAGCGGCAGGGCGGCTTCGATGCAATAGCTGCTGGCGAGCAGATTGGTGCGCACCACGTGCTCGATGATCGACGAATCGAACTGGCGCGCGTCGACATATTCACAGGTGCCGGCGTTGAGAATCACGCTGTCCAGCGAACCCCAGGCCTCGGCGATCTGCTCACCGATTTCACGCACGGTCTGACTGTTGGTCAGATCGCCGGGCACCACCAGCACCTGGCCCGGATAACGCTGGGACAAAACCTTGAGCGGCGCGGCCGAGCGCGAGCTGACCGCCAGGTGCGCGCCGCTTTTCAGAATGTCCTCACACAAGGCTGCACCGATGCCACTGCTGGCGCCGGTCAACCAATACCGCCGTGGAGGTGTACGACTCATCCCATTCTCCTTTTCAGCCAGGCAATCACCCGGCCCAATATTGGCAAGTGTTCATACAGCAGCGCCCCGGCATCGAAATAATCCCGATGGCGATAAACCTTGTCGCGCCAGAGCAGGTGCGAACAGCCACCGACCCTGATTTCCCGGCCCTTGGCCAGGCGCGGATGGCGATAACTCATGACCCAGCGCAGGTAACCCTCACCTTCGCGGATCTGGTCGAAACCATGAAAATCGAAACGCAGATCGCTGACGTTGGCGTACAGCTCGCTGAAGTAATCCTGCAGTTGTGCCAGGCCCTGAACTTCGTGCAGCGGATCAGTGAAATGAATGTCGTCGCTGTACAGCTCGCCGAGGCGATACAGGTTGTCTTTGTTCAACCCGGAAAACTCGCGGGCGAAGCTGCGCAGGAATTCACTCATCGCTGCCGCCCACTGGCTGGCGCGACGGCAGGTTCTTGAACGCCGTCAGCGCACGCTCGCGTGAGGCGCTGAGGTTGACGATCGGGGCCGGATAATCGGCCACGCCGAACAGTCCTCCTGCTGCCGCCGGATTGTGCACTTCCTTCTTGTTGAGCCCGGCCAGTTCCGGCAACCAGTGCTTGATGAACACGCCTTCGGCATCGAATTTTTCCGACTGGCTCAACGGGTTGAAGATACGGAAGTACGGCGCCGAGTCGGTGCCGGTCGACGAGCTCCACTGCCAGCCACCGTTGTTGGCCGCCAGGTCGCCGTCGATCAGGTGGCGCATGAAAAAGCGTTCGCCCTCGCGCCAGTCGATCAGCAGGTTTTTGGTCAGGAACATCGCCACGACCATGCGCAGGCGATTGTGCATCCAGCCGGTTTCCAGCAGTTGGCGCATCGCCGCGTCGATGATCGGCAGACCGGTGCGTGCCTCTTGCCAGGCCTTGAGTTCTTCCGGCGCATCGCGCCAGGCCAGCGCCTCGGTTTCCGGGCGGAAGGCGCGATGCCGCGAGACGCGTGGATAGCCGACCAGAATGTGTTTGTAGAACTCGCGCCACAGCAGCTCGTTGATCCAGGTCACCGCGCCGACCTTGCCGCTTTCGAACTCGCCCTGATTGCTTTGCAGTGCAGCGTGCAGGCACTGGCGTGGCGAGATCACCCCGGCGGCGAGGTACGCCGACAATTGGCTGGTGCCGGGTTTGGCCGGGAAGTCTCGTTCGCTGCGGTAATAATCGATCTGCGCGTCGGTGAAGGTGTCGAGGCGGCGCCGCGCCTCTTGCTCGCCGGCCGGCCACAAGGCGCGCAGGGATTCGCTCGGCGTGGCGAAGCCTTTGACCGCCTCCGGAATTGCGTCACTTTCGATATCCAGCGCGGCCTGTTTGCCCGGTGCCTTTACAAGTGCAGGCATCGAGCGATGCAGGCGCTCGTAGCAGACCTTGCGAAACTGACTGAACACCTGGAAGTAGGTGCCGGTCTTGGTCAGGATCGTGCCGGGTTTGAACAGCAACTGATCCAGATAGCTGTGGAACTCGATGCCCTCGGCCCGCATCGTTTCGGCCACGGCTTCATCGCGGCGGCTTTCGTGGACGCCGTATTCCTCGTTGACGTGCACCGCCTCAATTTTCAATTGCCGGCACAGCTTGAGCAGTTCTGCTGGCGCCTGATCCCAGTGCGGCGCGCTGCGAATCAACAGCGGAATGTTCAGCGCGCCGAGGCTCTGGCTCAGTTCGCGCAAATTGCGTAGCCAGAAATCCACTTTGCACGGCGCATCGTCGTGCTCCAGCCATTGCTGCGGACTCAACAGATACACTGCCACAGTCGGGCCGCGCGCTGCGGCGGCCGCGAGGGCGGTGTTGTCATGTTGGCGCAGGTCGCTGCGCAGCCAGATCAGTTGCATGTGATTAAACCCATCATCAAATCAATCCGCGCTCGAGCAGCGCCTGGTGTGCGGCAAGCGGATCTTCAGCCAGGAACAGATCGGCAGTCTGGGCGGTGCGTGCGGACAACTCGGTGTGGTGAATGTGCACCGTGGGGCCAGCAATCAAGGTCGGGCAATTGACGTTCGCCAACAGCTTGGGCAACTGCGCCAGTTGCATGGCTTTGCTCGAATACAGCAGCACGCCACGGGCTTGCAGATGCTCCACGGTAAGCGCCAGTTCACCGGCCGGCAGTGGCCAGTCGAACACTTGCACCGGGCAATCGGCACTGCTGATCAGCCATGCGCACAGCCACAGATGTGGCTCCAGCGGCAGGTCGGAATGATTGATCAACAACAGCGGCGCCGAATGCAGCTGGCGGTTGTTATGGTAGATGCGTGCGCCGAATTTGCTGCGCAACCAGGAAAAGAAAAACGTCCGTTCCATCTGTGCGCCGAACTGGCCCTGCCAGCGCTGTTCGAGCTCGGCCAGCAGCGGCATCAGCAATTGCTCGCACAACGTCCGTGGCGGATACAAGGCGATGGCTTGATTGACGCTGTCATCCAGCGCGCGCTCATTGAGCGAGGTGACCGCCGACAGCAACGTCTGATGCAGACGCTGCCAATCGTTTTCCACGGTTTCCGTGAAGGCCTGCGGCGCATCGAGCAGTGGCTTGACCTGGCTGACCGCAACGCCACGGTTGAGCCAAGTGAGGATGGCCATGATTCGCTGCACATGTTCAGCGCTATACAGTCGATGGCCCTTGGGCGTGCGCTGGGGCACCACCAGGCCGTAGCGACGTTCCCACGCGCGCAGGGTGATGGCGTTGACGCCGGTCTGCCGCGCGACTTCGCGAATCGGCAACCAGCCCTCGTCGAGGGCTTTCTTGAAGTCGGCGCCGAGGTCTTCCCGGGCGCTGCTGTCGGTTTTATCGTTCATTAGATCGCGTTTCGCAGACTGAGGTTTTCCGGATGCGGCTGCAGGTAAACCTGCTGCGCGATGTACGGGTCCGGATGGAGTCGAAAATGGTGTTTGAGCAGCGTCAACGGCACCACCAGCGGCACGATGCCCTGGCGGTACTGGCCGATGATCTGCTGCATTTCCTGTTTGTCTTCGGCGCTCAGCGATTGTTTCAAATAACCGCTGAGGTGCAGCAGCACGTTGCAATGGGTGCCGCGCGTGGCGCATTTCTTCAGCGCGGCCATCAGCTCGCTGAAGTAGCGCGGGCCGAGCTCGGCGGGATCGCTGTCAGCCATGTTGCCGAGCATCTTGCCGAGGTTTTTGTATTGCAGCGGGTTGTGCGCCATCAGCAGGTACTTGTAGCGCGAATGGAATTCGGTGAGGGCGCGGCGGCTCAGGCCCTCGGCGAGCACTTGCTGCCAGGCGCTGTAGGCCAGGACGCGGGTGATGAAGTTTTCCCGCAGCACCGGATCGTTGAGGCGCCCGGCTTCTTCCACCGGCAGATCCGGATGCTGTGCACAGAATGCCTGCGCATAGATGCCGCGTCCGCCACCGTTCACTGGCGCGCCGTTGTCGTGATAGACCTTGACCCGTTCCAGCCCGCAGGATGGCGACTGCTGCATGAAGATGTAGCCGGACAGGTCCTGCAACTCGGCGGCCATTTTCTCGCCGTATTCGGCCAGCGGCCTGGTGACGTTGATGGTCCGGTCGACGGTGCCGACGGCCTCGGGTTGTTCAGGGTCGCCGACCAGCCGAATCGGCTCACGGGGAATG
The DNA here is from genome assembly GCF_017491835.1 of Pseudomonas sp. 67(2021). Lineage (NCBI taxonomy): Bacteria > Pseudomonadati > Pseudomonadota > Gammaproteobacteria > Pseudomonadales > Pseudomonadaceae > Pseudomonas > Pseudomonas sp. 67(2021). Next base: position 47,445 of record NZ_JAFGYL010000016.1, read on the forward strand.
CCCATGCCGATGGCGACTTCCGGGCACAGCGGGACGAAATCGAAATATTCGGTGAGGGTACGGCTGCATAGCCGCGATTCCTTGTGCCCACCGTTGTAGCGCACTTCTTCGCCCAACAGGCAGGCGCTGATGGCGATCTTCGGCTTGGACAGGGAAGCAGTAGACATGAGCACCTCGAATCTATACCTGTACAGAGAGTTATCTCTGTACAACTTTTCCTCAGCATAGATCGATGGATGTACAAGTCAAATGATTTGTATAAGATTTTTGTACAGCGCTGAATCTGTGGGAGCGAGCCTGCTCGCGAAAGCAGTGGGGCAGTCGACGAATTCGAATCTGATACAGCGCTTTCGCGAGCAGGCTCGCCACCACAAGGGAAATCTATTTCCAGCCGAGTAACCAGAGCTTGCTGTCTTTCAGCACCTGCCAATCCAGCCGCTCGCTACGCTGGGTCAGCACCGCCTGCAATTCAACTTCCAGCACCGTACCTTCCTCGTCGCGGATCAGTTCGGTGACCAGAAAATGTTTTTCGCGATTTTGCGGATGGGCTGCTGTCCACTTCGACAGCAGCAATTTGCGCGGATTGATGCGATTCATTGCAGGTGTTCGTGCAAGCGACGTGCAGCCTCCTGACCACTGAGCCAGGCGCCTTCAACGCGGCCCGACAGGCACCAGTCGCCACAGGCGTACAAGCCCAGATCGACATCGGCCAGTGTGGTCCATTCATGGCCAGTGGCGGGGCGGGCGTAGAGCCAGCGGTGGGCGAGGCTGAACGTCGGCGCAGGCATGGCGCTGTGCAGCAGTTCGGCGAACGCACCGTGCAGATGTTCGATTACTGCTTCCTTGGACAGGTCGATGTGTTGCCGGCTCCAGGCGCTGGTTGCATGCAGCACCCACGTGTCAAGCGTGCTGTCGCGCCCGGGTTTGCTGCGGTTGCGCGCCAGCCAGTCGAGCGGGCTGTCCTGCACGAAGCAGCCTTCGATCGGCGTATTCAGCGGGGTTTCGAAGGCGAGAGCGACGGCCCAGGTCGGCTCCATTTTCACCCCGGCAGCGACGCCGGCAAGTTTCGGCGCGGCGGCCAGCAGCGCGGTGGCTTGCGGTGCCGGTGTGGCGATCACCACATGGCTGAAGGGGCCGTGGGTGCAGCCATCGGCGTCCTGCAGATGCCAGTGTTCTTCACCGCGATAGACCTCGGTGATGCGGCAGGCAAACTGCACGTCCAGGCCATCGAGCAGGCCGCGGGTGATGGCGCTCATGCGCGGCGTGCCGACCCAGCGGGTCTGCTCGTCCGGCGACATGTTCAGTTGGCCGCCCTGGAAGGTGTACAGCTGCGGCGCCCACTCGGCGGCCCAGCCCTGGCTCTGCCAGCGCTGCACTTCGGTGACGAAGCGCCGGTCACGCGCGGTGAAGTATTGAGCGCCCAAGTCCAGCGAGCCGGCGTCGCTGCGCTTGCTCGACATGCGCCCGCCGCTGCCGCGGCTTTTATCGAACAGTTGAACGGTATGCCCGGTCTCTGTCAGAGCCTGAGCGGCGGAGAGCCCGGCGATGCCGGTGCCGATGATTGCGATAGGTACAGTCATAGGGGCCTCGTTTACCTTTCTGTACAGACTACGCCGTCGATCAAACCTGTACAATTCTGTTTTTTGGTATAACTTCTAGCGTTCTCGTTCTGACAGCTTGGCCTATTGTTAAACCATAGAGCCTGCCCGATCGAAAAGATCCCTGCCTATAAAAATAGACTAGTGATCCGGGTTAAACGCCACGCGAGGAAGATGTCATGCACATATTGCTGACCGGCGGTACTGGTTTGATCGGACGTCAGCTCTGCCGGCACTGGCTGGAGCAGGGCCATCGGCTGACGGTGTGGAGTCGCCGCGCGGAAAAAGTCGCGCAGATCTGCGGCGCGCAAGTGCGCGGAATTTCGCGTCTGGAGGACCTCGGCGAAGAGCCGCTGGATGCGATCGTCAATCTCGCCGGCGCGCCGATTGCCGACCGCCCCTGGACCCATCGACGCAAGGCGTTGCTGTGGAGCAGCCGCATCACCCTGACGGAAACGCTGCTGGCGTGGCTGGAAACTCGCGCGCAGAAACCGTCGCTGCTGATTTCCGGCTCGGCGATCGGCTGGTACGGCGACGGTGGCGAACGCGAGTTGACTGAAGAATCGCCGCCCGGCATCGACGACTTCGCCAGTCAGTTGTGTATCGCCTGGGAAGAGACCGCGCTGCGTGCCGAGAACCTCGGCATCCGCGTGGTGCTGGTGCGAACCGGTCTGGTGCTGTCGGCCGAGGGCGGCTTTTTGTCGCGGCTGTTGCTGCCGTTCAAGCTCGGGCTCGGCGGGCCTTTGGGCAATGGTCGGCAGTGGATGCCATGGATCCATATCGACGATCAAATCGCCCTGATTGATTTTCTTCTGCACCGGAATCAGGCCAGCGGTCCTTATAATGCCTGCGCGCCGAAACCTGTGCGCAACCGCGAATTTGCCAAGACCCTGGGCAGTGTGTTGCACCGCCCGGCGTTCATGCCGATGCCGACCCTGGCGCTGAAAGTCATGCTCGGCGAGCTGTCACTGTTATTGCTCGGCGGCCAGCGTGCGACGCCGGCACGCCTGGTGGAAGCGGGGTTCAGCTTCCGCTTTACGGATTTACGCGCGGCTCTGGATGATCTCTCCAGCCGCCTCTGAAATAGGACGTTGCATGACCGATCACGCTTTGCTTCTGGTCAATCTGGGCTCTCCGGCCTCCACCTCGGTGGCCGATGTGCGCAGCTACCTCAATCAATTTCTGATGGACCCCTACGTGATCGACCTGCCATGGCCGCTGCGGCGGTTGCTGGTGTCGCTGATCCTGATCAAGCGTCCCGAACAATCGGCACACGCCTATGCCTCGATCTGGTGGGAAGAGGGCTCGCCGCTGGTGGTGCTCAGCCGCCGCTTGCAGGAGCAGATGACCCGGACGTGGAAACACGGCCCGGTGGATCTGGCGATGCGTTATGGCGAGCCGTCGATCGAAACCTGTCTGCTGCGTCTGGTCAAAGCGGGACATAAGAAGATCACGCTGGCGCCGCTGTACCCGCAGTTCGCCGACAGCACCACGACCACGGTGATCGAAGAAGCCCGGCGCGTACTGCGCGAGAAGAAGCTCGATGTGCAGTTGTCGATCCTGCAACCGTTCTACGATCAGCCGGAATACATCGAAGCACTGGCCGCCAGTGCGCGTCCGCATCTGCAGCAGGATTACGATCATCTGCTGCTGAGCTTTCACGGCTTGCCGGAGCGGCATCTGAGCAAGCTCGATCCGACGGGCAACCACTGCCTCAAAGGCGCCGATTGCTGCCAGACCGCCTCGCCGGCGGTATTGGCGACCTGTTATCGCGCGCAGTGTTTCCGTACCGCCGCCGCCTTCGCCAAAAGCATGGGCCTGCCGGACGGCAAATGGTCGGTGTCGTTTCAGTCGCGCTTGGGCCGGGCGAAATGGATCGAGCCGTATACCGAAGCGCGGCTGGATGAACTGGCCAAAAGCGGGGTGAAAAAGATTCTGGTGATGTGCCCGGCGTTCGTCGCCGATTGCATCGAGACACTGGAAGAGATCGGCGATCGCGGCAAGGAACAGTTCCGCGAAGCGGGGGGCGAGGAATTGGTGCTGGTGCCGTGCCTGAACGACGACCCGCAATGGGCCAAGGCGTTGGCGACCCTCTGCGAAAGAGCGCCGCTGGCCCTCTGAGCAAGCCCGCTCACACAGTGATCGTTCCCACGCTTTGCGTGGGAATGCAGCCCGTGACGCTCCGCGTCACTGGACGCGGAGCGTCCCTTGAGGCATCCCCACGCGGAGCGTGGGAACGATCATTGCGGGGGGTTAAATCAGCGGCTCATCCGCCTTTTTCTGCTTCCAGCCGTCATTGCCCGGCAGGATCAGGTTCAGCGCAATCGCCACCACCGCGCACAGCGCGATGCCTTTGAGGCCGAAGTCATCAGGACCGGTGCCGGTGCCGACCAGCACGCCGCCGATACCGAACACCAGCGTCACCGAAACAATCACCAGGTTGCGCGCTTCGCCCAGGTCGATCTTGTGGCGGATCAGGGTGTTCATGCCCACCGCTGCGATCGAACCGAACAGCAAGCACAGAATCCCGCCCATCACCGGCACCGGAATGCTCTGCAGCAGCGCGCCGAACTTGCCGATGAACGCCAGGGTGATGGCGAAGATCGCCGCCCAGGTCATGATTTTCGGGTTGTAGTTCTTGGTCAGCATCACCGCGCCGGTCACTTCGGCGTACGTGGTGTTGGGCGGGCCGCCGAACAGGCCGGCGGCGGTGGTGGCGATGCCGTCACCGAGCAGGGTGCGATGCAGGCCCGGCTTTTTCAGGTAATCGCGACCGGTCACGCTACCCACGGCAATCACGCCGCCGATGTGTTCGATCGCCGGGGCCAGCGCCACCGGAACGATGAACAGAATCGCCTGCCAGTTGAACTCCGGCGCGGTGAAATGCGGCAGGGCGAACCAAGGCGCTGCGGCAATCTTCGCCGTGTCGACCACGCCGAAATAGAACGACATGGCAAAACCCACCAGCACCCCGGAAATGATCGGCACCAGACGGAAGATGCCTTTGCCGAACACCGCCACGATCAGCGTGGTCAGCAGCGCCGGCATGGAAATCATCATCGCCGTCTGATAGTGGATCAGCTCGGTGCCGTCGCCGGCCTTGCCCATCGCCATGTTCGCGGCAATCGGCGCCATGGCCAGGCCGATGGAGATGATCACCGGACCGATCACTACGGGCGGCAGCAAACGGTCAATGAAGCCGGTGCCTTTGATCTTCACGGCGAGGCCGAGGAAGGTGTAGACGAAACCGGCCGCCATCACCCCGCCCATGGTCGCGGCGAGGCCGAACTGGCCCTTGGCGAGAATGATCGGTGTGATGAAGGCGAAGCTCGACGCGAGAAACACCGGCACCTGACGTCCGGTGACGATCTGGAACAGGATCGTCCCCAGACCTGCGGTGAACAGTGCCACGTTCGGGTCCAGGCCGGTGATCAGCGGCATCAGCACCAAGGCGCCGAAAGCCACGAACAGCATCTGCGCGCCGGACAGCACCGTGCGCCAGAGCGGATCGTTGAACTCTTGCTGCATGGTTACGCGTCCTTCTGCTTGGTGCCGAAGATCTTGTCACCAGCATCGCCAAGCCCAGGAATGATGTAGCCGTGCTCGTTCAAACGTTCATCGATGGACGCGGTGTAGATGGTCACGTCCGGGTGCGCTTGTTCGACGGCAGCAATGCCTTCCGGCGCGGCCACCAGGACCATGGCACGGATGTCGCGGCAACCGGCCTTTTTCAGCAGGTCGATGGTGGCAACCATGGAGCTGCCGGTGGCGAGCATCGGGTCGATGATCATCGCCAGGCGCTCGTCGATTTCCGGTACCAGTTTTTCCAGATAGGTGTGCGCTTGCAGGGTTTCTTCGTTGCGGGCAACGCCCACAGCGGAGACCTTGGCGCCCGGGATCAGGCTGAGCACGCCTTCGAGCATGCCGATGCCGGCACGCAGGATCGGTACGACGGTGATCTTCTTGCCGGCGATCTTCTCCACCGACACGGTGCCGCACCAGCCGGCAATGTCGTAGGATTCGAGCGGCAGATCTTTTGTAGCTTCATAGGTCAACAGGGCGCCGACTTCCTGAGCGAGCTCGCGGAAATTCTTGGTGCTGATGTCAGCGCGGCGCATCAGGCCGAGTTTATGACGGATCAGCGGATGGCGGATCTCGAGGATGGGCATGGGAAAGGCTCCGGCGGCGGGCAAAAAAACCGGCCTAGATTAATCTATCCGAGGGTGATGTCCTATAGGACATTCTGTACGTTAGTCCATAAGAGCTTGATTCGACCTCGCGGGATGCGTACCTTTGCCCGCTTTTCCAATTCCGCCAACCCCTGGAGAGCGCCATGTCCGCTGATCTCGAGCATATCCGTCAAATCATGCGAGAGGCTGACTGCCTGTACACCGAGTCTGAAGTCGAGGCGGCCATCGCCCGCGTCGGTGCACAAATCAACGAACAACTGGCTGACAGCAACCCGGTGGTGTTCTGCGTGATGAACGGCGGCCTGATCTTCTCCGGCAAACTGCTGACGCATCTGCAATTCCCGCTGGAAGCGTCCTACCTGCACGCGACCCGTTATCGCAACGAAACCAGCGGCGGCGACCTGTTCTGGAAAGCCAAGCCGGAAGTCTCGTTCATCGACCGCGACGTGCTGATCATCGACGACATCCTCGATGAAGGTCACACCTTGGGCGCGATCATCGACTTCTGCAAACACGCCGGCGCACGCAAAGTGCACACCGCCGTGCTGATCGACAAGGACCACGACCGCAAGGCACGTCCTGACCTGAAGGCCGATTTCGTCGGCCTGCCATGCATCGACCGCTACATCTTCGGTTATGGCATGGACTACAAAGGCTACTGGCGCAACGCCAACGGGATTTACGCCGTTAAAGGCATGTAAGAACCTGCATTGCCCCCTGTGGGAGCGAGCCTGCTCGCGAAGGCGTCGTGTCAGTCAGCATCATTGAAAACTGACACACCGCTTTCGCGAGCAGGCTCGCTCCCACAGTTGTTTTTGTGTGTGCTGATCCATCCGCGTTACCCATGCTAGAGTGCTCGGCCCCGCCTCCGGAGCCTGTCATGCGCCTCTTGATCTGCAGTCTCGCCGCCCTGTTGCTGTCTCTCAGCCTGCCGCTGTCCGCCGCGCCGATGCACAGCCAGTTCCTGCCGCCGGACGATCTGACCCTGCGCGACGCTGAACCCGAGCAACAGCAACTGCTGCAGGTCAGCGAGTATTCGGTGGTGGTCGGTGCGCAGCGCCAGTCCAATCAGCAGCCGATTCCGGTCACCTCATCCTTGTTGATCCGCCTCAAAGGCAAATCGCTGAACAAGGGCGCGAGCATTTCTCAGGTGCTGGTGAGTTTCGACGGCGAGAGCAAAAGCCTGAAAAAGCCGGCCTACGATGACAAAAGCAAAACCCTGACGCTGTTCTATCCGCTCGCTCAGTACCGCGTGGTGATGGATCTGCTGCGCAACGACACGGTGTATGTACAGTTCCTCAGTTATGCCAATGGCCATATCTGGGCCGATTTGCACACCGGGGCGATTCGTCCGCGTTGAGCCGGGCGGTCGGGCAGGGGTAAACTGCCCGCCCCGTGTCATGTCTGCGAGCTGGAGTCGGCAATGCGTAAAGATAAGAAACAAGTGATTGGTGACGAGATCGGCGATGAGCAGATCAAGCTGTTCCTCGATTTTGAGCCGGTCGACGCCACTTCGCCGTCGCTGCACAAACTGATCAAGGCCTACCGCGGTTTGCGCATCGATGACTTCGAGCGCTTTCTGGGCTTCTTTGTTGCGGCGGGTTATGACGTCGATGGCGAGGATGAGCAGGGCAACACTTTCGTCAAATTGATCAAGGATCATCGCAACGCTGGCGACTACATCGAATTGATCAAGAAGGCTCGCACCTGAGGCCACCTCACTACAAAGGTTTGTAAGCCAGGATTATTGGTTCTTGCCTGGCCATAAAAAACGCCCCGCACTCAAGGAGTACGGGGCGTTTTTTATGCCGCAAGATCAAGCGAAGCTTGGTGTCTCGCTGCTTTCTTCAACCAGTTCCAGGGCGATGTTGTTCTGCGTGTTGATCTTGCGATACAGCGCAGCATCGGTTTCCAGAACCTTTTCACGGGCCGGGAAGATCTCCGCCAGTTTGCTTGCCCACTCGCCGGACGCCTTGGCCGGGAAGCATTTTTCGATCAGTTCGAGCATGATCGAAACGGTCACCGACGCACCTGGCGAAGCGCCGAGCAGGGCAGCGAGGGAGCCGTCTTTCGCGGCGACCAGTTCGGTACCGAACTGCAGGATGCCGCCCTTTTTCGGATCCTTCTTGATGATCTGCACCCGTTGGCCGGCCACTTCCAGGCGCCAGTCTTCGGCTTTCGCCTGCGGGTAGAAACGGCGCAGGGATTCCAGACGCTGTTCCATCGACTGCATCACTTCGCTGACCAGGTACTTGGTCAGGTCCATGTTGTTTTTCGCCACCGCCAGCATCGGCCCGATGTTGCCAGCGCGCACCGACATCGGCAGGTCCATGAAGGAGCCATGCTTGAGGAACTTGGTGGTGAAACCGGCGTATGGCCCGAACAGCAGGGATTTCTTGCCGTCGACGACGCGAGTGTCGAGGTGCGGCACCGACATCGGTGGCGAACCCACGGCCGCTTGGCTGTAGACCTTGGCCTGGTGGTGCTTGACCACTTCCGGGTTGTCGCAACGCAGCCACTGGCCACTGATCGGGAAGCCGCCGAAGCCTTTGCTTTCTTCGATACCCGAAGCCTGCAGCAACGGCAGGGCCGCGCCACCGGCACCGAGGAAGACAAACTTTGCGTCGACTTCGCGGGTGTTGCCGTTGTTGACGTCCTTGATGCTGACGGTCCAGCCGGCGCCGTTACGCTTGAGGCCGGTCACGCGCTTGCAGTATTTGACCTGGGTGTCCGGAGCACTGCTCAAATGCTTGAGCAACTGATTGGTCAGGGCGCCGAAGTTGACGTCGGTGCCGTTCATCACGCGGGTGGCGGCGAGGACTTCGTCGGGCGAGCGGCCCGGCATCATCAGCGGCATCCACTCGGCCATCTTGCCTTTGTCTTCGGTGTACTCCATGTCGGCAAACGCGTGGTGCTTGCTCAGGACATTGAAGCGCTCCTTGAGGAACGACACACCGCTTTCGCCCTGAACGAAACTCAGGTGCGGTACCGGGCTGATGAAGGATTTGCACGAGCCGAACGTGCCTTTTTTGGTCAGGTACGACCAGAACTGCTTCGACACCTCGAACTGGGTGTTGATGTGCACGGCTTTCTTGATGTCGACGCTGCCATCGGCAGCCTGCGGGGTGTAGTTCAGCTCGCACAGGCCGGCGTGACCGGTACCGGCGTTGTTCCACGGATTGGAACTCTCGGCGGCGCCGGAATCCATCAGCTCGACGACTTCCAGCTTGATCGCGGGGTCGAGCTCTTTGAGCAGTACGGCCAGGGTGGCACTCATGATGCCGGCCCCTACCAGAACTACGTCGACTGCTTCGTTATGCGCCATTTAACGCGTCTCCCAAATCTGCAGCACCAAATTGTCGGCATGGCTGCCAGGCGTTCCAGGGCAGGTCAGTGGGCCCGGGCTATCCGTGGTCAGGTGGGCCATGTCCGAATCTTCGCAATTTTTCGCAACTTCGACGGATGCGTGCGGCCTGGTTTCAAGCGTTCCATGAACGCATTTTGACGCAGGGCTGGCAATTCGACTTATGGTCGAGTCATCCGTTTTCGTGCAACCAAATCCGTAGCGGACAGGCTTCAGGCTCCGATGTTCGAGGTATACCCGGTCCTGTGTCGTTGGGCTGTTTCAGACGCTAATGGTGCATGTTCAGACGCAAAACTATTCATTTGCTCGCCACACTCTTGTGAAGTTGTGAAAACCCGTTTTTTTCACGCTCTTTTGAAGACGTGAACCTCAAAAAAGGGCTGCCTTGGCCTGGCACCTGCCCGCTAGGGCAAAACAACGCGGTGGCCGAGCGAATGACAGCTCTGCAGATTCGCGAAAAGCGGGTTTTTGCCGGAAGAACAGGCAAGCGCGCCAACTTCACTCGATCTGTGTGGGCGGCTCTCTGTGGGCGATTTTGATGTCGATGCATGCGCATTGACGCTGTTGCGGGGCCCGATCAGGAGACGTCCTTATAATCGGGGGGAGATTGTAGCGAAGAAATGCGCGCAGTTGCTCGTGTTTAATGACTTTTATTAGGCATCCGGTCAGATGCTCAACTGCACCTGACCCCGTGCGCGCATTTGTCGCGGTACGACTCGGGCGCTGGCGGGCAGCGGCTGGTTCAACCAGGTCAGGCGGATTTCTTCGATTTCCACCCAGCCATCGCCCATCGGTTGCAGGCTGCACTGCTTGAAAGCCTGGCAACGGCCGTTGCGGTCGAGCAGGGCGAAGCTGCGATGCAGTGGGCGAGGGGCGAACAGCGAGATCAGATAACGCATGGCAGAGTTCCTTGAAGGAGGACTGCTGTGAAGCTTGCCGGTGGGCCGTGACGTCGCGGTGTATGGACGGTGAAGAATGTGTGACAGGAACCGCTTTCGGCGGGGTTTGTCAGACATTTCAGTATTCACTGTGCGGCGCTGGTTACGCGCAGTGGCCCACCGCTATACTGCCGGCCTGTTTGTGCCTGATTCTGGAGAGAAGAGCATGTTGCAACGCCTGTTGTTCGGTTTGATCACTGTCGCCGGTTTGACCCTCGCCGGCTGCGCCCACAGCCCGCAACAACTGAATCCGGAGCCGAAGCTGACCACGCAACTGCCAGCGGTCGGTCGCGGCCAGCCTGTCATCGTGCGTGTGGTCGACGGTCGTCCGTCGCCAACCCTCGGCACCCGTGGCGGTCTGTACCCGGAAACCAGCGCCATCACCGTACAGCGCGAGCAGATCCTGCCCAAGCTGCAGGCCCAGGCCGAAGCCGCCGTACGCCTGCTCGGCTTCACCCCGACCACCAACGCACCCAACGCGCCACAGCTGACCGTGACCCTGGCCGAGCTGAAATACCAGTCGCCGAAAGAAGGCATGTACGTGACCGAAGCCACCATCGGCGCGACCTTCCGCTCCGACGTGCAGAACGCCAACCGCCGTTACAGCGGCCGTTACGGTGCGTCGCTGGACCAGCGCTTCGGCATGGCGCCGAATCAGGAGACCAATACCAAACTGGTCAGCGATGTATTGAGTGATGCGCTGACGCGTCTGTTCAAGGACCCGACCGTGGGTCAGGTGCTCGCCGAGTAAGTTTGCAGCGAATGTGAAAAAGCCCGGGGCCAGTGATGGTTCCGGGCTTTTTTGTGGCCGCATGTTTTGAATACCGCATAAACCTGTGGGAGCGAGCCTGCTCGCGAAAGCGCTGGCTCAGTCGAAGCAATGTTGACTGACCCAATGCATTCGCGAGCAGGCTCGCTCCCACAGGGGGATTTGCGGTGCTTCAAGCAGCCTGAGAATAAAAATCGAGCACGCTCACGCCGGTCAGCAAATCGGTTTCGGGCAAGTCCGCATGCTGATGCCCGCCCAGCGCGCAATACACCAGCCAGTGCCGGTCCTGCACGTTGAAGGCGAGGCTGCCGACCAGGCTTTGCTGGTCGTCGTAAGGAGTGATGAGGTACAGGCGATCCTGGTTTTCCGCGTGCAGCATGTCGCATTCCATTCGGGTTTCGAGGCGCGCAGGGTGAAGCATCCACGTGACGATGCCATGACACAGGACAGCCATCGGTCGATTGTCAGGTTATTTGTCGCAAAGGCTGGGGCAGGGCGTCAGGGTTTGGGTAGAATCCGCGCCGCGGTCGTCGGTCTGGCGTCTGCCACACCGGTTAAGTTCGAGGTCTGTGATGTCGCTGCACTTGATGACGCTGTTTACCGCCCATCCCGCCAAGTTGATCAACCTGCTGGCCTTGCTCCTGGCCTTTCCGGGCAGCTGGCTGCTGCACGCGACCCGCCGCCGTGAGCAACGCGCCCAGGCCAGCCTCGCCGCCCAGCGCCAGGCGCAGCCGAATGCCGAGCCGATGCTCGATTGGGCGACGCTGCGCATGAACCGATTTTTCTATCGTTTTGGTTTTGCTTGCCTGGGGCTTGCTTTGATCGTCTCCTGGATCAGCACCCGCTTCTGAAGCAATAGCAAACCTGTGGCGAGGGGATAAATCCCCTCGCCACAGCTGTTGCCTACAGCGGCAATCCAGCCTTGACCCGGTATTGATTGCGCACCGGCGTCGCATATTGCAGCACCAGGTACGGCCGATGCTCAGCGGGGCAGGCGTCCAGACGGCTTTGCCATTCATCCTGCGCCTTGGCCAGTTCGTCAGCCGGGAACACCTCGGCCGCCGTCGGCACATTCAGTTGCGGATCGGCATCCGCCCACTGCGCGTACGCCAGGTAATGCACCGGGAACAACCGGTAGCCGCCGAGAATCTGCTTGTCCATTTCGATCGCCAATTGCTTGGTGTCTTCGAACACCTCGGTGATCGGCGCGGCAAAGTTCACGTGTACCCGGCCCTTGTAGCCGGTGATGCCCTTGGCGATGCTCACGTCATCCTCGCCCGGCGCCTTGGCGTAGGTGCCGGTGGTGGCGCGGATGTACAGCTCGCGGGCCTTGGCCTGATCGCACGGGTCGTACTCATAGCTGATCGACACCGGCGTCACGTTGAGCGAGCGGATCACTTCGCCGAACGGCTCGTCCTTGCGGCTCATGTGGAACATCTTGAGGATCGCCGACTCGGTGCGGTCGTCGCCGTCCTTCGCCCGACCTTCAGCCTGAGCAATCCAGATCGACGCGCAATCGTTGCGGATCGAGTGATTGATGTACGCCGACAGCAATTGATACGCAGCCATTTTCTCGCGACGGCCGGTGATCGAACGGTGGACGATAAAGCTCTTGTTCAAGCGCATCAGGTCACTGACAAACGGCTTTTGCAGCAGGTTGTCGCCAATCGCGATGCGCGGCGTCGGCAGGCCGGCGTGGTACACGGCGTAGTTGACGAAGGCCGGGTCCATGACGATATCGCGGTGGTTGGCGATGAACAGGTAGGCGCTGCCGGACTTGAATTGCTCGACACCGGTATACGTCACGCCGTCGGTGGCGCGCTCGATGGTGTGGTCGACGTAGAACTCGACTTTGTCCTGTAAGGTAGCCACGGAATTCACGTCGGCAAACTCACGACGCAGCCGATGGGCTATAAGAGGTTTGAGCATCCAGCCGAAGGCACCGGCAAAACGCGGGAAGCGGAAGTGGGTGAGGATATCTAGAAACGCCTTGTCGCCGAGCAGCCTTGCCAGTACCGCAGGTACTTCGCTGTCGTCGTAAGGTCGGATGGCATCGAATTCGCCCATCATGCTCTCTTGTTGGAAACGGCTAGGGTAAGTAAAGGGTTTGATCGAAAACCCGCGGGGCACGGTCTGAAAAGTAGCCAGACAAAAATAGCCCTGCAAATAGACCGGCGATTATACGCACAAGTCACTGGGGAGACCGCGATGCTGGAAAATGCACTGTATGAATGTCCGTATTGCGGTGAGGAAGTCGAGACCACTCTGGATTTATCCGGTGGGGATCAGACGTATATCGAAGACTGCCAGGTGTGCTGTCGTCCGATCACCTTTGTCCTGCAGGTACATGAAGAAGAGTGGCATCTGGAAGTCTTCAGCGAAAACGAGTGAGGGCCGCGTATGCAGCGCATCTACGAACCGGCGAACCTGATGGAGGGCGAAATGCTCAAGGGCATGCTTGCCAGTGAGGGGATCGAGGCGCATCTGATCGGCCGTGATCTGGTGGGCGGTGCGGGTGAATTGCCGATCTTCGGCCTGCTCTGGCTGTCGGTTGATAACGATCAGGCCGAATACGCCCGCGAGCTGATCACCGCGTACAATGCCGCGCTGCCGTTGCCCGGCGACGAACCGGAAAGCTTTCCCGGCACGCTGGTCTGTTAGGCTGGCGCTGGTTTTATTCAGAGTTATGTTGCCCCATGTGTGGACGTTATGCCCTGTTTCGCTGGAACCGCGACTTCGCGGCCCTGCCAGGTTTTCCCGCCGATCAGCAGGCGCAGTGGAACATTTCCCCGAATGATTCGGTGTTGATGCTGCGTGCCGAAGAAGATGGCCAGCGCACGCTGGCCCGTGCACGCTGGGGGCTGACGCCGCCGTGGCTGACCGATCTGTCGAAAACCCCTGCACACGCCCGCGCTGAAACTGTCGCAGAACAGCCAATGTTTCGTGAGGCCTTGCGCTTGCGTCGCTGCCTGCTGCCGGCCAACGGCTTCTACGAATGGCGCGGCACCCAGCGCAAACGGCCTTACTGGTTGACGCCGGGGGAGGGCTCGTCTTTGTTTTTCGCGGCGATCTGGGAAGCGTATCCGGTGCAGGAACAGGTCTGGCTGAGTACTGCGGTGATTACTCAGTCGGCGGCGAGTCAGCGCCGGCCGTTGATTCTTGATGAAGCGGGGCAGGCTGCCTGGCTTGATCCCGAAACGCCGCTGCATGTGTTGCAGGGTTTGCTCGCCAGTGAGCCGGCAGCGCTGCGTGAGCGGGTTTTGGCGAATCTGGTGAATGATCCGAAGTTGAACGGGCCGGAGTGCCTGACCCCGGCTTGATGAGTGATCTGTGCCGGCATATTCGCGAGCAGGCTCGCTCCCACAGGGGAATGCAATCCAACTGTGAGAGCGAGCCTGCTCGCGATGAGGATCTAAAGATCAAACCTTGAACTGATTGATCAACCGCCGCTGCTGTTCCGCCAGTTTGGTCAACCCGGCGCTCGCCGAGCTCGATTCATCCGCACCGCCGGCCACTTCATTCGCCACCTGACCGATGTTGATCACATTGCGGTTGATGTCGTCGGCCACTGCGCTTTGCTCTTCTGCCGCACTGGCGATCTGCGTGTTCATGTCGTTGATCACCGACACCGCCTGGGTGATCGTCTCCAGCGCTTCGGCCGCTTTCGCCGCGTGCTGCACGCTTTCGTCGGTGCGGTTCTGGCTGTCTTCCATCACGCGCACGACATCGCGCGTGCCCTGTTGCAACTGCTGGATCATGCTCTGGATTTCTTCGGTGGCCTTCTGGGTTTTCTGCGCCAGATTGCGCACTTCATCCGCAACCACGGCGAAACCGCGACCCTGCTCGCCGGCGCGCGCGGCTTCGATTGCCGCGTTCAGTGCCAGCAGGTTGGTCTGTTCGGCGATGCCGCGAATGGCGGTGAGGATAGCGTTGATGTTTTCGCTGTCCTTGGCCAGCGTCTGCACCACCTCGACAGCCTTGCCGATTTCCACCGCCAGTACGCCAATCGAATTCGAGGTGTCGCGGACGATCTGCATGCCCTGGCTGGCGGCCTGGTCGGCGTGGCTTGCCGCTTGTGCGGCCTGGGTGGCGTTGCGCGCCACGTCCTGGGCGGTGGCGGTCATTTCCTGCACCGCAGTCGCCACCTGATCGATTTCGGCCATTTGTTTCTGCACGCCGATGTTGGTGCGAATGGCGATGTCGGCGGTGTGTTCCGAAGAATCGCTGACGCTCTGCACCGAGGTCACCACTTGCGTAATCATCGCCTGCAACTTGGCGAGGAAGGTGTTGAAGCCTTTGGCAATCGAGCCCAGTTCATCGCTGCGGTCGCTGCTCAAGCGCCGGGTCAGATCGCCTTCGCCCTGAGCGATGTCATCGAGCATGGCGACCATTTGCTTGAGTGGCCGCGCAATGCCGTGACCCACCAACCAGATCACCAGCAGGCCGATGCCGGCGATGATCAGGCCGACCATGGCCATGCCGAAGGTGTCGGATTTGCGCTGGGCATCAAGGTCGGCCTGGAGGTTTTGCAGATCGGCCATGACTGCGTTGAGCGGCAATTGCAGCATCAGTGTCCAGCGTGCGTCGGTCTGGCCGATGCCGAACGGCAGGTACAGCTCGATACGGCCCTTGGCCTGATTCACCGAATAGGTGACCTCGTCGCGCTTGAGGTTGGCGAGATTGCTGGCCTGTTCGGCGTCGAGGATGTCGCTGACTTTTTCACCGAATTTGCTCGAGTCCTTGGTGTAGGCAACGATCCGCCCGTTGCCGCCGACCAGGGCCATTTCACCGGCGCCGCTGTAAAGCTTCTGGTTGGCGGCGAGCAGCATGTCCTGAATGAAGTTCACCGAGAGGTCGGCGCCGACGATGCCCTGGAACGCGCCGTTGACCATGATCGGTTCGATGAACGAGGCGAGCATGACGATCTTGTCACCGACCTTGTACGGTGCCGGGTCGATCACGCAGGGTTTCTTTGTCTCTTTCGAGCACAGGTAATACTCGCTGGCGCGTATGCCGGTGGACAAGGTTTTCTGGTCGTCGACATCGGCCAGTTTGTCCACGCCCAGGCTGCCGTCGGTATTGCGGAACCACCACGGCAAAAAGCGCCCGGTGGCCGGATCGATACCGACCACGGCGCTGCCGATGTAGGCCGCGTCATTGTGGTCCAGTGCGTTTTTTTCCCAGCCGATGTAGGTGCCGAGAATCTTCGGGTTCTTTTCGACGTTTTCCTTGATCAGGCTGATCAGTTGTTCGCGGCTGACGCTCAGGCGCGGCTGGCCATCGGTGCCGATTGTGCCGAGCAGGGCGTTGACCCGTACCAGACCGCCGGCAATCAGCAGCGGCGCTTCGAGTTCGCGCTGGATCTGGCTGACCTGGGTCTGCGCCAGCGAGGTCAGGCGCTGTTCGATGACTTGCTCGAACTGCGCCTGGGTGCGCTGTTGCACCATTTCTTGAGTGCGAGCGCCGGAGAACAGCGCGTACAGCACCAGCGCCGCGACCACGCTGAGAACGATGGCGCCGGCCAGAGCGGCGACGGAAAACTGGATCGACTTGAACTTCATGGGAGCTCCGCACGCAAGAGGACAATCTGCGAGGGATTTATCGGCGGGGTGTGCAGGGCCATGAGAGACGTTGGTCGGAATCGCCGCGCGATGTCGCTGATGGATCGGTGCACGGCGGATTCAATGCGCGTTGAGGAATTTCCAGCCAGACTTGCGGCCTTAGGTGGATGTACGCGCAATGCGTCCGTTGTATCTGGCGCCGATACAATTAGCCGCCTAGGATACGCCTCAGGTTTTCAGGGAGCTTTTGAATGAACAAGACATTAGTGGTAAGTGCTTTGAGCGCAGCGCTGTTGCTGGCCGGTTGTCAGTCGGTCAACACCACCAGCGGCGGCGCCGTGGGCGTGGAGCGCAAGCAGTACATGTTCAGCATGCTGTCCTCGCAAGAGGTCGACCAGATGTACGCGCAGTCTTATCAGAAGACCGTCGGCGAGGCGTCGAGCAAAGGTGTGCTGGACAAGACCAGCCCGGAAGCCAAACGCGTGCAGACCATCGCCAACCGCTTGATCGCCCAGGCGCCGACCTTCCGCCCGGACGCGGCGCAGTGGCAATGGGAAGTCAATCTGATCAAGAGCGATGAGCTCAACGCCAACTGCGGTCCCGGCGGCAAGATCATTTTCTACACCGGGCTGATCGACAGTCTGAAACTCACCGACGATGAAATCGCTGCGGTCATGGGCCATGAAATCGCCCACGCCCTGCGCGAGCACGGCCGTGAGGCGATGTCCAAAGCCTATGGCATGGAAATGGCCAAGCAGGGCGCCGGTGCCTTGTTCGGTCTGGGCCAGGACAGCCTGGCGCTGGCCGACACCGTGGCCAACTACGGCATGACCTTGCCCAACAGCCGCGCCAACGAAAACGAAGCCGACCTGATCGGCCTGGAACTGGCCGCCCGCGCCGGCTACAACCCGAACGCGGCAATCACCCTGTGGGACAAGATGAGCAAGGCTTCCGAAGGCGCGCCACCGGAATTCATGAGCACTCACCCGGCCTCGAGCAGCCGCATTGCTGCGTTGCAGGCAGCCATTCCGAAAGTGATGCCGTTGTACGAAAAAGCCCCGAAGTCCTGAGATTGACGGGGTCATGATCGTTCCCACGCTCTGCGTGGGAATGCCGCAAGGGACGCTCCGCGTTCCAAGCGGGACGCAGAGCGTCCCCGGCTGCATTCCCACGCGGAGCGTGGGAACGATCCTTCTCTCGGGGTTAAACCCAGCCGCTGCTCTGCATCGCTTTATAAACCGCAACAATCGCCAGAATCATGAACGCCGAAGCCGCGAGGCGGCGGATCAGGGTCAGCGGCAGTTTCTCTGCAGCAAAGTTACCCGCCAGGACCACCGGCACGTTGGCAATCAGCATGCCCACGGTGGTGCCGATAATCACCAGCCACAGTTCCGGATATTGCGCGGCGAGCATCACCGTGGCGATCTGCGTCTTGTCGCCGATTTCCGCGAGGAAGAACGCGATCAGCGTGGTCAGGAACGGGCCGAACTTGCGCGCCGTGCTGGCTTCGTCGTCATCCATTTTGTCCGGGACCAGCGTCCACAGCGCCGTGGCGGCGAAGCTGGCGGCGAGGATCCAGTGCAGGACGGCGTCGGAGAAGAAACTGCCGACCCAGGCACCTACCGCACCGGCTGCTGCGTGGTTGGCCAGGGTCGCGGCGACAATCCCGGCGATGATCGGCCAGGGTTTGCGGAAGCGAGCGGCGAGAATCAGCGCGAGCAGTTGCGTCTTGTCGCCGATTTCGGCCAAGGCAACGATTGCGGTGGGAACGAGTAACGAGTCCAGCATCAGGGATTTCCTAAGGGGCGGGTCGACACGGCTATGACACGTACAGCCTTCCCGCCCCGGGTAAGGTGTGCGTGTCATAGGTCTTGTCAAACCCTGCGATCCGTCTGGTGCGGACGCTTGGGTCGCATACGCCATGATCTGAGGATCAAGTATGTTGACGTATGCCGGACGAGCTTGGCGCTCGTGGGAGACTACTCCCCTAGGACGGAGCGGATTCTGCCTAGGCAAATACGATTGGGCAAGAACAAATTTTCAGCCGCGCTTGGCCCGGTAGATCCGGAAACCATTGCCTTCAGCCTTGATCGCACACACGCCCAGGTGCTCCTCGATCAACGGCTGATACTTGAGGAAGCTGTTCGCCACAAGGCGCAGTTCGCCACCGTTTTTCAGATGTTTCGCCGCTTTTCGCAGCAGGTTCTCCGTAGCGAAATAATCGGTGTGCACGCCGACATGGAATGGCGGATTGCTCAGAATCGCGCTCAAACCCATCGGCGCGGCGTCGATGCCGTCGCCGGTCAGCACTTCGGCTTCCAGGCCATTGGCAGCCAGGGTCAGACGGCTGCTGGCGGCGGCGAATGCGTCAACATCCAGCAACGTCACCTGATTGTGCGGATAGCGACGTTTCACCGCAGCCCCGAGCACGCCGGCGCCGCAACCGAAATCGAGCAGATGGCCGCTCGGCAGTTTGTCCAGATGCTCCAGCAGCAGGGCGCTGCCGCGATCCAGGCGCCCATGGCTGAACACGCCCGGCAGGCTGATGACTTTCAACGGCCCTTCGGCCAGCGGCAGTTCGTAAGTCTGCGCCAGGCTTTCCAGCGGTTTCGCTTCAGGCGCATTGGCCACGGTGACTTGCCAGAGCTGGCAGTGGCGAGCGCTGTCGAGTTTGCGTGGCTTGCCGAACGGGTTGAGCTGTTTGGACGCGCCTTCGATGCCGCTGCGTTTTTCCCCGACCAGAAACACCTCACGCCCGGCCAGACGCGACGCCACGGCGTTAAGAATGTAATCGGTGAGGTCCTTGGATTTGGGCAGGAACACCACAGCGCTGTCGAACTCACGCTCGGGCACGTTTACGCCGAACTGGCTGCGGCCCTCGAAACGTGCATCCAGCGCGGCTTGATCGCCAGCGTGCCAGCACCAGCCGAACGCGTTGGGCAAGCGCCCGAGCAAATCATCGGCGGGCAGGCCGGCCAACAGCAGCGAACCCTGGAATAACTCGGCCTGACGAAGCAGTACTTCACTGCGCGGATCCATAACTGCTCCTTGAAAAAAAGTGCCGCAGTTTATCAACTGACGACCCGCAGCGCCTCACCGCTGAAGAACGCATGGGCGTTTTCGCTCAGTTGCCCGACGATACGCTGGCGCGCCTCGCGACTGCCCCAAGCGTTATGCGGGGTGACGATCAGGCGCGGGATATCGGCGGCGAGCAGCGGATTGCCCTGGGTCGGTGGCTCGACACTCAACACATCGGTCGCCGCACCGCCGAGGTGGCCGCTACGCAAAGCGTCGGCCAGCGCTTGCTCGTCGATCAAGCCGCCACGAGCGGTATTGACCACGAATGCGCCGGGCTTCATCGCGGCCAGCTCGCCGGCGCCGATGAAGTTCCGGGTGTGCTCATTGAGCGGGCAGTGCAGGGTCAGGGCGTCGATCTGCGGCAGCAGTTCTTTCAGCGGCAGGCGATCCGGCCGAGCCGGGCGCCCGGGAATCTGCCCGAGCAACACGCGCATGCCGAACGCCTCGGCCAATCGCGCCACGGCACCACCGAGTTCGCCATGGCCGAGCAGGCCGAGGGTTTTGCCTTGCAGTTCGACGATCGGGTAGTCGAGCAGACAGAACTGTTTCGCCTGTTGCCAGCGGCCTTCGCCCACTGCTTGCTGATAGTCGGCCAGGCGTGTGGCGAGGTTGAGCAACAGCATGATCGTGTGTTGCGCCACCGACGGCGTGCCGTAAGCCTGGCAATTGCACACGGTGATGCCGTGAGCGCGGGCGGCAGCGAGGTCGACGTTGTTGGTGCCGGTGGCGCTGATCAGGATCAGTTTCAGTTGCGGGTTGGCAGCCATTGCAGCGGCGTCGATCACGACTTTGTTGGTGATCGCCACACTGGCGCCGTGCAGGCGTTCGCTGACCTGTTCCGGCAGAGTCTGGGCGAACAGCTGCAAGTCGCTGAAGCATTCGCGCAACGGACCGAGGTCCAGATCGCCGAGATCCAGCGAAGGGTGATCAAGGAATACCGCGCGGCGCGTGTTCGTCATCAACTGTACCTTTTGTGCTGTGAGCGGAGGGCGTACTCTGCCGAGCCTACCAGATGAAACAAATCGTTACGCTGATCCCGCAGCGGACACATAACCCTGTGGCGAGGGGATTTAGCGAAACGTCGCACCGCCCCGATCGGCTGCGCAGCCGTCGCAAAATCATTGCCTGCGGGCCAGACAGAAGTTTTTGGGGCTGCTTCGCAACCCAACGGGGATAAATCCCCTCGCCACAGGACTGTGTTCTTTACAGATTTTTTATTGACCAAGCTGCCCCAAAGGAGCCCCCATGTACTGGACCGAGTTCTTGACCGTTGCCCTGATCCATCTGCTCGCCGTGGCCAGCCCCGGACCGGACTTTGCCGTGGTCGTGCGCGAGAGCGTGACCCATGGGCGTCGCGCCGGCACCTGGACCGCACTGGGCGTGGGCTCGGCGATTTTCCTGCATGTCGGCTATTCGTTGCTCGGCATCGGTCTGATCGTGTCGCAGTCGATCGTGCTGTTCAACGCGCTGAAGTGGGCGGCGGCGGCTTACCTGCTGTACATCGGCTTCAAGGCCTTGCGCGCGCAACCGGCGAAAACCGACACTGATGACTTGCACCGGGAAACCGGCGTACGCCCCGCGCGGGGCGCGTTCACCTCAGGCTTCGTCACCAACGGCCTGAACCCGAAAGCCACGCTGTTTTTCCTCTCGCTGTTCACCGTGGTGATCAACCCGCACACGCCGCTGGCGGTGCAGGCCGGTTACGGCGTTTACCTGGCGGTGGCGACGGCGATCTGGTTCTGTCTGGTGGCGATGCTGTTCAGCCAGCAACGCGTGCGCGCCGGCTTCGCCCGCATGGGCCATTGGTTCGACCGCACCATGGGTGCCGTGCTGATTGCTCTCGGCGTGAAAATCGCGTTCACCGAGATGCATTGAGAACTGGAACACATCAATCCCTGTGGGAGCGAGCCTGCTCGCGAAAGCGCCAGTACAGTCACCAAAAATGTCGACTGACCCGACGCCTTCGCGAGCAGGCTCGCGCCCACCGGTCGTGTTTTCTTCAACTTCGGCCCGAAATGCTGGCGCAAAGCTAGCATTTGTACGGCTCTGCAAATCATTCCTTTGGCTGATTTGACTGTCATGCAGGCGCACTAGAGTACGAATCTCTCCGCCAACACCGTGCAGTCAGAAAAGGGATTCTTATGTTGCAGACTCGGGTCATTCCGCCGGCCGATGGGGCCTACCAGTATCCATTGCTGATCAAACGGCTGCTGATGTCCGGCGCCCGTTACGAGAAAACCCGCGAAATCATCTACCGCGACCAGTTGCGCTACAGCTATCCGACCCTGATCGAGCGGGTTGCGCGGCTGGCCAACGTGCTGACGGCTGCTGGCGTGAAGGCCGGTGACACCGTGGCGGTGATGGACTGGGACAGCCACCGTTACCTGGAATGCATGTTCGCCATTCCGATGATCGGCGCGGTGATTCACACCATCAACGTGCGTCTGTCGCCCGAGCAGATCCTCTACACCATGAACCACGCCGAGGACCGCTTCGTGCTGGTCAACAGCGAGTTCGTCGGGCTGTATCAGGCCATCGCGCCGCAGCTGACCACGGTGGAGAAAACCCTGCTGCTGACCGATCTCCCGGAGAAAACCGCAGAGCTGCCGAACCTCGTCGGCGAATACGAACAACTGCTGGCCGCCGCGAGTGCGCAATACGATTTCCAGGACTTCGACGAAAACTCGGTCGCCACCACGTTCTACACCACCGGTACCACCGGCAACCCGAAAGGCGTGTATTTCACCCACCGGCAACTGGTGCTGCACACCATCGGCGTGGCGACGATCATGGGTTCGATCGACAGCGTACGGCTGCTCGGTACCAACGATGTGTACATGCCGATCACGCCGATGTTCCACGTTCACGCCTGGGGTCTGCCGTACGTGGCGACCATGCTCGGGCTCAAGCAGGTTTATCCGGGGCGCTACGACCCGGAGTATCTGGTGGAGTTGTGGCGCAAGGAGAAGGTCACCTTTTCCCATTGCGTGCCGACCATCCTGCAGATGCTGCTCAACGCCAAGGCCGCGCAGGGTGCCGACTTTGGCGGCTGGAAAATCGTCATCGGCGGCAGCGCGCTCAATCGCAGCCTCTATGAAAACGCCAAGGCCCGAGGCATTCAACTGACGGCCGCGTACGGCATGTCGGAAACCGGGCCGCTGGTGTCCTGCGCGCACCTCAACGACGAATTGATGGCCGGCAGCGAAGACGAGCGCACCACTTACCGGATCAAGGCCGGCGTGCCGGGGCCACTGGTCGAAGCGGCGATTGTCGACGGCGAGGGCAATTTCCTTCCGGCCGACGGCGAAACCCAGGGCGAACTGGTGCTGCGCGCGCCATGGCTGACCGAAGGTTATTTCAATGAGCCGCAGAAGGGCGCCGAGCTCTGGGCCGGTGGCTGGTTGCACACCGGTGACGTCGCCACGCTCGACAGTATGGGCGTGATCGATATTCGTGATCGCATCAAGGACGTGATCAAGACCGGCGGCGAGTGGATCTCCTCACTCGACCTCGAAGACCTCATCAGCCGGCATGCGGCGGTACGCGAAGTAGCAGTGGTGGGCATCGCCGATCCCCAGTGGGGCGAGCGCCCGTTTGCCTTGCTGGTGGTCCGCGAAGGGCAGGTGATCGGCGCACGGGAACTGAAGGAACACCTCAAGCCGTTCGTCGAGCTGGGGCACCTGAGCAAGTGGGCGATTCCCAGTCAGATCGCCCTTGTTACCGAAATTCCCAAGACCAGTGTCGGCAAGCTCGACAAGAAGCGCATCCGCCTCGACATCACTGAATGGCAGGCCAACAACAGCACCTTCCTTTCGACACTTTAAGTGCCTGCTGGCGCGCCGAAACCGGCGCGCCAGACCCACCAAGCAAGCGCTTGGCTTGTGAAATCGAAAAAATCAGCCATCCTTGCCGTGCCGACGTGTGTCGGACTGGCGAAAGGACTGTTCCAGAGTGGTTGGCGGCTGCAAATCACACTTTAGAGGGATCAAGCACTACCACCCGCTGGCTATAGTCCGCTCAAGGACTTTTTGAAAACGGAGCACACGCACTGAACGGGGCGAGCAACTCTGGAGCGATTTCGGGCAGCCCTGGCGCCCGGTCCTCCACAGCGTTTTTAAAAGTACTCACTGCCATAACAATAATGCACATGGAGTAGCGTCGATGACCTCAGTAAACCAGTTCTGGCGCCGGGCGAAACTGCCTCTGGCGGTCAGTCTTGCCTCCTCGCTCGCCGGGCCTGCATTCGGCGTCAGTTTCAACGTCGGTGAAATCGAAGGCCAGTTCGACTCGTCCCTGTCGATCGGTGCCAGTTGGTCTACTCAGAGCCCGAACAAGAACCTCATCGGCGTCAACAACGGCGGCCGCGGCCTGTCGCAGACTTCCGATGACGGTCACGCCAACTTCAAGAGCGGCGAGACCTTCTCGAAGATCTTCAAGGGCATCCATGACCTTGAATTGAAATACGGCGACACCGGCGTGTTCGTCCGTGGCAAATACTGGTACGACTTCGAACTGAAGGACGAGAGCCGCGAATTCAAGGACATCAGCGACAGCAACCGCAAAGAGGGCGCCAAGTCCTCCGGCGGGCAGATCCTCGACGCCTTCGTCTATCACAACTACGCGATTGCCGATCAGCCGGGTTCCGTGCGTCTGGGCAAGCAGGTCGTGAGCTGGGGTGAAAGTACCTTCATCGGCGGCGGCATCAACTCGATCAACCCGATCGACGTCTCCGCGTTCCGTCGTCCGGGCGCCGAGATCAAGGAAGGCCTGATTCCGGTCAACATGTTCTACGTGTCGCAGAGCCTCACCGATAACCTCTCGGCCGAAGCGTTCTACCAACTGGAATGGGATCAGACCGTCGTCGACAACTGCGGCACCTTCTTCTCCCAGCCAGACATCGTTGCCGACGGTTGCGACAGCAATCTGCGCGTACTGAACAAGCGTTCGCAGATTCCGGCGATCGCTTTGGGGCCGTTGGCCGCCAACGGTGTGAACGTCGACGAAGAAGGCGTGCTGGTGCGCCGTGGGCCGGACCGTGACGCGCGCGATAGCGGTCAGTGGGGCGCGTCCCTCAAATACATGTTCGAGCCACTCGACACCGAGTTCGGCGCCTACTTCATGAACTACCACAGCCGTGCGCCGATTTTCAGCGCCACTGGCGCACCGCAATCGGTCTACAACACCGCCGCCGGTCTGCCGGGGCCGTTTGCCGCGCTCGCACCGCTGCTGGTTGCGGGCAACTCCAATTACTTCATCGAATACCCGGAAGACATTCGTCTCTACGGTCTGAGCTTCTCCACCACCCTGCCTACCGGTACGGCGTGGAGCGGTGAGATCAGCTACCGTCCGAACGCGCCGGTACAACTGAACTCCACCGACATCCTGTTTGCCGGTGTGCGTCCACTGGGCGGCGCGCTGACCAACGCTTCGCTGCTGACCGGCGTGCCGGGTCAGGATCTGCATGGCTATGAGCGCAAGGAAATCACCCAACTGCAAACGACGTTCACGCACTTCTTCGATCAGGTCATGGGCGCCAGCCGTCTGACCCTCGTTGGTGAAGTCGGCGCGACCTACGTCGGTGGCCTGGAAAGCCGTTCCGACAAGCGCTATGGCCGTGACCCGGTCTACGGTCCGGGTGAGTTGCCGGCCACTGGCGGTATCGATACCTGCGCCAACATCCTCAACAACAGCACCATCAACGGCGCAGGCCCGGGTTCGCCGCAGAACAACCGCAGCCGCAATTGCGAAAACGACGGTTTCACCACGTCGATGTCGTGGGGCTACCGTGGTCGGGCGATCTGGGAATACAACGACGTGTTTGCCGGTGTGAACCTCAAGCCGAACGTGGCCTGGTCCCACGACGTCAGCGGTTACTCGCCAGGCCCTGGCGGCAACTTCGAGGAAGGTCGCAAAGCGGTCAGCCTGGGCGTCGATGCCGAGTACCAGAACACCTACACCGCGAGCCTGGCTTACACCAATTTCTTCGACGGCAAGTACACCACCGTGGATGACCGCGACTTCGTGGCGCTCAGCTTCGGCGTGAACTTCTAAGCACTGCATTTCAGGACGAACGAATTTATGAAAATAACAAAGAGTCTGTTCCACGCCGGTGTTCTGGGCCTGTCGCTGCTGGCGACCAGTGTCATGGCGGCGGTGCCTGCTGCCGAAGCGGATAAACTGGGCAAGAGCCTGACGCCAATGGGCGCGGAAATGGCCGGTAATGCCGACGGTTCGATTCCGGCCTGGAAACCGCTACCGAAGAATGCCGGCAGCGTCGACAGCAAGGGCTTCCTGTCCAACCCTTACGCCAGTGAGCAGCCGCTGTTCACCATCACTGCCAAGGATGTCGACAAGTACAAGGACAAGCTTGCCCCGGGCCAGTACGCGATGTTCAAGCGCTACCCGGAAACCTTCAAGATGCCGGTCTATCCGTCCCATCGCGGCGCCACCGTGCCGGATGACGTGTTCGCTGCGATCAAGAAGAACGCCACCAGCACCAACCTGGTGTCCGGCGGCAACGGTCTGGAAAACTTCGATACCGCCGTGCCGTTCCCGATCCCGAAAACCGGTGTGGAAGTGATCTGGAACCACATCACCCGCTATCGCGGCGGCAGCGTGACCCGTCTGGTGACCCAGGCCACGCCGCAACCGAACGGCTCGTACAGCCTGGTGTACTTCCAGGATCAGTTCGTGTTCCGCGACAAGATGAAGGACTACGATCCGGCGAACCCGGGCAACATCCTGTTCTACTTCAAGCAGAAAGTGACTGCGCCGGCGCGTCTGGCCGGTGGCGTATTGCTGGTGCACGAGACGCTCGATCAGGTCAAGGAGCCGCGTTCGGCGTGGGTCTACAACGCCGGTCAGCGTCGTGTGCGCCGTGCACCACAAGTGTCGTATGACGGCCCGGGTACCGCCGCCGACGGCCTGCGTACCTCGGACAACCTCGACATGTACAACGGTGCGCCGGATCGTTACGACTGGAAGCTCGAAGGCAAGAAAGAGATGTACATCGCCTCCGACAGCTACAAGCTCGACGATCCGAAACTGAAGTACTCGGACATCATCAAGGCCGGTCACATCAACCAGGACCTAGCTCGCTACGAGCTGCGCCGCGTCTGGCACGTGGTCGCGACCCTGAAGGAAGGCCAGCGCCACATCTATGCCAAGCGTGACTTTTACATCGACGAGGACACCTGGCAGGCAGCGGTCATCGACCACTATGACGGTCGCGGCCAACTGTGGCGTGTAGCCGAGGCACATGCCGAGAACTACTACGACAAGCAAGTGCCGTGGTACGCCCTCGAAACCCTCTACGACCTGCAGTCCGGCCGTTATCTGGCACTAGGCATGAAGAACGAAGAGAAGCAGGCGTATGACTTCGGCTTCACCGCCACCACCAGCGACTTCACCCCGGCCGCTCTGCGTCAGGATGGTGTTCGCTAAACCTGCGTAAACCCGAGGCCGCATCCTCGTGAAAACGCCCCGACTGGTTCGGGGCGTTTTTGTGTCTGTAGTCTTTTTGTAGCCATTTGTAGCAGCAACCTTCATAACCGGTTCGATTAAGGCTAGGCTGCGGACATCTGCAACGCCGCCAACCGCCATTCGAACAAGAGCCGGCCATGACTGATCTGTCCCCGCTTCCGGGTCCTGCAAGTGCTGCCATCGCGGCATTGGAGGGGCGTTTTTTCCGCCCGCCGCTGCCCGACGGCTATGTGTTGCGACCGCGTCTTTGCGAGCGCCTGCAAGCCGGGCTCGGCGGGCGCCTGCTGCTGGTCAGTGCTCCGGCGGGGTTCGGCAAGAGTTCGCTGGCGGTGGAGTTCTGTCAGAGTCTGCCGGCGCACTGGCAAAGCCTGTGGCTCGGATTGAGCGCTCGCGACAGTGATCCCGGACGCTTTCTCGAGCGTCTGCTCGCAGGTTTGCAAGATTACTTTCCAGCGTTGGGTGCCGGTGCCCTCGGGCTGCTGAAAATGCGTCAGCGCCATCAGCCGTTCGCGTTCGAAGAATGGCTCGACGGCCTGCTCGACGATCTGGCGCTGCACCTCGATCCCGCCGCACCGTTATTGCTGGTGCTCGATGATTACCATCTCGCCCAAGGCCCGGTGCTCGACCGTTGCCTGCAGTTTTTCCTCAATCACCTGCCCGATGGCCTGCTGGTCATGGTCACCAGCCGCCAGCGCCCGGACTGGCATCTGGCGCGCCTGCGCCTGTCGCGGCAGCTGCTCGAACTGCATGAACAGGATCTGCGCCTGACTCACGACGAAGCGCTGACGCTGCTCGATCGCCACAGCACTTCATTGCGCGGCGAAGCGCTGGAGAACCTGATCCAGCGCAGCGAAGGCTGGGTCGCCGGGTTGCGCTTCTGGTTGCTGGCTGTGTCCGAGGCCGGCAGCGAGGCGGTATTGCCGCACGCGTTGAACGGCGGGGAAGGGCTGATCCGCGATTATCTGCTCGAAGAAGTCATCGATTGCCTGCCGGCCGAGGTGCAAGCCTTTTTGTATGACACCGCGCCGCAGGAGCGTTTCTGCAGCGAGTTGTGTGACGCGGTGCGCGAAGCCCATGACAGCGCCGAGATTTTGCGTTTTCTGCTGGCCCATCAGGTGTTTCTGGTGCCGCTCGATGAACACGGGCACTGG
The DNA here is from genome assembly GCF_017491835.1 of Pseudomonas sp. 67(2021). NCBI lineage: Bacteria > Pseudomonadati > Pseudomonadota > Gammaproteobacteria > Pseudomonadales > Pseudomonadaceae > Pseudomonas > Pseudomonas sp. 67(2021). Next base: position 75,576 of record NZ_JAFGYL010000016.1, read on the forward strand.
TATCGCTATCACCATCTGTTTTCTGATTTGTTGCGCAGCCGTCCTCCGGCTCAGGCGCTGGTGCCGACTGCCACGTTGCACTTGCGCGCCTGTCGCTGGTTCAACGCGCAGGGTTTGCTTGATGAGGCCGTGGAGCAGGCACTGCGCGCCGGACACCTTGATGTGGCGGCGAATCTGGTGCAGAACCTGTCCGAAGAGCAGCTGCTCGCCGAGCAGAATGTCGGCATGCTGCTGCGCTGGAAAATGGACTTGCCCGACAGCCTGCTGATCAGCACGCCGCGGCTGATCGTTCTGTACAGCTGGGCACTGGGGCTGGCCTGCCAACTCGATGCCGCCGAAGAGCTGGCCAGCCATTTGAGCCGTTTCCTGCCGGCGCCTTCGGCCACGGCGCAGAAATCCATGCTGGCGCAGTGGCTGGCATTGAGCGGGATCATCGCTCGCGGACGCGGCCATCGCGAACTGACTCTGCGCTATTGCAGTGAAGCGCTGGAGAGCCTGCCGGCCAAGCGTTATGGGCAACGGCTGATGTGTTTGTCGACCCTGTCCAATCTAGCGATTGCCGATGGTGACCTGTGGCGCGCGCGCGGCCTCAACCGTGAATCACTTGAGCTGGCGCAACGCGTCGGCAATCCGCTGTTCGAGGCGTTGGCGCATTACGACCGGGCGCGGGTGCTGCAATCGCGTGGCGAAATCCTCCGTGCGCTGGACGAAGTGCATCAGGGCCTGGAACGCTTGCGCGGCTTGTCGCCGCAACGGCTGTACGCCGTACGCGCACGGCTGACGTTGTACGAAGGTTTCCTGCTGGCGATGCGTTTGCAGCCGCAAGCCGCACGCGTGCGTCTGCTGGCCGGGATTGGCGAGGCGCGGGCTTGTCGCGACATCAGCGTACTGATCGGCCACTGCGTGATTGCCCGCCTCGACGGCGCCAGCGGCGAGTTCGCCAAGGCCTTCGCCGAACTCGCCGAAGCCGAACGTCTGATGCACATCTGGGACGTACCGCCGATCTACTATCTGGCGATGATCACCCTGGTCAAATGCGAACTGTGGCTGGCCCAAGGCCGCATCGATCTGGCCGAGGCTTGGCTCGCACGATTGGGCCAGACCTACACCGGCGAACACGCTGCGGCACCACCGGAGTTTCATCCACAGCTGCCACTGCACGTGGAACTGCAACAGGCGCTGCTTGATGTGATTCAGGGGCAGCCGATGCTCGCCGAAGGACGGCTGAACGTGTTGCATGAAAACGGCCAGCGGACCGGCCGGCAGTTGCTCAGTGTGATGGCGTTGACGCAGAAGGTGGCGCTGTTGCTGTGCAGTGGACGCGAGCCCGATGCGCGCAAGGTGTTGAGTCAGGCGCTGGAAGCTGCGGCCGGCGGCGTTTACCAACCTTTTGATGCGCTGCTGAAAAACCATGCCGACTGGTTGCGCGGGCAATTGCAGGCGCTCACTTGCAACGCGGTCGGCCAGCAATTGCTCACACATTTCCCAACAGCCGCGCCACGCCCGGCCGTGGAAAGCTCCGCTACCGAACAACTCAGCAGCCGCGAACTGGCGGTGCTGCGCCTGATCGCTCAGGGCTGTTCCAATCAGGAAATCAGCGAGCAGTTGTTCATTTCGCTGCATACGGTGAAAACCCATGCCAGTCACATCAACAGCAAGTTGGGGGTGGAGCGGCGCACGCAGGCAGTCGCGCGGGCCAAAGAGCTTGGCTTGCTGGCCTAGCGGATAAAAAACGCGACCAAAAAAACACCCCGCCTTGGCGGGGTGTTTTCATTTTTCAGCTTCGTTTGTTTCAGACAGCGATGGGATCAGACGATAACGTCGTTCGCACTGAACGAGTGGACACCCACCAGTTGCACTTCGAAGTACCCACCTTCGTTTGGGCTCATATTCCCCGAGAGAACTTGATCCACGAAACGCAGCTGGCCGAACCCGGTGAATTCATTAGAGCCAATGAACGTCATGTGTTGGAGGCCGAGGGTATTAGGCGAACTGTCAAAGTCGGAGAAATCGATCTTGTCCCCTTCAAGTGCGTTGAAATCGGCAATGACGTTATGCGGACCGCCCCCAGGCACTCCAGCATTCATGAGGAACAGATTGGTAAAGGCAAAGGAGTCCGCGCCAGTGCCACCGTTAAGCGTGGTGTTGCCCAATCCGCCGTACAGCGTGTCGTTACCGGCGCCACCGTACAGTTTGTCGATACCGTCATAACCCCAGATGACGTTGTTGCCGGAGTTCCCCGTCAGGATGTTATCGAGGTTGTTACCCCATAGCGACAGGTCGGCGCTACCGAGCAGGGTGCCGTCTTCGACGTTATCTCCGAGCGTGTAGTCGACCGAGGTGCGGACAAGGTCGTGACCTTTATCCGGAGCTTCTAACACGACGTCATTGACGTTATCTACGATGTACGTATCGTCGCCTCCCGCGCCGAACATCCGGTCGGCACCGAGTCCACCCGACAGGATGTTGTCGCCCTCGTTACCATTCAGGTTGTTGTTCAGCGCATTACCGGTCAGGTTCAGATTGTTGTTGCCAATCATCATGCCGTCTTCGACATTGTCCGAGAGTGTGTAGTCCACACTCGTCCAGACGCTATCATTGCCGCCATCGGCAAGTTCAATGACAACATCGTTGATGTTATCCACGAGGTAGACATCGCCGCCGCCGCCACCGATCAAGGTGTCAGCGCCAAGCCCGCCATCGATATAATTGGTACCAGCATTACCGGTGATGACGTTCTCCAGTGCGTTGCCTGTAAGCGATCCGTCGGCACTGCCAGTCATTGTCAAATCTTCGACATTGGCGCCGAGGGTATAGCTGGAACTGGTTCTGATCAGATCATGCCCTTCGCCGACCTGCTCAATCACGACATCGTTGATGTTATCCACAACGTAGGTGTCATTGCCGGCGCCGCCGATCATGGTGTCGACGCCCATGCCTCCATCGAGGATGTTGTTGCCGATGTTACCGGTCATGCGGTTGTTGACCGAGTTGCCGGTGCCGTTGAGGTTGGCTGTGCCGGTCAGGATCAGGTTCTCGACGTTGGCGCCGAGGGTGTAGTCGATGGATGAGAACACACGGTCAAGCGCGGTGAGCGAGGCGTCGGTTTCGATGACCACGTCGCCGACGTTGTCGACGTAGTAGGTATCGACACCGTCGCCACCGATCATGGTGTCAGCGCCGACGCCGCCATCAAGGGTGTTGGCGGCCGCGTTACCGGTCAGGGTGTTGTTCAGCGCGTTGCCGGTGCCGTTGACGGCGTTGCCGGTCAGCACGAGGTTTTCCAGGTTGGCGCCCAGCGTAAAATCCACCGAAGAGCGCACGGTGTCGATTTCGCTGATCAGGGTGCTGGTTTCGGTCACGGTATCGCCGAGGTTGTCGACGATGTAAGTGTCATTGCCCAGACCGCCGATCAGGGTGTCGGCACCCAGACCGCCGTCAAGGACGTTGTTGCCGTCGTTGCCGGTCATGCGGTTGTTGACCGAGTTACCGGTGCCGTTGAGGTTGGCTGTGCCGGTCAGGATCAGGTTCTCGACATTGGCGCCGAGGATGTAGTCGATGGAAGAGAACACCCGGTCAAGCGCGGTCAGCGAGGCGTCGGTTTCGATGACCTGGTCGCCGACATTGTCGACATAGTAAGTGTCCACACCGTCGCCACCGATCATGGTGTCGGCACCGAGGCCGCCATCAAGGGTGTCGTCACCGGCTCCGCCATTAAGGGTGTTGTTTGCGCTATTACCCGTAAGCACGTTGTTCAGGCTGTTGCCGGTGCCATTGATCGCGCTGCCAGTCAGCAGCAGGTTTTCCAGGTTGGCGCCCAGCGTCCAGTCAACCGACGCCCTTACGGTGTCGATTTCGCTGATCAGAGTGCTGGTTTCGTTCACGGTATCGCCGAGGTTGTCGACGATGTAGGTGTCGTTGCCCAAACCGCCGATCAGGGTGTCGGTGCCAAGACCTCCATCCAGGACATTGTTGGCGTCGTTGCCGGTCATGCGGTTGCTGACTGAGTTGCCTGTGCCGTTGAGGTTGGTTGTGCCGGTCAGGATCAGGTTCTCGACGTTGGCGCCGAGGGTGTAGTCGATGGACGAGAACACACGGTCAAGTGCAGTGAGCGATGCATCGGATTCAATGACCACATCGCCGACGTTGTCGACATAGTACGTATCAACGCCATCGCCGCCGATCATGGTGTCGGCGCCTGCGCCGCCATCGAGGGTGTTGGCGGCCGCGTTACCGGTCAGGGTGTTGTTCAACGCGTTGCCGGTGCCGTTGACGGCGTTGCCGGTCAACACGAGGTTTTCCAGGTTGGCGCCCAGCGTAAAGTCAACCGATGCCTGCACGGTGTCGATTTCGCTGATCAGGGTGCTGGTTTCGGTCACGGTATCGCCGAGGTTATCGACGATGTAAGTGTCGTTACCCAGACCGCCGATCAGGGTGTCTGCACCCAGACCTCCGTCAAGGACGTTGTTGCCGTCGTTGCCGGTCATGCGGTTGTTGACCGAGTTACCGGTGCCGTTGAGGTTGGCTGTGCCGGTCAGGATCAGGTTCTCGACATTGGCGCCGAGGATGTAGTCGATGGAAGAGAACACCCGGTCAAGCGCGGTCAGCGAGGCGTCGGTTTCGATGACCACATCACCGACGTTGTCGACGTAGTAAGTGTCCACACCATCGCCGCCGGACATGGTGTCAGCACCCGCGCCGCCATCAAGCGTATTGTTCAGTGCATTACCGGTCAGGATGTCGTTGAATTCTGAACCAACGGCGTTCTCGATCTTGGCACCGTAGGCAATCGCTAGGCCGTCATTGATGGCCGTCAGGTTGTTGTAATCGACGAATGCCTTACCGATCTGGCTGTAGGCACCCTCATTCAGGTTGATGCTGACTGCGGCGAGCTGATTGCTGCCGTCGATGGTGTCGTTGCCACCGCCGTCCCAGATGGTTTCGAAAATCGACTGGTTGGCGGCCCACTTGTAAACGGTGTCCCCGGCCTGCCAGGCCATGTTGGCGCCATACAGACTCTGAATCGCAATGATGTCCAGCACCATCGGTGTGGTTGCCTGGTACGAATAGTTGCTGTTGTAACTCATCACGGTGAAGTGAACATCGTCCAGCGTCGGGTCCAGCAGAGTGTTGTTGGTTGAACTGGTATCGAAAGGATGTTTGAGGCCCAGCGCGTGGCCGATCTCATGAACAAATGTCAGGTAGTCGTAACTTCCCTTGCCCGGATTCGCATCGTTGGTTTGCGGACCGATCCAGACATCGCCGGCTACCGGTGTGTTTGACGGAAAATAAGCCCACGCAGCGGTCTTGTCGTCCATCAGTCGATAGCCGCCAAACCGCATGTCACCCACGTTGCTGATCGTGTCGGTGGTCAGGGTGAAATTCAGATTGGCAACAGCGCTCCACGCTCCGAGGGCGCTGGTGACAGCATTTTTTTGCCCCGTCGTGAGCTCATACAAAGCGTTGTATTCGTTGTCAGGGCTATAGTCGATAACAAAATAAGACGTGCCCGGCGCCATGAAGCTGTAACTGAGGTTGGTCGGTCCGGTTGGGGTCCAGTTGGCGCCCAGCCAATAGGTACCTGAAATGAGGCTGTCGACGATGGCATTGCCGGTCAACGTGGATGGCAAACTGAAGGAATAAGTCTTGGGCGTAGGCATGTAGGTTCCTGATGACTATGCGGCCCTTCCTGAATGCGACCGCTACAAAAAGAAATCGATTTTGCACCAGAATTTGCTGTTTGACATCATTGCGCCACTACTTTCTGATGTATGACGCCAGATTTCTGGCTGGAACCGTTTGTATCGGCTGGTAAAGTAGAATGCTGAACAACTTGTTCAGCCGCACGTCGAGACTTCAATGTCCATTCCAAGACCCGAACTCATCCGCGAAACCTTCCCCGTCGGCCCGCTCCAGTGCAACTGCACCATCATCGGCGACCCATTGACCAAAAAAGCCATCGTCGTCGACCCGGGTGGTAACCCTGACCTGATCATGGCGCGCCTCGACGCCCATGGCCTGAAAGTCGTGAGCATCATCCATACCCATGCGCATCTCGATCACTTTCTCGCTTCCGGGCAGATGAAGGAGAAAACTGGTGCGACCCTGCATCTGCACAAGGACGACCAGTTCCTCTGGGACAACCTCGAGATGCAATGCCAGATGTTCGGCGTGCCTTACACCCCGGTGCCGTCGCCGGATCGCTGGTTGAGCGATGACGAAGAACTGGCCTGCGGTTGCGGCGTGGCACTGCACACGCCGGGACATACACCCGGTTCCATGAGCTTCTGGTTTTCCGAGGCTAAGCTGTTGATAGCCGGCGACACGCTGTTTCGTCGCGGGGTAGGGCGCACGGATTTGTGGGGTGGCGATCAGGCGACCATCGTGCGCTCGATCAAGCAGCGGCTGTATACGCTGGATGAAGACGCGACCGTGGTAACCGGTCATGGGCCGGACACCCGCTTGGGCGACGAGATGCGTGAAAACCCGTTTGTGCGCGCTTGAATTTTTTGTCACGGGTGCCTGGCGGAATTTTTAGGCATTGTCATGATCCAACGCCCGCACGGGTCCATTCATCGATGGCCGCTGCACCATAGAATGCAAAAAATGTAGGAGCTCTCCATGTTCACCACGCGTCGTTTGATTATTGTCGCTACTGCCGTGGCCGTGCTGTCCGGCTGCGCCTCGCCCAATCCGTATGACAATCAGGGTCAGGCCGACGGTGGCTCGCAAGGCATGAGCAAAACCGCCAAATACGGTGGCCTCGGTGCGCTGGCCGGTGCACTTGCCGGTGCCGCCATCGGCCACGACAACCGTGGCAAGGGCGCCTTGATCGGCGCCGCCGTGGTCGGTGCTTCCGCAGCAGGCTACGGCTACTACGCCGACCAGCAGGAAAAGAAACTGCGCGCGAGCATGGCCAACACTGGCGTTGAAGTGCAGCGTCAGGGCGATCAGATCAAGCTGATCATGCCGGGCAACATCACTTTCGCCACCGATTCGGCGAACATCGCTTCCAGCTTCTATCAACCGCTGAACAACCTGGCCAACTCGCTGAAAGAGTTCAACCAGAACCAGATCGAAATCGTCGGCTACACCGACAGCACCGGCAGCCGCCAGCACAACATGGACCTGTCCCAACGTCGTGCGCAGAGCGTGGCGACCTACCTGACCTCGCAAGGTGTCAGCGGTGCCAACCTGTCGGCCCGTGGCGCCGGCCCGGATAACCCGATTGCCAGCAATGGTGACGCCAATGGCCGCGCACAGAACCGCCGGGTCGAAGTCAACCTGAAGGCGATTCCGGGCCAGCAGTACGGTGTTCAGCAGCAACAGCCGGGCACGGTGCAGCAGTATCCATAAGCGATTGCCTGGATGAAGAAATGCCCGGTCTTGTGATCGGGCATTTTTTTGTGTCGCATGTAGCGGCCCTTTCGCGAGCAGGCTCGCTCCCACATTTGAAATGCATTCCCCTTGTGGGAGCGAGCCTGCTCGCGAAGAGGCCGGCAAGCGCAGCGAAGATTGCAGATACAAAAAAGCCCCCGGACACATCACTGTCCGGGGGCTTTTTGTTCGCAGCGAAAACTGCCTACTTCTTCAAACCATAATGCTCATCGAGCATGCCAGGGGAATTTGGCGATTTCGGCGCATAGTCACGCGGTGGTTCCTGATCGCGCGGTGGCGTCAGGCGTTCACGTGGTGCCTGCGCTGCGTCGGCGTGCAGGGCGGCGATCAGGCGCTGGCGGGTCTGCTCGTCCAGGGCCAGACGATTGGCGCCCTCGGCGAGGTGATCCTGCACTTCCTGATAGCTCTGGGTCAGCTTCTTGACCAGCATCGCGGTGCTGTTGAAGTGGGTGACCACTTCGTTCTGATAACTGTCGAAACGCTCCTGGATATCATCCAGTTGACGCTGCGTGCGGCTCGGTGCGGCGTTCGGCGCAACGCGCGCGATCAGGAATCCAATGGCGACACCCACAACCAGGGCAAGAGTCGGTAACAACCAAACTAAGAGCGAGTGTTCCACGAGTCCTTCCTCTATAAACGGCTTTGCTTTACGTTAACGGCTCGAACCTGCGCTGTATACCGCGATTCACTCGCAATAGATTGGCACAGACAATTTGCTAGACGAGTCGACCCGATTCGAGGTCACGGAGTTCCTCCCTTGCTGATGCGTGAAACCCCTGTAGTGATTGACGGCCCTGTCGGCCAAATTGAAGCTTTGTATCTGGATAACGAGCAGCCGCGCGGCATCGCGCTGATCTGCCATCCGAACCCGGTACAGGGCGGCACCATGCTCAACAAGGTCGTCTCGACCCTGCAACGCACCGCGCGTGACGCAGGCCTGATCACCTTGCGTTTCAACTATCGCGGCGTCGGCGCCAGCCAGGGCGAGCACGATATGGGCACCGGTGAAGTCGACGACGCCCAGGCCGCCGCTGCATGGCTGCGGGAAAAACACCCGGATCTGCCGCTGACCCTGTTCGGTTTCTCCTTCGGCGGATTTGTTGCAGCAAGTCTCGGCGGCCGTCTCGAAGCCCAAGGCGTGCAGCTTGAGCACCTGTTCATGGTTGCCCCGGCGGTGATGCGTCTGGGCGAGCAGGATCAACTGCCGCAGCACGGCGGGTTGACCGTGATCCAGCCGGAAACCGATGAAGTCATTGATCCGCAACTGGTCTACCAGTGGTCGGAACAACTCCAGCGCCCCCATGAGCTGCTGAAAGTGGCAGAATGCGGACACTTTTTTCACGGCAAGCTGACCGATCTCAAGGATCTGCTGCTGCCGCGTCTTTCGAATTGATTGCAGTCTGACAAGCGATTACCCATGACCAACCGTACCCGCATTCTCACCGGCATCACCACCACTGGCACGCCGCACTTGGGCAACTACGCCGGCGCGATTCGCCCGGCAATCCTCGCCAGCCGCGACAGCCAGGCCGATTCGTTCTATTTCCTGGCCGACTACCACGCCCTGATCAAATGCGATGACCCGCTGCGCATCCAGCGCTCGCGTCTGGAAATCGCCGCGACCTGGCTGGCCGGTGGCCTCGATGTCGATCGGGTGACCTTCTACCGCCAGTCCGACATCCCGGAAATCCCCGAGCTGACCTGGCTGCTGACTTGCGTCGCTGCCAAGGGCCTGCTCAACCGCGCGCACGCCTACAAGGCCTCGGTGGACAAGAACGTTGAGACGGGTGAAGACCCGGACGCCGGTATCACCATGGGCCTGTACAGCTACCCGGTGCTGATGGCCGCGGACATCCTGATGTTCAACGCGCACAAGGTGCCGGTCGGTCGCGATCAGATTCAGCACGTGGAAATGGCTCGCGATATCGGCCAGCGTTTCAACCATCTGTTCGGCCAGGGCAAAGAGTTCTTCACCATGCCCGAAGCGCTGATCGAAGAAAGCGTGGCCACCTTGCCGGGCCTCGACGGTCGCAAGATGTCGAAGAGCTACGACAACACCATTCCGCTGTTCTCCAGCGCCAAAGAGATGAAGGACGCGATCTCGCGGATCGTCACCGACTCCAAGGCCCCGGGCGAAGCGAAAGATCCGGACAACTCGCACCTGTTCACCCTGTTCCAGGCCTTCGCCACTCCGGCGCAGGCTGACGAGTTCCGCAGCGAACTGCTCGGTGGTCTGGGCTGGGGTGAGGCGAAGAATCGCCTGTTCCAGTTGCTCGACGACGAGCTGGGCGAGGCGCGCGAGAAGTATCACCAGTTGATCGAGCGTCCTGCGGATCTGGAAGACATTCTGCAGATCGGTGCGAAGAAGGCCCGCGCCGTGGCCACGCCGTTCCTCAATGAATTGCGCGAAGCCGTTGGCCTGCGTTCTTTTGTCAATCAGGTTCAGGTCGCCGCGACCACCAAAAAGAAAGCTGCGAAAACCGCACGTTTCGTCAGCTTCCGCGAGGACGACGGCAGCTTCCGTTTCCGTCTGCTGGCGGCCGATGGCGAGCAATTGCTGCTGTCGCGCAACTTCGCCGACGGCAAAACTGCCGGCCAGGTGACCAAACAGTTGCAGTCCGGCGAGTCGCTGGATGTGCGTACTGATGACCTGAGCTTCAGCGTCTGGCTGACCGGTGAGTGCGTGGGCGACAGCCCGGCCTTCGCCGACGCTGCCGCGCGAGACGCCGCCATCGAGGCGTTGCGCGTCGCACTGACTCCAGCTCAAGACTGATCGGCGGCACGACCCGACCAAGGGCCGATTGCCATTCCCACAGGCCGTCGCTACAGTGACGGCCCGTTTTTGTTGCCTTGCTAACGAATTATGACGCCCCTAGAACGATATCAAGCTGATCTGAAACGCCCGGATTTCTTCCATGACGCCGCGCAGGAAACTGCTGTGCGTCACTTGCAGCGTCTGTACGACGACTTGATCGCCGCTGACCAGAACAAGCCGGGCTTGCTCGGCAAGCTGTTTGGCAAAAAGGATCAGGCACCGGTCAAGGGCCTGTATTTCTGGGGCGGCGTCGGTCGCGGCAAGACATACCTGGTCGACACCTTCTTCGAAGCGCTGCCGTTCAAGGAAAAGACCCGCACGCACTTCCACCGCTTCATGAAGCGTGTGCACGAAGAAATGAAGACCCTGGGCGGCGAGAAGAACCCGCTGACCATCATCGCCAAGCGCTTCGCGGCCGAGTCGCGGGTGATCTGCTTCGATGAATTCTTCGTCTCCGACATCACCGACGCGATGATCCTCGGCACGCTGATGGAAGAGCTGTTCAAGAACGGCGTGACCCTGGTCGCGACGTCGAACATCGTTCCGGACGGCCTGTACAAGGATGGCCTGCAACGTGCGCGCTTCCTCCCGGCGATCGCGTTGATCAAGCAGAACACCGAGATCGTCAACGTCGACAGCGGTGTTGACTATCGTCTGCGTCACCTCGAGCAAGCCGAGCTGTTCCACTATCCGCTCGACGAAGCCGCCCACGAAAGCCTGCGCAAGAGCTTCAAGGCACTGACGCCGGAGTGCACGGCAGCGGTGGAAAACGATGTGCTGATCATCGAGAACCGCGAAATCCGCGCTCTGCGCACCTGCGACGACGTGGCCTGGTTCGACTTCCGCGAACTGTGCGACGGCCCGCGCAGCCAGAACGATTACATCGAACTGGGCAAGATCTTCCACGCCGTGCTGCTCAGCGGCGTCGAGCAGATGAGCGTCACCACCGACGACATCGCCCGGCGCTTCATCAACATGGTCGACGAATTCTACGACCGCAACGTCAAACTGATCATTTCTGCCGAAGTCGAGCTGAAGGATCTGTACACCGGCGGACGCCTGACCTTCGAGTTCCAGCGCACCCTGAGCCGATTGCTGGAAATGCAATCCCACGAATTCCTGTCGCGGGCGCACAAGCCTTAAACGGAGTTTCGGCAACGAAAAAGGCCTGCGATTGCAGGCCTTTTTTATGCGCTGAAGTTTTTCCGTGTGGGAGCGAGCCTGCTCGCGAAAGCGCAGTAACTGATCGTTCCCACGCTCCGCGTGGGAATGCATCCCGTGACGCTCCGCGTCACTTGCGAGGCGGACGCAGAGCGTCCAGTGGCGGCATTCCCACGCAGAGCGTGGGAACGATCATCAGGCCGGGTTACGCAGCCTGCTGAAACTGCTGCCTATACTGATTCGGCGACAACTCGGTGTGCTGGCGGAACAGTCGCGCGAAGAAGCTCGCATCGTCGTAACCGACCTCATAACTGATGGTCTTGATGCTCTTGCGCGTGCCAGAAAGCAGGCCCTTGGCCGTCTCGATGCGCAGGCGCTGCAAGTAGTGCAGCGGTTTGTCGCCGGTGGCGGTCTGGAAGCGGCGCATGAAGTTGCGGATGCTCATGCCATGCTCGCGGGCGACGTCTTCGAAGCGGAACTTGTCGGCGAAATGTTCTTCGAGCCACTGCTGGATCTGCAGGATGATCACGTCCTGATGCAGCTTCTGCCCGCCGAAGCCGATACGTCCCGGTGAGTAGCTGCGCTGCACTTCGTAGAGAATGTCACGGGCCACGGCTTGTGCCACGTTCGCGCCGCAGAAGCGTTCGATCAGATAAATGTAGAGATCGCAGGCCGAGGTCGTGCCGCCGGCGCAATAGAGATTGTCGGCGTCGGTCAGGTGCTTGTCCTGATTCAGATAGACCTTGGGAAAGCGTTCGGCGAAGGCATTGAAGAAGCGCCAGTAGGTGGTCGCTTCCTTGCCGTTGAGCAGCCCGGCTTCGGCGAGCCAGAACACTCCGGTGGCTTCGCCGCATAACACCGCGCCGCGCGCATGCTGTTCGCGCAGCCACGGCAGGATTTGCGGGTAACGGCTGCACAGCGTGTCGAAATCGTCCCAGAACGCCGGGAGGATGATCACGTCGGCGTTTTCCAGGCCACCGTCGACCGGCATGACCACGTCGCTGAAGCTTTTTACCGGTTTGCCATCGGGGCTGACCAGGCGAGTTTCGAACGCCGGTGTCAGGCCGTGGCCCAGTTGTTTGCCGTAACGCAGGCTGGCCACATGGAAAAAATCCTTGGCCTGCATGAGGGTGTAAGCGAAAACCCGGTCGATGGCCAGGATGCTGACGCGCCGCAAGGGCGGGGAGACGTGCTTAGACATAATTCAACTTTTGTTTTGTTTTTATAAGGGAAAGTGGTCACCAGACGGCTGGATCGTCTTATTTTTTGTCGGATGTGTCCAGTGTCCCGTAGCAGGAGTCGGGCTTAGTCTCTGAGAGCCGTATCCCTCCAACAACAAAGAAAGGTGCCGCATGATCCCCAGAACCCTGTTCAGCTCCGAGCACGAATTGTTCCGCGACAGCGTGCGAACTTTCCTCGAAAAAGAGGCCGTGCCGTATCACGCGCAGTGGGAGAAGCAGGGACACATTGATCGCGCGCTGTGGAACAAGGCGGGGGAGGCGGGGATGCTCTGTTCGCATCTGCCGGAAGAGTACGGCGGGCTCGGCGCGGATTTCCTCTACAGCACCGTGGTGATTGAAGAAGTCGGGCGTCTGGGACTGACCGGCATCGGCTTTTCGCTGCACTCGGACATCGTCGCACCGTACATCCTGCATTACGGCAGCGAGGCGCTGAAACACAAATACCTGCCGAAACTGGTCTCGGGCGAAATGGTTACGGCGATCGCCATGACCGAGCCTGGCGCCGGTTCCGACCTGCAAGGGGTGAAAACCACGGCGGTGCTCGACGGTGACGAATATGTGATCAACGGTTCGAAAACCTTTATCACCAACGGCTTTCTGGCTGATCTGGTGATCGTGGTGGCCAAGACCGATCCCAAGGCTGGCGCCAAGGGCACCAGTCTGTTTCTGGTGGAGGCGAATACGCCGGGCTTCGAGAAGGGCAAGCGCCTGGAGAAGGTCGGCATGAAGGCGCAGGACACCTCGGAACTGTTCTTCCAGGACGTGCGCGTGCCGAAGGAAAACCTTCTCGGCCAGGCGGGTGCCGGGTTTGCCTATCTGATGCAGGAGTTGCCGCAGGAACGTCTGACCGTGGCTATCGGCGGCCTGGCCTCGGCCGAGGCAGCGCTGCAATGGACGCTGGATTACACCCGTGATCGCAAGGCGTTCGGCAAGGCGATTGCCGATTTTCAGAACACCCGCTTCAAACTGGCCGAAATGGCTACCGAGATTCAGATCGGCCGGGTTTTTGTCGACCGCTGCCTGGAGCTGCATTTGCAGGGCAAACTCGATGTGCCGACGGCGGCAATGGCCAAATATTGGGGCACCGACCTGCAATGCAAAGTGCTCGACGAGTGCGTGCAACTGCATGGCGGCTACGGCTTCATGTGGGAATACCCGGTGGCCCGGGCGTGGGCGGATGCGCGGGTGCAGCGGATTTATGCCGGCACCAATGAAATCATGAAGGAGATTATTGCGCGGTCGCTTTGATGATCGTTCCCACGCTGTGCGTGGGAACGCCGCCGGGGACGCTCCGCGTTCCGCTGTTGAGGTAATCCGACTGGCCTCTTCGCGAGCAGGCTCGTTCCCACAGGGGATCACCGTACCTGTGGGAGCGAGCCTGCTCGCGAAGCTTTTGGCGGTCAGTTACGGCGCGGGATTCGGATGATCCTTGTGAATCGCCTCAATCCCGGCCAGCACTTCATCGGACAGTTTCAGATCAAAACTGGCAATGTTGCTGTCCAGTTGCTCAAGCGTCGTCGCGCCAATGATGTTGCTGGTGACGAACGGTTGCTGGGTCACGAAGGCCAGGGCCATTTGTGCCGGGTCCAGACCGTGTTCACGGGCCAGCGCAACGTAACGGCTGCACGCCGCCTCCGATTGCGGGTTGAAATAGCGGCTGAAGCGACTGTAGAGGCTCAGGCGGCCTTTCGGTGGTCGGGCGCCGCCTTCGTACTTGCCGGAGAGGAAGCCGAACGCCAGTGGCGAGTAGGCGAGCAGGCCGCACTGTTCGCGGATGGCGATCTCGGCCAGGCCGACTTCGAAGCTGCGGTTGAGCAGGTTGTACGGGTTCTGGATCGACACTGCACGCGGCCAGCCACGGGCTTCGGCCAGAGCCAGAAAGCGCATCGTGCCCCACGGCGTCTCGTTGGACAGACCGATGTGGCGGATCTTGCCGGCCTTCACCTGTTCGTCGAGGGCTTCGAGGGTGTCTTCCAGCGGCGTCAGGTTGGCTTCGATCTTGTGCTTGTAGCCCAGCTGTCCGAAAAAGTTGGTGCTGCGCTCCGGCCAGTGCAATTGATACAGATCGATGTAATCGGTCTGCAGGCGCTTGAGACTGCCGTCCAGTGCTTCGGTGATGTGCTGGCGGTTGTGGCGCAGGTTCTTGTCGCGGATGTAGTCGATGGTGTTGCCAGGGCCGGCGATCTTGCTGGCGAGGATCCAGTCGGAACGGTCACCGCGACTCTTGAAGTAATTGCCGATGTAGCGCTCGGTGGTGGCGTAGGTTTCGGCTTTGGGCGGCACCGGATACATTTCGGCGGTGTCGAGGAAATTGATCCCCGCCTCTTTGGCCCGTTCAATCTGGGCGAAGGCTTCAGCCTCAGTGTTTTGCTCGCCCCAGGTCATGGTGCCGAGGCAGATTGCACTCACGTTCAGGTCGGTACGGCCTAGCTGGCGATAGTCCATCGGGTGCTCCTTGGGCAAAACAATCATAAAAGCAGGTTGAAAAATTTTTCGCAATCTGCATAATTGCCGACCTCTTTCTGCAGTGGAAGTGATGCGCCGCCGCCGAAGAATCTTGCCGTTGAACGGACGCGCCGACCCGAGCCCCCGAAAGCGTCTGTATCCGGCTGCCTTTGACTTGTCAAAGTACGCACTATTCAGTAAGATCCGCCGTCTTATTTACAGGCGGCCCCTGAGGCTATAAAGAATGAAAACTTTTACTGCTAAACCGGAAACAGTAAAGCGCGACTGGTTTGTCGTCGACGCTGCTGGTCAGACCCTGGGTCGTCTGGCCACCGAAATCGCGAGCCGTCTGCGTGGCAAGCACAAGCCTGAGTACACTCCTCACGTTGACACCGGCGACTACATCGTCGTCATCAACGCCGAGCAGATCCGTGTTACCGGCGCTAAAACCACTGACAAAATGTACTACTCCCACTCCGGTTTCCCGGGCGGCATCAAGTCGATCAACTTTGAAAAGCTGATCGCCAAAGCCCCTGAGCGCGTGATCGAGACCGCGGTTAAAGGCATGCTGCCTAAAAACCCACTGGGTCGCGACATGTACCGTAAGCTGAAAGTCTATGCGGGCGCTGCACACCCTCATACTGCTCAGCAGCCCCAAGAACTGAAGATTTAACGGAATAGTTCATTATGTCGGCGACTCAAAATTACGGCACTGGCCGTCGCAAGACCGCAACCGCACGCGTTTTCCTGCGTCCGGGTACTGGTAACATCTCCATCAACAACCGTTCGCTGGATAACTTCTTCGGCCGCGAAACTGCCCGCATGGTAGTTCGTCAGCCGCTGGAGCTGACCGAGACTGTCGAGAAGTTCGACATCTACGTCACCGTGATCGGCGGTGGTGTAAGTGGTCAGGCTGGCGCAATCCGCCACGGCATCACTCGCGCTCTGATGGACTACGACGAAACCCTGCGTAGCGCTCTGCGCAAAGCTGGCTTCGTTACCCGCGACGCCCGTGAAGTTGAACGTAAGAAAGTTGGTCTGCGTAAAGCGCGTAAGCGTCCGCAGTACTCGAAGCGTTAATTCCGCTTCCACGTTCAAAAAAGAACGCCCGCCTCCTCACGGAAGCGGGCGTTTTTTTATGCCTGCGATTTATCAAAGAATTGCGTTGTGACAACTTGCCACAGCCGTAGACCCCCTATACTCCAAGGCTTAAGGGGCTGAGCCCCGGGGAATTAACCTTGTCAGAATTGGGGGTTTTCATTACCATTCGGGCAAAATTTTTATAAGTAACATTTGATTTATTTAGTAGACGCCTGATTTAACAGGCCAAAAAAGCTGATGGGAGAGGACTGAATGAGCAATGACGGCGTGAATGCAGGCCGGCGTCGCTTCCTGGTGGCAGCCACATCCGTGGTGGGTGCTGCAGGAGCGGTGGGGGCTGCGGTCCCGTTCGTGGGGTCATGGTTTCCCAGTGCCAAGGCGAAAGCTGCCGGTGCACCGGTGAAAGTGAATGTCAGCAAAATCGAGCCAGGCCAGCAGATGATTGCTGAATGGCGCGGCCAGCCGGTGTTCATTGTCCGCCGTACCGAGGAAATCCTGGGGAATCTCAAGAAGATCGAGGGTCAGCTCTCCGATCCGACCTCCAAAAACTCCACGCAACCCACTTATGTCGACCCTGAAGTACGCTCGATCAAGCCGGAGATTCTCCTGCTGATCGGGATCTGTACGCACCTGGGTTGCTCACCGACCTTCCGTCCCGAAGTGGCACCTGCGGATCTGGGCAAGGACTGGGTAGGCGGCTATTTCTGCCCGTGCCACGGTTCCCACTACGATCTGGCTGGCCGCGTCTACAAGTCGCAACCTGCGCCTTTGAACCTGCCAGTTCCCCCGCATTCCTATGAGACCGATGACCTGATTGTCATTGGCGTCGATACGGAGAAAGCGTGATGAGCAAGTTCATGGATTGGGTTGATGCGCGCTTTCCCGCGACCAAAATGTGGGAAGACCATCTCAGCAAATATTACGCACCAAAAAACTTCAACTTCTTCTATTTCTTCGGCTCGCTGGCGCTGCTGGTGCTGGTCAACCAGATCGTCACCGGCGTCTGGCTGACGATGAGCTATACGCCGTCGGCAGAAGAAGCCTTTGCTTCCGTTGAATACATCATGCGCGACGTCGAGTACGGTTCGATCCTGCGTCTGCTGCACTCGACCGGCGCCTCGGCGTTTTTCATCGTCGTCTATCTGCACATGTTCCGCGGCCTGCTATACGGTTCGTACCAAAAACCGCGCGAGCTGGTCTGGGTGTTCGGCATGCTGATCTACCTGGCGCTGATGGCCGAAGCGTTCATGGGTTACCTGCTGCCGTGGGGCCAGATGTCGTACTGGGGCGCCCAGGTGATCATCTCGCTGTTCGGCGCGATTCCGCTGATCGGCGATGACCTGACCCAGTGGATTCGTGGTGACTACCTGATCTCCGGAATTACCCTGAACCGCTTCTTCGCCTTGCACGTGGTCGCGTTGCCGATCGTGATTCTCGGTCTGGTGGTGTTGCACATTCTGGCGCTGCACGAAGTGGGCTCGAACAACCCTGATGGCGTCGATATCAAGAAGCACAAAGACGAAAACGGCATCCCTCTGGATGGCATCGCGTTCCACCCGTACTACACGGTGAAGGACATTGTCGGCGTCGTGGTGTTCCTGTTCATCTTCTGCTTCATTGTGTTCTTCTTCCCGGAAATGGGCGGCTACTTCCTCGAAAAACCAAACTTCGAGCCGGCCAACCCGTTCAAGACGCCTGAGCATATTGCTCCGGTCTGGTACTTCACTCCGTTCTACGCAATCCTGCGTGCGGTGCCGGACAAACTCCTGGGCGTTATCGCCATGGGTGCGGCGATTGCGGTGCTGTTCGTGCTGCCTTGGCTGGATCGCAGTCCGGTGAGATCGATGCGCTACAAGGGCTGGCTGAGCAAAATCTGGCTGGTGGTGTTCTGCATCTCCTTCGTGATTCTCGGCATTCTTGGCGTTCTGGCGCCGACGCCGGGGCGCACGTTGCTGTCGCAGGTCTGCACCTTCCTGTATTTCGCCTACTTCATTCTGATGCCGTTCTACACCCGGCTCGAGAAGACCAAACCGGTTCCGGAAAGGGTGACTGGCTGATGAAAAAGTTATTTCTTGCTCTGATTTTTGCTGCGCTGCCTTCCCTGGTTTTTGCTGCCGAGGGTCATGGTCCGGAACTGGAAAGTGTCGATATCGACGTCTCCGACAAAGCCGCTCTGCAGGATGGTGCGCGGACCTTTGCCAACTATTGCATGGGTTGCCACAGTGCCAAGTTCCAGCGTTACGAGCGCGTCGCCGATGACCTCGGCATCCCGCACGAGTTGATGCTGGAGAAGCTGGTGTTCACCGGTGCCAAGATTGGCGACCACATGAACATCGGCATGCAGCCTGCCGACGCCAAGACCTGGTTCGGCGCAGCGCCGCCGGACCTGACTCTGGTAGCGCGAGTACGCGGCACCGACTGGCTCTACGGTTACCTGAAGTCGTTTTACGAAGATCCGGCGCGTCCATGGGGCGTGAACAACAAGGTCTTCCCGAACGTCGGCATGCCTAACGTGCTGGTCGGCCTGCAAGGTCGTCAGGTTGTCGGCTGCAAACAGGTGCAGATCGTCGAGGACGGCAAGAAGCAATACGATCCGCTGACCGGCACGCCGCTGACCCATGAAGCGTGCGATCAGTTGACCATCGTGCCGAAGTCCGGTGCTCTGAACGAAGAGCAGTTCGATGAGAAGGTCAAGAATCTGGTAACCTTCCTGGCTTACTCGGCTAACCCGGTTAAGCTGCAACATCAGCGCATCGGTACTTATGTCTTGCTGTACCTGGCGTTCTTCTTTGTGTTCGCCTACCTGCTCAAGCGTGAATACTGGAAAGACGTGCACTGATACGCTTCAAGCATTGCTGTTAATCGCGCGCGCCCAAGGGCGCCTCCGCTAAAGCAGGATCTGCTCAGTCAGACCCTGCGGGAGGTGCCCTCTGGGCGCGCGCGTTTTTCCGGTTCCGACAAATTCAACAAGCGAGGAGGATCGCCATGGGCGTGACCAATCGGTTGGCCTGTTACTCCGACCCCGCCGACCACTATTCCCACCGAGTGCGCATCGTGCTTGCAGAGAAGGGTGTCAGCGCCGAAATCATTTACGTGGAAGCGGGCCGCCAGCCGCCTAAACTGATTGAGGTGAACCCTTACGGCAGTCTGCCGACGCTGGTCGATCGTGACCTGGCGTTGTGGGAGTCGACCGTGGTGATGGAGTATCTGGATGAGCGTTACCCGCACCCGCCGCTGATGCCGGTTTATCCGGTGGCGCGGGCCAACAGCCGTCTGCTGATCCACAGGATTCAGCGTGACTGGTGCGGGCTGGTGGATCTGATTCTGGATCCCAAGAGCAAAGAGGCCGCACGGGTCGTGGCGCGCAAGGAATTGCGCGAAAGCCTGACCGGCGTTTCGCCGCTGTTCGCCGACAAACCGTTCTTCCTCAGTGAGGAACAAAGTCTGGTGGATTGCTGCCTATTACCCATACTCTGGCGTTTGCCGATTCTGGGTATTGAACTGCCGCGGCCGGCCAAGCCGCTGCTTGATTATATGGAGCGCCAGTTTGCGCGTGAGGCTTTCCAGGCGAGTCTGTCTGGTGTCGAACGCGATATGCGCTAAGGCTTAAGGAGCCGCTATGAACTCCAGTCGACCTTATCTGGTCCGCGCGCTCTACGAGTGGATTGTGGATAACGATTGCACCCCGCACATGCTGGTCAACTCCGAGTATCCGGCGGTGCAGGTGCCACAGGGTTTTGCCAGTGACGGCCAGATCGTCCTGAACATCTCGCCGAGTGCCGTGCGTCATCTGCACATGGATAACGACGTGGTGACGTTCGAAGGCCGCTTCGGCGGTGTTCCGCACAGTCTCTACGTGCCAATCAGCGCGATCCTGGGCATTTATGCGCGTGAGAACGGCCAGGGCATGGTGTTTGACCTCGAGTTGCCGATGGACGACGAGGAAGACATCGATCCGGATGACGACTCGCCGCCACCGGGCAGCGAGCCGCCACGCCCGAGTGGCCGGCCAAGCTTGAAGGTTGTGAAATAAAAAAAGGCGATCCGGATGGATCGCCTTTTTTGTGTCTGCCTTTTACGGTCAGTCGATGTATTCGAACAGCTTCACAATCTTCTGCACACCAGACACACCCTGAACCAGATTGGTTGCCTGAGTGGCTTCCTGTTTGGTCAGCAGGCCCAGCAGGTAGACGATGCCGTTCTCGGTCACGACCTTGATGCGCGAGCCAGGAATGCTGGCGTCGGTGAGCATCTGGGTCTTGATCTTGGTGGTCAGCCACGCGTCGTTCTGGCGCGCGAGCAGGGAGGACGGTTGCAGCACTTGCAGTTCGTTGTGCACCTTCTTCACGCGCTGGACGTTGGCGGCGGCCTGTTCGGCTTTGGCCTTGAGGTCTTCGCGCGGAGTCTGGCCGGCGAGCAGGACGACGCCGTTGAAGCTGGTGATGACGATGTGCGAGTCGTTGTCCAGTGCCGGATCGGCCTTGGCGATGTTCACGCCTGCTTTGGTTTCGATCAGCGAGTCGTCGATCTTGCTGCCGAAGGTGCGCGTGCCACGGTCGTCTTCGATCGGCGCTTCACGGCTGGCGTTCACCACCGAGGTGCAGCCGCTGATGCCGAGGCACAGGGTCAAGGCCAGAAGGCCAAGGCGATTAGGGGTCATTCTTCACTCCCGAACAGTTGGCTGTCGATCAGATCGCAAAGGCAATGGATCGCCAGCAAGTGGACTTCCTGAATACGTGCAGTGACGTTGGCCGGTACGCGAATCTCGACGTCCTCGGGCAACAGCAGCGACGCCATGCCGCCGCCATCGCGTCCGGTCAAAGCTACGACAATCATTTCGCGATCATGTGCGGCCTGGATCGCTTGAATAATGTTCGCCGAGTTGCCGCTGGTCGAAATCGCCAGCAACACATCGCCCGGCTGGCCGAGCGCGCGGATCTGCTTGGAGAACACTTCGTTGTAGCTGTAATCGTTGGCGATCGAGGTGATCGTCGAAGTGTCGGTGGTCAGCGCAATCGCCGGCAGGCTCGGACGCTCGCGCTCGAAGCGGTTGAGCAGCTCCGAAGAAAAATGCTGGGCATCGCCGGCCGAGCCACCGTTGCCGCACGAGAGCATTTTGCCTTCGTTGAGCAGGGCGTTAACCATGATCTGGCTGGCTTGCTCGATGTGCGGTGCAAGTACGTCCATCGCCTGTTGCTTGGTGTCGATACTGGCCTGGAAAAGCTGGCGAATTCGGGATTGCATGTCCATCTGTGTGACCTTAAGTGGCGCGGCTGTTCGGCACGTGAATGTGCAGCCGGCAAAGCAAAGAGCAAAATGTGTCGGACGAAAACAGGGCAGGGTGCAGGCGATCAACTGTCGAAAGCATTCTGCAACCAGTTCAGCTGATTCGGGTGGCTGTCGATCGCCACCACATCGAAGCGGCAGGGGGAATTGGCCCAACGCGACTCGCGCTGAAGAAAATACTGTGCTGCAAAGATCAGTTTCTGCTGCTTGCGCTCGTCGATACTGGCGAGCGCGCCACCCCATTGAGTGTTTTTTCTGTAGCGAACTTCAACGAATACTACTGTATCGCCATCAAGCATGACCAGATCAAGCTCGCCGCGTTTGCATAACCAGTTCTGCGCCAGCAGGCGCAGCCCTTGTTGTTGCAGATGTTCGAGCGCCTGGCGCTCGGCATCCTTGCCGCTTTGCGAGCGTGACCTGTCGGGCATCAGCGCGGGGTGTCCGGCAGGCGCTGCACCTGACCGCTGACGAACTGTGCCCACGGCAACTGGCGCACAACGCGCTGGGTCTGGGTCATGCCGAGGCTGCCCGACTGACCTTCGATGCGGCTGTCCGGCAGGGCCTTGAGTTGGCCAAGGCGCGGTGCCAGGCGATAGGCGTCGGCGCCCATGGCGTACAGGCGACCGAGGCTGCCATTGGCTTGCGGCCATTGCGCAGCTACTTGCTGGCGCAGCGGATCGCTGGTTTCGAGCAGCCATGGGGTTTCGCAGAAGCGAATGCCGTTCATGTCGTTGTACTGATTGACGTCGCCGCTGGCGCTGTAGACGTGGGAGGTCGCGTAGACCGGCACGTCACCGGCGTACTGGAAATTCAGGGTCGGCTTGATCTGCTGGGCCTGTTGCGGCGTGGCGGCCAAGAAGATGAATTCGATGTCCTGGCGACGCGAAGGCTGGGCGGCGACATTGGTGCCGGCAACATTCTGCAGGCTCTTGGCGCGGGCTTCGCTCTGGCGCAGCTGGAACATGTCGGCGATCTGCTGGGCCAGTTGCACCGGCTGATCGACACGCTCGGTGGCAACGATACTGCCGCCATTGGCTTGCCAGTCCTGGCTGAAGGCACGCAGGACGCGATCGCCCCATTCGCCCTTCGGCACCATGATCGCGGCGCGATGCAGGCCGTCGGCACGAGCGCGACGGGAAACTTCGCGAGCTTCGTCTTCAGCCGCCAGACCGAACTGGAACAACTGCGCCGGGCCTTGCTCGCCTTCGCTGTAGTTCAGCGCCAGGGTGGTGATTGGCAGTTGCGGGCGAGTGCTCAGTTGCTTGACCAGTGGTTTTTCCAGCGGGCCGACTACCAGTTGAACGCCGTCAGCCTGGGCCTTGCGATAGAACTCGTCCATCGAGGTCAGCTTGGAACTGTCGTAGAACTCGATGGCAGGTGGGTTCTGGCCGGCCTGTTGCGCCTGATAATGCGCGGCCATGAAGCCTTCACGCAGCGCTTTGCCGACCGACGCCAATTGGCCGTCCTGTGGCAGCAGCAGGGCGATTTTGCTCAGTGGCTGGCTGGCCAGTTCCTTGAGTTTGGTCAATGGCAGCGGCAGGTTGACAGCCGCCGGGTGCTTTGGATTCTGCGCACGCCAGTTGTCGATCGCGGCTTGTTGCTGTTCCAGCGTGCCTGCGGTTTTCACCGCTTGCGCCAGCGCCATCCAACCGCCGAGATCGTCGGTGTTGTTCGGTTGCAATTGATCGGTTGGCAGCG
Source organism: Pseudomonas sp. 67(2021) (assembly GCF_017491835.1). Classification (NCBI taxonomy): domain Bacteria; kingdom Pseudomonadati; phylum Pseudomonadota; class Gammaproteobacteria; order Pseudomonadales; family Pseudomonadaceae; genus Pseudomonas; species Pseudomonas sp. 67(2021). The sequence continues at coordinate 98,721 of NZ_JAFGYL010000016.1, forward strand.
AAGCGATCAGGATCCAGATCGCTTCGTGATTCTTGCTCGCCGCTTCGCCTTCCAGCATCGGTGCGATGAACACACGCTCACGGGCAGCGGCCAGTGTCTGGCCGTCGGCTTCAAGGGCGCGGGCGTGAACAGTGCCAGTGCGCACTTGCTGCTCTTCCGGCATTTCCCCGAGCTTCTGGAAGCTTGGATGGCTCAGGGCGGTCAGCGCAGCTTTCGGCTGATTGCGCGTCATGGCCAGTTCGGCGGACAGCGTATTGGCGAAAATCTGCTGGCCTGGCTTGAGTTGCTCCACCGGCACTTGTTGCAGGATTTGCGCGGACTGGCCGGCATTGCCTTGGCGGTAAGCCTGGTCCGCCGCGCTCAGGCGCAGCAGGGCGGCTTGTTCCGGGGTTTTAGCCTGGGCAGCCTGTTCGAGCAGTTGCTCGATGCTGGCGTCCGGAGTCCGTGGAAGTTCGCCAAGGCTGGAGGAAGGGGAGCTGGCACACGCGGCCAACAAGGCAGCGAGGCAGAGGGCAGTGAACAGCCGCAGGCAAGCGATCATGTAAGTGTTCCTGATACTCGATCAAATTAGCGTGGAATTGTACCCAAGCACTGGCCGGGGCGCGATGTTACTGGCGTGAATCGGTCAATTTAGCTGGAGTAAATGTTGCGGCAGCGCACAACCGCGCGAAAAACCGCACTCGGCCGGAGCGCATCGCAAGCCTCATGACGCGCTACAATGGCCGCTTTTACCGATCACGAGGTGTGCGCTTTGACTGCTCCAGGTCCTTTGAATTCCGCTGCTGGCTCGCTTTATGTGGTGGCGACGCCCATCGGCAACCTGGACGACATCAGCGCCCGGGCCTTGAAGATCCTTCGTGAAGTGGCCCTGATTGCAGCGGAAGATACCCGGCATTCGGCGCGCCTGATGCAGCACTTCGGCATCGGCACGCCGCTGGCCGCCTGTCATGAACACAACGAACGGGATGAGGGTAGCCGCTTTATTACCCGGTTGCTGGCGGGCGACAACGTCGCGCTGATCTCCGATGCCGGCACGCCGCTGATTTCCGATCCGGGTTATCACCTGGTGCGTCAGGCCCGTGCGGCCGGCATCAACGTGGTGCCGGTGCCGGGTGCCTGCGCGTTGATCGCGGCGCTGTCGGCGGCGGGATTGCCGTCCGACCGTTTTATCTTCGAAGGCTTTCTGCCGGCCAAGTCGGTCGGACGCAAGGCGCGTCTGGAAGCGGTTAAAGAAGAGCCGCGCACATTGATTTTCTATGAAGCGCCGCATCGCATTCTCGAATGCCTGCAGGATATGGAAGCAGTGTTTGGGGGCGAGCGTCAGGCTCTGCTGGCGCGGGAAATCACCAAAACCTTCGAAACCCTCAAAGGCCTGCCGCTCAGCGAACTGCGTGCGTTCGTCGAGTCCGACACCAATCAGCAGCGCGGCGAATGCGTAGTGCTGGTGGCCGGCTGGACGGCGCCGGAGTCGGAGGACGCGGTCAGCAGCGAAGCCATGCGCATCCTCGATCTGCTTCTGGAGGAAATGCCGCTCAAGCGCGCTGCCGCACTGGCAGCGCAAATCACTGGCGAGCGCAAAAACGTGCTGTATCAGGTGGCGCTGGATAAACAGAAAGGCGTGTAAGCCGTCGCCCATGGCGTTCTTGAGGGTTTTAGCGCTTGTTCTTCCGGCGCTCTGCCGTTAACCTTCGCGGCGGAGAGTCGATCGGACAGTCGCTGCCCTCTATGAAAATTAGAGGGGGGAGGAAAGTCCGGGCTCCATAGGGCGAAGTGCCAGGTAATGCCTGGGAGGCGTGAGCCTACGGAAAGTGCCACAGAAAATAACCGCCTAAGCGCGCAAGCGCCGGTAAGGGTGAAAAGGTGCGGTAAGAGCGCACCGCACGTCTGGCAACAGTTCGTGGCTAGGTAAACCCCACTTGGAGCAAGACCAAATAGGGTCCCAAGGCGTGGCCCGCGCTGGGACCGGGTAGGTTGCTAAAGATGTCCAGTGATGGCCATCGTAGACGAATGACTGTTCAAGACAGAACCCGGCTTACAGATCGACTCTCCACCTTTTTCTTTCCCTGCTTGAAACAAAGAAGACGCGGCTGTGTAATATCAGCCGGCCTGGTCTGAAACTCCGGCAGCGGCAAACGCGGTAATAGCCTTTTCCCACCCTGCTTCAATCAACAGCCGAAGCGCCTTTGTAATACCGAAAAAATCTTACTCTTAACAAACTACTTTAACTTTCGAGCGCAGCTTTCAGTGCTGCATCAAGTTATTGGTCGAAACTTCACGTCAGATTCTCGTTGCGCCTCCTTTTACGTCGCTAAATCTCCGTTCTGTAAGGCTTTTCCTTTAATCCGCGCCTTGACGGTGTGGTGGGCGCATTCCTATAGTGTGCGCAAGTGGCGGAAAGTGGCATGAAGTGGGTTTTTTGAGCTCAAAACGATAAAAATTGGAGAAACGCTGACGTGTTTCGCGGAGCTAACGCTATCAGTCTCGATGCAAAGGGCCGTCTCGCCATGCCGAGCCGGTACCGTGACGAGCTCGATTCGCGCAGTTCCGGCCAATTGATCGTGACCATTGATGCCGTTGATCCATGCCTGTGTGTCTATCCGCTCGATGAGTGGGAAATTATTGAAACCAAGTTGCGCGCACTCCCTTCGCTTCGCGAAGAGAACCGTCGCCTGCAACGTTTATTGATTGGTAATGCCGTCGACCTCGAACTCGATGGCAGTGGTCGTTTCCTGGTTCCGCCGCGTTTGCGCGAATACGCCAAGCTCGATAAGCGCGCGATGCTGGTCGGCCAACTGAACAAGTTCCAATTGTGGGACGAGGATGCATGGAACGCGGTATCTGCCGCTGACCTTGCTGCTATTCAACAACCGGGCGCGATGCCTGATGAACTGCGTGATTTGATCCTGTGACTATTGATAGCGGCTTTAACCACATCACCGTACTGCTTGACGAAGCCGTCGAGGCTCTCGCCGTACGTCCTGATGGCTGCTATCTGGATGGCACGTTCGGGCGCGGCGGGCACAGTCGGTTGATCCTCAGCCAGCTCGGGCCGGACGGTCGACTCATCGGATTCGACAAGGATCCTCAAGCGATTGCCACCGGGCAAACGCTAGCGGCCGAAGACGGCCGCTTTGTCGTTGTGCAGCGTAGCTTTGCCGAGCTCGGTTCGGTGGTTGCCGAGCAAGGCCTGACCGGCAAGGTCAGCGGCATTCTGCTCGACCTCGGCGTGTCGTCGCCGCAGCTCGATGACGCCGAGCGCGGCTTCAGTTTCCTCAATGACGGGCCGCTGGACATGCGCATGGACCCGTCCCGTGGCATCAGCGCTGCCGAATTCGTCAACACCGCGCCGGTGGAAGAAATCGCCCGGGTGTTCAAGGAATACGGCGAAGAACGTTTCTCCGGGCGTATGGCCCGTGCCGTTGCCGAGCGCCGTGACATCAAGCCGTTCGAGCGCACCGCCGATCTGGCCGAAGTGCTGAAAGTCGCCAACCCGGCGTGGGAAAAGGGCAAGAACCCGGCCACCCGCGCATTCCAGGGTTTGCGCATTCACGTCAATAACGAACTCGGCGATCTGGAAGCCGGCCTCGACGCCGCGCTGGAAGCGCTGGAAGTTGGCGGCCGTCTGGTGGTCATCAGCTTCCACTCGCTGGAAGACCGCATCGTCAAACTGTTCATGCGCAAGCTGGTGAAAGGCGAGGCCGACAACCTGCCGCGCAACCTGCCGGTTCGCCACGTCGCCTTCGAACCGAAAATCAAAATCCACGGCAAAGCGCAGACGGCCTCCGACGCCGAACTCAAAGCCAACCCACGTTCCCGTAGCGCCGTCATGCGTGTCGCGGAGAAGTTGCGGTGAGCAAGCTTTTCGCCAAACCACTGCCCGGCGGCAGCTTTCTGATGCTGCTGCTGTTTATCGGCGTGCTGTTTTCGGCCATTGCCGTGTCGTACAGCGCGCACTGGAACCGGCAGTTGCTCAACACCCTTTATAACGAACTCAGCGTGCGCGACAAGGCGCAGGCCGAGTGGGGGCGGCTGATTCTCGAGCAGAGCACCTGGACCGCGCACAGTCGCATCGAAGTGCTGGCCACTGAACAACTGAAAATGCACATCCCTGGCGCGGCTGACGTGAAGATGGTGGCGCCATGATGAAACTCGAAGGCGCACTGTTCCCATGGCGCTTCCGCCTCATGGTGGCGCTGCTCGGTCTGATGGTCGCGGCGATCTGCTGGCGCATCATCGACCTGCAAGTGGTCGACCGTGACTTCCTCAAAGGCCAGGGCGACGCGCGCAGCCTGCGGCACATTCCGATTCCGGCGCACCGTGGCCTGATCACCGACCGTAACGGCGAGCCTCTGGCGGTCAGTACGCCGGTGACCACGCTGTGGGCCAACGCCAAGGAAATGCAGTCGGCCAAAGAGAAGTGGCCGGCACTTGCCGCCGCGTTGGGCCAGAACCCGAAAGCCCTGAGCGAACGCCTCGAAGCCCAGGCCAACAAAGAATTCATTTATCTGGTGCGCGGGTTGACTCCCGAGCAGGGCCAGGCTGTGCTCGATCTGAAAGTGCCGGGCGTCTATGGCATCGAAGAATTTCGTCGTTTCTATCCGGCCGGTGAAGTCACCGCGCACATGGTCGGCTTTACCGACATCGACGATCACGGTCGCGAAGGCGTCGAGCTCGCCTATGACGAATGGCTGGCCGGGGTGCCGGGCAAACGACAAGTCATCAAGGATCGCCGTGGCCGGCTGATCAAGGATGTTCAGGTCACCAAAAACGCCAAGGCCGGCAAGCCCTTGGCGTTGTCGATTGATCTGCGTCTGCAATACCTGGCCAACCGCGAACTGCGCAACGCGATCATCGAGAACGGTGCCAAGGCCGGCAGTCTGGTGATCATGGATGTGAAGACCGGTGAGATCCTGGCCATGGTCAACCAGCCGACCTACAACCCGAACAACCGTCGCAACCTGCAACCGGCGATGATGCGCAACCGCGCCATGATCGACGTGTTCGAGCCGGGTTCGACCATGAAAGCCATTTCCATGAGCGCGGCGATCGAAACCGGCCGCTGGAAACCGAGCGACACCGTCGAGGTGTATCCGGGCTCGTTGCAGATCGGCAAGTACACCATCAAAGACGTGTCGAAGACCGAAGGGCCGGTGCTCGATCTGACCGGCATCCTGATCAATTCCAGTAACGTCGGCATGAGTAAAGTCGCCTTCGATATCGGCGGCGAAACCATTTTCCGTCTCGCGCAGAAAGTCGGCCTTGGTCAGGACACCGGCCTGGGCTTCCCCGGCGAACGTGTCGGCAATCTGCCGAACTACCGCGAATGGCGCAAGGCTGAAACTGCAACCTTGTCTTACGGCTACGGTATTTCCGTGACCGCTATCCAGTTGGTGCACGCGTTCTCGGCGCTGGCCAACAACGGTCGTCTCGCGCCACTGACGCTGATCAAAACCGACAAGATGCCGCAGACCACCCAAGTGCTGCCGGAAGCCGTGGCGAAAACCATGCAGGGCATGTTGCAGCAAGTGATCGAGGCGCCGCGCGGCGTGTTCCGTGCGCAAGTGCCGGCCTACCACGTTGGCGGCAAGTCGGGTACCGCGCGCAAGACCTCGGTCGGCACCAAGGGCTACGCAGAAAATTCCTACCGCTCGCTGTTCGCCGGCTTCGGTCCGATGAGCGATCCGCGTTATGCCATCGTTGTGGTGATCGATGAACCGACCAAGGCCGGTTACTTCGGTGGTCTGGTGTCTGCGCCGGTGTTCAGCCGTGTGATGTCCGGCACCCTGCGCCTGATGAACGTGACCCCGGACAACCTGCCGACTACGCAACAGGCCAACGCTACCCCGGTCGTTCCGCTGAAAGCCAATGGAGGGCGCGGCTGATGTCATTAAGTCTGAACAAGATATTCCCCCACGCCGGCCACGATCTATTGATCCGTGAATTGGCGCTGGACAGCCGCAATGTGCGTGCCGGCGATCTGTTTCTCGCCGTGCCCGGTGGCCGCTTCGATGGCCGTGCGCACATCGCCGATGCCTTGCAACGCGGCGCGGCTGCCGTGGCTTATGAAGTCGAAGGCGCCACCGTGCTGCCGATCACTGACGTGCCGCTGATTCCCGTCAAGGGTCTGGCGGCGCAGCTGTCGGACATCGCCGGGCGTTTTTACGGTGAGCCGAGCCACCACCTGAACCTGATCGGCGTCACTGGCACCAATGGCAAGACCAGCGTGACCCAACTGGTCGCGCAGGCGCTGGATCTGCTCGGCCAGCATTGCGGCATCGTCGGTACGCTGGGTTCCGGTTTCTACGGCGCGCTGGAAAGCGGCCTGCACACCACGCCGAATCCGATTGCGGTGCAAGCGACCCTGGGTGATCTGAAAAAGGCCGGCGCGAAAGCCGTGGCCATGGAAGTGTCGTCCCACGGTCTGGATCAGGGCCGGGTCACCGCGCTGGCGTTCGATGTGGCGGTGATGACCAACCTGTCCCGTGATCATCTGGATTACCACGGCACCATGCAGGCGTATGCCGAGGCCAAGGCCCGGCTGTTCGCCTGGAATGACCTGAAATGCCGCGTGGTCAACCTCGACGACGATTTCGGCCGGCAACTGGCGGCGGAAAAGCGCGAGTCGCGTTTGATCACCTACAGCCTGCTCGACAGCAGTGCCTACCTGTTCTGCCGCGAAGCGCAGTTCGACGACCACGGCGTACGCGCCACGCTGGTCACGCCGCAGGGCGAGCATCACCTGCGCAGCACATTGCTCGGCCGTTTCAACCTGAGCAACGTGCTGGCCGCAGTCGGCGCCTTGCTTGGCCTGGATTACGCCCTCGACGAAATTCTCAAAGTGCTGCCCAAGCTCGAAGGCCCGGCCGGGCGCATGCAGCGTCTGGGTGGCGGCACGCAGCCGCTGGTGGTGGTCGATTACGCCCATACCCCGGATGCGCTGGAAAAAGTTCTCACCGCACTGCGCCCGCACGTCAAAGGCCAACTGCTGTGCCTGTTCGGCTGCGGCGGGGATCGCGATCGTGGCAAACGTCCGTTGATGGCCGAAGTGGTCGAACGTCTGGCCGACCAGGTGCTGGTCACCGATGACAACCCGCGCACCGAAGATCCTGCGGTGATTTTCGACGACATCCGTGCCGGTTTTACCGCTGTGGATAAAGTCACCTTCGTCGCCGGTCGCGGCCAGGCCATTGCGCAATTGATTGCTGGCGCAACCGCTGATGACGTGATTGTGCTCGCCGGCAAAGGTCACGAGGACTATCAGGAAATCAACGGCGTGCGCCATGCGTTTTCCGATCTGGTCGAGGCTGATCACGCCCTGACCGCGTGGGAGGTGGCCCATGCTTAAGGCCCTGACACTCAGCGAATTGACCAACGCGCTCGAGGCCCGTTTGATCGGCGCCGACGCGAGTTTCGACGGCGTGAGCATCGACAGCCGTGCGATCCAGCCCGGCCAGCTGTTCATCGCCCTGACCGGTCCGCGTTTCGACGGTCATGATTATCTGAACGACGTTGCCGGCAAAGGCGCCGTGGCGGCACTGGTCGAGCGCGAAGTCGCCGACAGCGCGTTGCCGCAATTGCTGGTCAAGGACACCCGTCAGGCCCTCGGCCAACTCGGCGCGTTGAACCGTGCTGCGTTCACCCAGCCAGTAGCGGCGGTGACCGGTTCCAGTGGCAAGACCACGGTCAAGGAAATGCTCGCGAGCATCCTGCGCACCCGCGGTCCGGTGCTGGCGACCCGTGGCAACCTGAACAACGACCTCGGCGTCCCGCTGACCCTGATCGAACTGGCGCCGGAACACACCTCCGCCGTGATCGAACTGGGCGCTTCGCGTCTCGGTGAAATCGCCTACACCGTCGGCCTGACCAAGCCGCATGTGGCGATCCTGAACAACGCCGGCACCGCTCACGTCGGTGAGTTCGGCGGTCCGGAAAAAATCGTCGAAGCCAAAGGTGAAATCATCGAAGGCCTGGCCGCCGATGGCATCGCCGTGCTCAACCTCGATGACAAGGCTTTCGCTATCTGGAAGACCCGCGCTGCCGGTCGTCAGGTGCTGACCTTCGCTCTCAGCAACAGCGAGGCGAATTTCCACGCCAGCGATCTGGCCACTGATGCCCGTGGTTGCCCGGCGTTCAACCTGCACACGCCAGAAGGTAGCGAGCGCGTGCAACTGAACCTGCTCGGTACTCATAACGTCGCCAATGCCCTGGCTGCCGCCGCTGCTGCCCACGCCTTGGGTGTTTCGCTGTTCGGCATCGCCACCGGCCTCGGCGCGGTGCAACCGGTCAAGGGGCGCACCGTCGCGCAACTGGCGAAAAACGGCATGCGCGTGATCGATGACACCTACAACGCAAACCCCACCTCGATGTGCGCGGCCGTTGATATACTCGCCGGCTTTTCCGGCCGCACCGTCCTGGTGCTCGGCGATATCGGCGAGTTGGGCGACTGGGCGGAGCAGGGGCACCGCGACGTGGGCGAGTACGCCCGAGGCAAGGTTTCCGCGCTTTACGCGGTCGGGCCGAACATGGTCCACGCCGTAAACGCTTTCGGTGAGCAGGCGCAGCACTTCGGCACCCAGGCCGAGCTGATCCAGGCCCTCGCCGCCGAGCAGGACACAAACACCACCATTTTGATCAAGGGTTCGCGCAGCGCAGCGATGGAAAACATCGTTGCGGCTCTGTGCGGGTCCAGTCTGGAGAAACATTAATGCTGCTGCTGCTAGCGGAGTATCTGCAACAGTTCTACAAAGGCTTCGCGGTCTTCCAGTACCTGACCCTGCGCGGGATTCTCGGTGTGCTGACCGCGCTGGTCTTGTCGCTGTGCTATGGCCCGTGGATGATCCGTACTCTGCAGAACCGTCAGATTGGCCAATCGGTACGTAACGACGGCCCGCAATCGCACCTGTCCAAATCCGGTACGCCGACCATGGGTGGCGCGCTGATTCTGTCGTCGATCGGCGTCAGCACTCTGCTCTGGGCTGACCTGAGCAACCGCTACGTCTGGGTAGTGCTGCTGGTGACCCTGCTGTTCGGCGCCATCGGCTGGGTCGACGATTACCGCAAAGTCATCGAGAAAAACTCCCGTGGCCTGCCGAGCCGCTGGAAGTATTTCTGGCAGTCGGTGTTCGGCCTCGGCGCAGCGATCTTCCTTTATATGACTGCCGCGACGCCGGTGGAAACCACGCTGATCCTGCCGATGCTCAAGGACTACAGCATTCCGCTGGGCGCCGGTTTCATCGTGCTGACCTACTTCGTGATTGTCGGTTCGAGCAACGCGGTCAACCTGACTGACGGCCTCGACGGCCTGGCGATCATGCCAACCGTGATGGTCGGCGGCGGCCTGGGGATTTTCTGCTATCTGTCGGGTAACGTGAAATTCGCCGAGTACCTGCTGATTCCTTACGTGCCGGGCGCGGGCGAATTGATCGTGTTCTGCGGTGCGCTGATCGGTGCCGGCCTCGGTTTCCTCTGGTTCAACACCTATCCAGCGCAAGTATTCATGGGCGACGTCGGTGCCCTGGCACTTGGCGCGGCACTGGGCACCATCGCGGTGATCGTCCGTCAGGAAATCGTCCTGTTCATCATGGGCGGCGTGTTCGTGATGGAAACCCTGTCAGTGGTCATTCAGGTTGCCTCCTTTAAGCTGACCGGTCGCCGTGTGTTCCGCATGGCGCCGATTCACCACCACTTTGAACTCAAGGGCTGGCCCGAGCCGCGCGTGATCGTCCGTTTCTGGATCATCACCGTGATTCTCGTCCTGGTCGGCCTTGCCACCCTGAAGCTGAGGTAGAACGAGTGTCTCTGATCGCTTCTGACCACTTCCGCATCGTTGTCGGCCTCGGCAAGAGCGGCATGTCCCTGGTTCGCTTCCTGGCGAACCGGGGCACGTCGTTTGCTGTGGCCGACACGCGGGAAAATCCACCGGAACTGGCCACGCTCAAGCGTGACTATCCGCACGTGGAAGTGCGTTGTGGCGAGCTGGACGTCGAATTCCTCTGCCGTGCCGACGAGCTCTACGTGAGCCCCGGCCTGGCGCTGGCGACCCCGGCCCTGCAAGCCGCCGCTGCCCGTGGCGTGAAAATGTCCGGCGACATCGAACTCTTCGCGCGTAATGCGCGGGCGCCGATCGTCGCGATCACCGGTTCCAACGCGAAAAGCACCGTCACTACTCTGGTCGGCGAGATGGCGGCTGCTGCCGGCAAGCGCGTCGCCGTTGGCGGCAACCTCGGCACCCCGGCGCTGGATCTGCTCAGCGATGACGTCGAGCTGTACGTCATGGAGTTGTCGAGTTTCCAGCTGGAAACCACCGACCAGCTCAACGCCGAAGTCGCCACCGTACTGAACATCAGCGAAGACCACATGGATCGCTACAGCGGTCTGCCGGCCTATCACCTGGCCAAGCACCGGATCTTCCGGGGCGCGAAGCAGTTTGTGGTCAACCGTCAGGACGCCCTGAGCCGTCCATTGATCGGCGAAGGCCAGCCATGCTGGACCTTTGGCCTGAGCAAACCGGATTTCAAAGCGTTCGGCATTCGCGAAGAAGACGGCGAGAAGTATCTGGCCTTCGAATTCCAGAACTTGATGCCGGTGCGTGAGCTGAAGATTCGCGGCGCGCACAACCAGTCCAACGCCCTCGCCGCATTGGCACTGGGTCACGCGGTGGGCCTGCCGTTCGACGCCATGCTCTCTGCATTGCGTACGTTTGCCGGCCTCGAGCATCGCTGCCAGTGGGTGCGCGATCTCGACGGCGTGGCCTATTACAACGATTCCAAAGCCACCAACGTTGGCGCCGCTCTGGCCGCCATCGAAGGTTTGGGCGCAGACATCGACGGCAAGGTCATTCTGATCGCCGGCGGTGACGGCAAAGGCGCCGAATTCAATGATTTGCGCGATCCGGTCGCGGCCAACTGCCGCGCCGTGATCCTGATGGGCCGCGACTCCGACAAGATCGGCGCAGCCATCGGTGATGCCGTGCCGCTGATCCGCTCGACCTCGCTGGTCGACGCCGTCGCGCAGTGCCGCGCCGCTGCCCAGTCGGGCGATGTGGTGCTGCTGTCGCCGGCCTGCGCCAGTTTCGACATGTTCAAGAATTACGAAGACCGTGGTCACCAGTTCGTCCGCGCTGTGGAGGAACTGGCATGAACCTGAGAAACATCATCAAGCCGTACCCGTCGCCGCTGATCACCGGGCGTGGCATCGACCTCGATTTCCCGATGCTCGCCGGTTGCCTGGCGCTGCTGGGTCTGGGGCTGATCATGATCGCCTCGGCGTCCACCGAAGTGGCGGCGGCGCAGTCGGGCAGTCCGCTGTATTACATGATTCGCCACCTTATCTATGTGGTGCTGGGCCTGGGCGCGTGCATCGTCACCATGATGATCCCGATCGCCACCTGGCAGCGCCTCGGCTGGATGATGCTGATCGGTGCGTTCGGCCTGCTGGTGATGGTGATCATCCCCGGCATCGGCCGCGAAGTGAACGGTTCGATGCGCTGGATCGGTTTCAGCTTCTTCAACGTGCAGCCGTCGGAAATCGCCAAGGTGTTCGTGGTGATCTACCTCGCCGGTTATCTGGTGCGCCGGCAGAAAGAAGTACGCGAGAGCTGGATGGGCTTCTTCAAGCCGTTCATCGTCCTGCTGCCGATGGCCGGTCTGTTGCTGATGGAACCGGACTTCGGTGCCACCGTAGTCATGATGGGCGCGGCGGCAGCGATGCTGTTTCTTGGCGGGGTCGGGCTGTTCCGTTTCTCGCTGATGGTGGTGCTGGCGGTTGGCGCGGTGGTTCTGTTGATCCAGATGCAGCCCTATCGAATGGCGCGTCTGACCAACTTCGCCGACCCGTGGGCCGACCAGTTCGGCGCCGGTTATCAGTTGTCGCAGGCCTTGATCGCGTTTGGTCGCGGCGAGTGGCTGGGCGTCGGCTTGGGCAACAGCGTGCAGAAGCAGTTCTACCTGCCGGAAGCGCATACCGACTTCGTGTTCTCGGTACTCGCCGAAGAACTCGGTGCGGTCGGTTCGCTGTGCACCGTCGCGCTGTTCGTGTTCGTGTGTATTCGCGGCATGTACATCGGCCTGTGGGCGGAGAAGGCCAAGCAGTTCTTTGCCGCTTACGTGGCTTACGGCTTGTCGTTCCTGTGGATTGGTCAGTTCCTGATCAACATCGGTGTGAACGTCGGCCTGCTGCCAACCAAGGGTCTGACCTTGCCGTTCCTCAGTTACGGCGGCAGCTCGCTGGTGATCTGCTGCGCCTGTCTGGGCCTGTTGCTGCGCATCGAGTGGGAGAGTCGAACCCACCTGGGCAGCGAAGAGATGGAATTCCAGGAGAGCGACTTCGCCGAGGAGCCGACTCATGGGCGCTAACGTATTGATCATGGCCGGCGGTACCGGCGGCCACGTGTTCCCGGCGCTGGCCTGTGCCCGCGAGTTTCAGGCGCGCGGCTACACCGTGCACTGGCTCGGCACGCCACGCGGGATCGAAAACGAACTGGTCCCGGCGGCTGGGCTTGAACTGCACCGGATCAATGCCAGCGGTCTGCGCGGCAAGGGCAAGCTGTCGCTGCTCAAGGCGCCGCTGATGCTGCTGAAATCGGTGTGGCAGGCGCGGGCGATCATGCGCCGTCTGAAGCCGGTGTGCGTGGTTGGCTTCGGCGGTTATGTGACCGGCCCTGGTGGCCTTGCTGCGAAACTGGCTGGCGTGCCAGTGATCGTTCACGAGCAGAACGCTGTCGCCGGCACCGCCAATCGGTTGCTGGTGCCGTTCGCCGCCCGAGTGTGTGAAGCGTTCCCCGACACCTTTACTCTATCGGAAAGCCGCCGTACCACCGGAAATCCGGTGCGCAGCGAGCTGTTCCTCGACACATCGCGACCGGCACTGGCCGGGCGCAAAGCGCGTTTGCTGATCCTTGGCGGCAGCCTGGGCGCAGAACCGTTGAACAAATTGCTGCCTGAAGCCCTGGCTCAAGTCGCTGCCGACCTGCGCCCGGAAGTGTTTCATCAGGCCGGCAAAAATCACGATGAAGTGACTGCCGAGCGTTACCGCGCCGTGGGTGTGGAAGCGCAGGTGCAGCCGTTCATCAAAGACATGGCCCAGGCCTATGGCTGGGCTGACCTGGTGGTGTGCCGCGCTGGCGCGTTGACCATCAGTGAGCTGGCGGCCGCCGGTCTGCCCTCGATGCTGGTGCCTTTGCCCCACGCGATCGACGATCACCAGACCCGCAACGCCGATTATTTGGCCCGCGAAGGCGCTGCCTTCCTGATGCCGCAAAGAACGACTGGTGCCGCGGATCTTGCCGCGCGCCTGACAGAGGTCTTGATGCAACCGCAACGACTCGAAGCAATGGCCCAAGCGGCCCGCCGACTGGCCAAACCCGATGCCACCCGTAGCGTGGTCGATACCTGTCTGGAGGTGGCCCATGGTTGAGAATCAGAAAGCCATGCCACAACCGGAAATGCGCCGCATCCGTCGCATCCACTTCGTCGGCATCGGCGGCGTGGGCATGTGCGGCATCGCTGAAGTGTTGTTGAACCTGGGCTATCAAGTCTCCGGTTCCGACTTGAAAGCGTCGCCGGTCACCGAGCGCCTAGAATCGTTTGGCGCGCAGATCTTCATCGGTCACCGTGCCGAGAACGCCGCTACCGCCGACGTGCTGGTGGTGTCGAGCGCAGTGAACACGTCCAACCCGGAAGTGGCGACTGCCCTTGAGCGCCGCATTCCAGTGGTGCCGCGCGCAGAAATGCTCGCCGAGCTGATGCGCTATCGCCACGGCATCGCCGTCGCCGGTACCCATGGCAAAACCACCACCACCAGCCTGATCGCTTCGGTGTTCGCGGCCGGTGGTCTGGACCCGACATTCGTGATTGGTGGTCGCCTGAATGCGGCGGGCACCAATGCCCAGCTCGGCACCAGCCGTTACCTGATCGCCGAAGCCGACGAAAGCGATGCGAGCTTCCTGCATCTGCAGCCGCTGGTGGCCGTGGTCACCAACATCGACGCCGACCACATGGCGACCTACGACGGTGACTTCAACAAACTGAAGAAAACCTTCGTCGAATTTCTGCACAACCTGCCGTTCTACGGTTTGGCGGTGATGTGCCTGGACGATCCGGTGGTGCGCGAAATCCTGCCGCTGGTGAAACGTCCGACCGTGACCTACGGCTTCAGCGAAGACGCCGACGTACGCGCAATCAATGTGCGCCAGCAGGGCATGCAGACCTTCTTTACCGTGCTGCGCCCGGATCGCGAGCCGCTGGACGTGTCGGTGAACATGCCCGGCAACCACAACGTGCTCAACTCGCTGGCGACCATCTGCATCGCCACCGACGAAGGCGTCAGCGATGAAGCCATCGTTCAGGGCCTGTCGGGCTTCCAGGGTGTTGGCCGACGCTTCCAGGTCTACGGCGAACTGCCGGTAGATGGCGGCAACGTGATGCTGGTCGACGACTACGGTCACCACCCGACCGAAGTCGCTGCGGTGATCAAAGCCGTGCGCGGTGGCTGGCCGGAGCGTCGTCTGGTGATGGTCTACCAGCCGCATCGCTACAGCCGCACCCGTGATCTGTACGACGACTTCGTCAATGTACTGGCCGACGCCAACGTGCTGCTGCTGATGGAAGTCTATCCGGCCGGCGAAGAGCCGATCCCGGGCGCCGACAGCCGCAAGCTGTGCAACAGCATCCGTCAGCGCGGTCAGCTCGACCCGATCTACATCGAGCGTGGCGTTGACTTGGCACCGCTGGTCAAGCCGCTGCTGCGCGCCGGAGACATTCTGCTGTGCCAGGGCGCTGGTGATATCGGTGGTCTCGCGCCGAAGCTGTTGAAAAGTGAATTGTTCGCCGGCGCCGTGGCGGCGCCGGTCGAGGGGAAGTTGAAATGACTGCTGCCTACGCCAAGCTGTTCTCCACCATCGCGCCGAAAGACTTCGGCCGCGTCGCCGTGCTCTTCGGCGGCCTGAGTGCCGAGCGTGAGGTTTCGCTGAAATCCGGCAACGCCGTGCTCGAGGCGCTGCAAAGCGCTGGCGTCGACGCGTTCGGCATCGATGTGGGCGAAGACTTCCTGCAGCGTCTGCTCAGCGAAAAGATCGACCGCGCGTTCATCATTCTCCACGGTCGCGGCGGTGAAGACGGCAGCATGCAGGGCCTGCTCGAGTGCGCCGGCATCCCTTACACCGGCAGCGGCATCCTCGCCTCGGCACTGGCGATGGACAAGCTGCGCACCAAGCAGGTCTGGCACAGTCTCGGGATTCCGACGCCGCGTCACGCCGTACTGTGCAGCGAAGCCGATTGTATTTCCGCAGCGACGGAACTGGGCCTGCCTTTGATCGTCAAACCGGCGCATGAAGGTTCAAGTATCGGGATGGCCAAAGTGAATTCTGCGTCCGAGTTGATCGACGCATGGAAAGCGGCCAGTACCTACGATTCGCAAGTGTTGGTCGAGCAATGGATTCAAGGTCCGGAGTTCACCATCGCCACCCTGCGTGACCAGGTGTTGCCTCCTATCGCCCTGGGTACACCGCACACGTTCTACGACTACGACGCCAAGTACATCGCCAACGATACCCAGTACCGCATTCCGTGCGGGCTTGACGCGGCCAAGGAACAGGAACTCATGGAACTCACGGCCAAGGCCTGTGAGGCGCTGGGTATCGCCGGTTGGGGCCGGGCGGACGTGATGCAGGACGCCGACGGGCAGTTCTGGTTCCTCGAAGTCAATACCGCACCGGGCATGACCGATCACAGCCTGGTGCCGATGGCGGCGCGGGCTGCCGGTCTGGATTTCCAGCAACTGGTTCTGGCCATTCTGGCCGCCAGCGTTGAAGACGCAGGCGCAACAGAGGCGCGAGGTTAAGACCATGCAAGGCGCTCATCTCAGACATCAGCCACCCGCACCCGGCCGCAAGCCGGTGCCGCGGGGTGCCAGCCGAATGGTGGCGAAAGAGCCGATGTCCGCGCGCCTGCCGAAAGCCAATTTCAGCTTTCTGAAAAGCCTGTTCTGGCCAGTGCTGCTGGTGGCGCTGGGCTTTGGCACCTACGAAGGCGCGCAGCGTCTGCTGCCGTACGCCGACCGGCCGATCAGCAAGGTCGCGGTGCAGGGCGACCTGAGTTACATCAGCCAGCAGGCGGTGCAGCAGCGAATCGCGCCGTTCGTGGCGTCGAGCTTCTTCACCATCGACCTCGCCGGCATGCGCAAAGAGCTGGAACAGATGCCATGGATCGCTCATGCCGAAGTGCGCCGGGTGTGGCCGGATCAAGTGGTGATCCGCCTCGAAGAGCAATTGCCGGTGGCCCGATGGGGCGACGAGTCGCTGCTGAACAATCAGGGTCAGGCATTTACCCCCAGAGAGCTGGCGAACTACGAACACCTGCCGCAGCTGTTCGGCCCACAACGGGCTCAGCAGCAGGTGATGCAGCAGTATCAGGTGCTGAGCCAGATGTTGCGGCCGCTGGGTTTTTCGATTGCACGCCTGGAATTGCGTGAACGCGGCAGCTGGTTCCTGACCACCGGTGCCGGCAGTTCCGGCCCCGGCATCGAGTTGCTGCTGGGACGCGGCAACCTGGTGGAAAAGATGCGCCGCTTCATCGCCATCTATGACAAGACGCTGAAAGAGCAGATTACGAACATTGCGCGCATCGATCTGCGCTACGCCAACGGCCTCGCTGTTGGCTGGCGGGAACCCGTAGCGCCGACGACAGCCCAACCCGCTGTCGCAAAGAATTAAGAAGAGGCAGGACCCATGGCAAACGTGCAAAGCGGCAAAATGATCGTCGGTCTGGATATCGGCACCTCCAAAGTGGTGGCGCTGGTAGGCGAGGTCGCGGACGACGGCCAGCTGGAAATCGTCGGGATCGGCACGCATCCGTCCCGCGGCCTGAAGAAGGGCGTGGTGGTCAACATCGAATCCACCGTGCAGTCGATCCAGCGCGCGATCGAAGAAGCCCAACTGATGGCCGGCTGCCGCATTCACTCGGCGTTCGTCGGCGTGGCCGGCAATCACATCCGCAGCCTGAACTCCCACGGCATCGTCGCGATCCGTGATCGCGAAGTCAGCTCGGCGGACCTTGAGCGTGTACTCGACGCCGCCCAGGCCGTGGCGATCCCGGCTGACCAGCGCGTGCTGCACACCCTGCCGCAGGATTACGTGATCGATAACCAGGAAGGCGTGCGCGAGCCGCTGGGCATGTCCGGCGTGCGTCTGGAAGCCAAGGTTCACGTGGTCACCTGCGCCGTCAACGCTGCTCAGAACATTGAAAAATGCGTGCGTCGCTGCGGTCTGGAAATCGACGACATCATCCTCGAGCAACTGGCCTCGGCCTACTCGGTGCTGACCGACGACGAAAAAGAACTGGGCGTGTGCCTGGTCGACATCGGCGGCGGCACCACCGACATCGCGATCTTCACCGAAGGCGCGATCCGTCACACCGCGGTGATCCCGATTGCCGGTGATCAGGTGACCAACGACATCGCCATGGCGTTGCGTACCCCGACCCAGTACGCCGAAGAGATCAAGATCCGTTACGCCTGCGCCCTGGCCAAACTGGCCGGTGCCGGCGAAACCATCAAGGTGCCGAGCGTTGGCGACCGTCCACCGCGCGAACTGTCGCGTCAGGCCCTGGCCGAAGTGGTCGAGCCGCGTTACGACGAACTGTTCACCCTGATCCAGGCCGAGCTGCGTCGCAGCGGCTACGAAGACCTGATCCCGGCGGGCATCGTGCTCACCGGTGGTACGTCGAAAATGGAAGGCGCCACTGAACTGGCCGAAGAGATCTTCCACATGCCGGTGCGCCTCGGTGTGCCGCATGGCGTGAAAGGTCTGGATGACGTGGTGCGCAACCCGATTTACTCCACTGGCGTCGGCTTGTTGATGTACGGGCTGCAGAAGCAGTCCGACGGAGTTTCGTTCTCCGGCATCGGCAGCCGCGACAGCTACAGCAGCGAAGAGCCTCAGGCGCCGCTGCTGGACCGACTGAAAAAGTGGGTTCAGGGCAATTTTTAAAAAAGCAGCCTGGAGCGACAAGCTTCAAGCGGCAAGCAACTGCAGTAGATACACCGCTACAAACAGCAGTAGGCGAAAAAACTAGAGAATGTAAGGAGAGGGAAAATGTTCGAACTCGTAGACAACATCCCCGCAAGCCCGGTAATCAAAGTTATCGGTGTCGGCGGTGGCGGCGGCAACGCTGTCAATCACATGGTCAAGAGCAACATCGAAGGCGTTGAGTTCATCTGCGCCAACACCGATGCTCAAGCGCTGAAAAACATCGGCGCGCGGACCATCCTGCAACTGGGCACCGGCGTGACCAAAGGCCTGGGCGCCGGCGCCAATCCTGAGGTCGGCCGTCAAGCCGCTCTGGAAGACCGCGAGCGCATCGCTGAAGTGCTGGCCGGCACCAACATGGTGTTCATCACCACCGGCATGGGCGGCGGTACCGGTACCGGTGCAGCGCCGATCATCGCTGAAGTGGCCAAGGAAATGGGCATTCTGACCGTTGCGGTCGTGACTCGTCCGTTCCCGTTCGAAGGCCGCAAGCGTATGCAGATCGCCGACGAAGGCATTCGCATGCTTTCGGAAAGCGTCGACTCGCTGATCACCATTCCGAACGAAAAACTGCTGACCATCCTCGGCAAAGACGCAAGCCTCTTGTCGGCTTTCGCCAAGGCTGACGATGTACTGGCCGGTGCCGTTCGCGGTATCTCCGACATCATCAAGCGTCCGGGCATGATCAACGTCGACTTCGCCGACGTACGCACCGTGATGAGCGAAATGGGCATGGCGATGATGGGCACTGGCTGCGCCAGCGGTCCGAACCGTGCACGTGAAGCTACCGAAGCGGCAATCCGCAACCCGCTGCTGGAAGACGTCAACCTGCAAGGCGCGCGCGGCATTCTGGTGAACATCACCGCCGGTCCTGACCTGTCCCTGGGTGAGTACTCCGACGTGGGTTCGATCATCGAAGCCTTCGCTTCCGAGCACGCGATGGTCAAGGTCGGTACCGTTATCGATCCGGACATGCGCGACGAGCTGCACGTGACTGTGGTTGCCACCGGTCTGGGCGCGAAAATCGAGAAGCCTGTAAAGGTTATCGACAACACCGTTCACACCTCGATGGCTTCGGCGCAGGTGCAGCAACCGGCTCCGGCCCGTCAGGAGCAGCCAGCGGTGAACTACCGTGATCTGGACCGTCCGACCGTCATGCGCAACCAGGCTCAGGCCGGTGCTGCGGCTGCCGCGAAGATGAATCCGCAGGATGACCTGGATTACCTGGACATTCCGGCATTCCTGCGTCGTCAGGCCGATTGATGGAATGTATCAGGGCTATGAAGGTGATTGGTGTTCAGCAAAGGCATGGTCTGCTATCATCGCCAGCCTTTGTTGATACCAGTTCGCAATTTGCGCTGAAGCGGCCCAAGCCATGATTAAACAACGCACACTGAAAAATATTATCCGTGCCACAGGTGTAGGCCTGCACTCCGGTGAGAAGGTCTATCTGACCCTCAAGCCTGCGCCTGTCGACACTGGCATTGTGTTTTGTCGCGCTGACCTCGACCCTGTGGTGCAGATTCCTGCCCGCGCGGAAAACGTCGGTGAAACCACTATGTCGACGACGCTGATCAATGGCGACGTCAAAGTGGACACGGTAGAGCACTTGCTCTCGGCCATGGCTGGCCTGGGCATCGATAACGCCTACGTCGAGCTCTCCGCGTCCGAAGTCCCGATCATGGATGGCAGCGCTGGACCCTTCGTATTCCTGATTCAATCGGCAGGCCTGGAAGAACAGGACGCCGCCAAGAAATTCATCCGCATCCTGCGTGAAGTGACAGTGGAAGACGGCGACAAGCGCGCCACTTTCGTCCCTTTCGAAGGTTTCAAGGTGAGCTTCGAGATCGATTTCGATCACCCGGTATTCCGGGACCGCACCCAGAGTGCAAGCGTGGATTTTTCCAGCACTTCGTTCGTAAAAGAAGTCAGCCGCGCCCGTACCTTTGGTTTCATGAGTGACATCGAGTACCTGCGCAAGCACAACCTCGCACTCGGCGGCAGCGTGGAAAACGCGATCGTGGTCGACGCTGATGGCGTGTTGAACGAAGACGGTCTTCGTTATGAAGACGAATTCGTCAAACACAAGATCCTCGATGCGATTGGCGACCTGTACCTGCTGGGCAACAGCCTGATTGGTGAGTTCAAAGGCTTCAAGTCCGGTCATGCACTGAACAACCAGCTGCTGCGCAAATTGATTGAGCAGACAGACGCTTGGGAAGTGGTGACGTTCGAAGACGCCAGCACCGCACCAATCTCTTACATGCGCCCGGTTGCGGCGGTGTAAGTAAAAAACCTCTCTAGTTTTTTGAAGGCCATCCTCGGATGGCCTTTTTTTATGCCTGTGGTTTCTCTAGTGCCTGATCAGGCTTCTTCGCGAGCAGGCTCGCTCCCACCTTTGAAATGCATTCCAACTGTGGGAGCGAGCCTGCTCGCGAAGGCGGCGGCGCCATCACCCTGGAAACATCAGACTGACACTACAACGCGATTGCGCCCGCCTTCCTTGGCTTGATACAGCGCCTTGTCCGCCGCAAACAGTAATTGCTCCAGTGTCATCTCGCTCGCCGATGTCCACGTAGCAATGCCGATACTCACGGTCATCGCCCGCTCAGCGCCTTCGACCCATGGCAAGTTTTCCACAGCCTGGCGAATCTGCTGGGCGATCTGCTGCGCCCCGGCGCTGTCGGTCTCGGCGAGAATCACCGAAAACTCTTCACCACCATACCGCGCGACCAGATCCGCCGGGCGTCGCACGTTCGCGGTGATTACCTTGGCCAGTTCACGCAAGACCTGATCCCCAGCCTGATGGCCATGGCGATCATTGAAGGCCTTGAAGTGGTCGGCATCGATCATCATCACCGACAGCGGCTGGCCCGAGCGCTGGGCGCGGAACCATTCGTGGCGCAGAGTCTGATCGAGCATGCGCCGGTTGGCTACTCCGGTCAGGTCATCGGTGGCAGCCAGTTGCGCCAGTTCGCGTTCGGCGCGATGGCGCAAACGCAGTTCCCGGGCGAGCAGCCACGTTAGCCACAACAGCCCCAGGCACAACACGCCGGTGGCGCCGCTGATCAGGATCGCCGTGCGCCGCCAGGTGCCGAACACTTCCTCGCTGGACAGCGCGACCATCACGGTCAACGGCAGATTGCCGACCCGCGAGTAGGTATAGAGCCGCCGCTGGTCATCCATGCTCGAAGTGCTGGTGAAACTGCCGCTGCCATCGCGATCGTTGAGAATCCGCACGACGTTGGGCCGGTTGCCGAAACTCTTGCCGACCGAATCGCTCTGCAGATACGGCTTCTGCGCAAGCAGCACGCCATCGCTGTTGATGATGTTCAACGTACTGTCGGTGCCGATGTCGAGGCTTTTGAACAGGTCGTCGAAATAGTCGAGTTTCAGCGACGCCACCGCCACGCCGAGGAATTCACCGGTCTGCGAGGAGATGCGTCGGCTGAAGCTGATGCGCCACTGATCGGCTTCTTCACAATCGCAACGGGTCTTGAACGGTCGGCTGATGAACATGCCAATGTCGCGGTTGAAGGCGTGGGCGAGAAAATAATCGCGGTCGGCGAAATTGCCCGGTTTCGCTTCGATGCGCGAGGAGTCGGCGATCACCTCGCCATGCTTGTCGAGCAGCAGGATGTCGCCCTTGAAGCGCGCGGTGGCAGAGCGATCGAACAGCGCCAGATGACGGATCTGCGGCGAGACGTTCTGCAGGTCGTCACGCTGGGCGGCGGCGATCAGCCCTTGCAGCGTCAGGTCGTACAGCTCGACGGTGCGCAGCACATCGGCATCGATCAATTGCGCGATGGTCGTGGCGCGGCGCGTGGCGACTTCCTGCGCACTGGCGTACTCGCGGATCAGCAGGAAGGTGACGATGCACACCATCGCAATCACGGTCAGCAGGCTGCCGAGGATCAGCAGGCGCTCGGGGCGACCGGTAAGGCCTGTGATGGAAGGCGTGCGGCTGGTGATCATGATGGGGAGCCGGTTGAAGTGGTTTCATAAGCTTAGTTGGGCTGACGCCGGACGAACCTGTGGGAGCGAGCCTGCTCGCGAAAGCTGATTGTCAGTCAACATCTGTGTTGAATGACACACCGCTTTCGCGAGCAGGCTCGCTCCCACAGGGTAGATCACAGGATCTGAAAAACGCAGCGCCGATCTTAGAAGACGTTGACCGGGTAGTCGATGATCACGCGGTATTCATCTGTATCCGAATCAATCGCGCCGTAGCCGTTGCCGCCACGGTTGGTCGCCCATTGCAGGCGCACCGCGAGGTCCTTGGCGTGGCCGCTTTGTACGACGTACTGTAAATCGATGTCGCGTTCCCAATGCTTGGCGTTGCGGCCATCGGCGCTGTACCAGCTGGAGTAGCCTGCGCTGTCCGGGTCGGCTTTGGTCAGATCCACCGTGCCGCGTGAATAAGACAGCGCCGAAGTCAGGCCGGGCATGCCGGCACCGGTGAAGTCGTAGGCGTACTTGAGCTTCCAGGAACGTTCGTTCGGGCCGTTGAAGTCCGAATACTGCTGCGAGTTGTCCAGGTACACGCTGTCGCCCTGGCTGATGTAGTCGAACGGCGTATTGCCGTTGACCCGCTGATAGGCGGCAGTGACGCTGTGGTTGCCGATGCCGACGGTGAGATGCGTGCTCCAGGTGTTGTTGTCGATATCGCCGAGCAGCGCATCGCCGGTGTCTTGCGTGTGATAGAAGTGCACGCCCGGGTTGAGGCTGACCAGATCGTTCAGTTGCCAGGTGTAGTCGAGGTCGTAGTAGTACTGGTTCCAGATGTCCTTGAGCTCGGACGCGTAAAGGCTGCTGGTCAGGCCCTCAACGCCGCTCCAGGCCACACCGGCCCAGTTCAGGTGCTGGCTTTCGTCGCCGTCGGCGAGGGTGCCGTATGACGTCCCGATGCGGGTATGACCACTCTGGTTATACGGTTTGGTGAAACTGGCCTGGCCACCTTCGATCAGCCAGCCGTCGAAGCTGTGGTTACTCAGGCTGATGCCACGAAAGGTCTGCGGCAGCATCCGCGTGTCGCCGCCGGCGATGACCGGGTTGGAGAGGAACAGATCACCGGCCTTCAACTCGGTATCGAAGGCGCGCATCTTCAAAGTCCCGCCTGCGGTGGAGAACGAGCCCGGCGCTTTGCCGTTGCCATCGCTGACCGGCAGGATGCTCGAACCGTCGGTCCCGCCTCCGCCATCGAGTTTCAAGCCGAGCATGGCATGGGCATCGACGCCGAAGCCGACCGTGCCTTCGGTGTAGCCAGACTGGAATACGCCGAGAAAACCCTGACCCCACTCGATATTGTCGTCCGCCTTCTGCAAGCGGTTGCGATTCATGTAGTAGTTGCGGGCGTTGAGGTTGAGGCTCGAGCCTGCGACGAAGCCCTGTTGGGCACGCTCATCGGCGTGGACAGCGGGGGCAATCGTTGCGGCAATTGCAATGAAC
Organism: Pseudomonas sp. 67(2021); assembly: GCF_017491835.1. Classification (NCBI taxonomy): domain Bacteria; kingdom Pseudomonadati; phylum Pseudomonadota; class Gammaproteobacteria; order Pseudomonadales; family Pseudomonadaceae; genus Pseudomonas; species Pseudomonas sp. 67(2021). The sequence goes on from NZ_JAFGYL010000016.1 coordinate 122,191, forward strand.
AGCGGGGTGAGGCGGACAGGGTAAAACACGTGCGGTGGGGCTCCTTGGGTCAGCGGGCCGCTCTGTTTCTTGAGCGGCTTGATGTTTCTTGTTGTTACAGACGCAGCAGACGGCTTTCAGACCACAACGAAAAAAGGCCGCTGAATGGCAGCGGCCTGGAGTGACGACGGTTGAACGGGAAGAGCCAAACAACCGCGTCGAGGGAAACCTTTCGCGGTGAGACTCAGCTGTCTTTCTCGAGCGCTTGAGCCTGGGAAGTAGCGGCCTGCGGGGATTGCGTCGCGTCTTGAGCCTTGGCCATCACTTCGGCCTGATGCTGATCGAATGCCTGCGCGCGAGCGACGTTGTGCGCCACGAACGCTTGCGATTCTTCAGCCATCGCCATCGGCGACAGGATCAATGAGGACAAAACGAATGCGCTGGCAATACCCATACTGTTGGACATCTTGAAAACCTTCTCGCTTAGCGAGTGCTGTTTGGTGCGGGCAAAGATAAGGTTGCCGGGGTTTGGGAAACAGCGTGATTTTCATAAATGACTGTTACAGCAAAAGCAAAGATCATCCCGTCGAGTTGATCGTTCCCACGCTCCGCGTGGGAATGTCTCCACGGACGCTCCGCGTTCGGTTTGGAAGGGACGCAGAGCGTCCCGGGCTGCATTCCCACGCGGAGCGTGGGAACGATCGCTCGACAAAAAATCAGACCGGGAGGTTGATGCCGAAGGTGTTCATGCCCCGATCACTGCGCACAAACACATCCCCGCCATGCATCAGCGCAATCGCCTTGACGATGGCCAGCCCCAGGCCGTGGTTGTTGCCGCTGTTGCTACGCGAGGCATCAACCCGATAAAACCGCTCGAACAACCTCGGCAGATGCTCGCTGGCAATCGGCGACCCGGGATTGGCCACGCCAATGCTCACCTGATGTTCTTCAACCTCGATGCGCACCTCGATCACTTGACCCGGTTCGGTGTGCTGCACCGCGTTGCTGAGCAAATTGATCAGCGCCCGGCGCAGATGCGCGACCTCGATCTGCACTTGCGCATCGCCGCTGACCTGCACTTCAACCTGCGCGTCTTCAAGGATGAAATCCAGATAGTCCAGCGTCGTCGCCACCTCATCAGCCAATGACGTCGAGGTCAGTTTGGTCGCTTTGTTGCCCTGATCGGCGCTGGCCAGAAACAGCATGTCGTTGATGATCGAACGCAGCCGCTCCAGCTCTTCGAGGTTCGATTGCAGCACTTCGAAATAGTGTTCGGCGGAGCGCCCGCGAGTCAGTGCGACCTGGGTCTGGCCGATCAGGTTGGTCAGCGGCGAGCGCAGTTCATGGGCGACGTCGGCGTTGAATGATTCCAGCCGTGAATAGGCCAGTTCGACCCGTTCCAGGGTCGAGTTGAACGACTCGACAAACTGTTCCAGTTCCGGCGGCAGCGGCGACAGGCGCAAGCGTCCGGCGCGCAGCGGTGGTGCCAGACGCTGGGCTTCCTGCGACAGTTTGATCAACGGCTTCAGACCGATTCTTGCGACCCAATAGCCCAATGCCGAGGCCAGCAGCACCCCGACAATCGCCAGACTGATCAGGGCGATGAGCAAGTGATGCTGGGTCTGATGCAGCGTCTCGGTGTCGATGCCGATCATGAAACGCAACGGCGGGCGCTGATCCTTGGCGGGGAACTGACTGACCAGCACTTTCAGCGGGTAGGGCTGATCGGGCAGTTGCAGATCGTGCATGCCCAACGGGCCATTGATGGCGGCACGAATCTGCGGCGTAAGGTTGCCGTATTCGTAGCGCGGATCACCGCTGCTGATCCAGAAGCTGATGCGCTTGTCTTCCTCACCGAGCAGTTTGAGCTTGTTGTTGATCTTCACCCAATGCTCCGGCGTGCCGTAACGGCCGACGGTGGATTCGAGCACGCTGTAACGCGCGTCCAGCTCGGCTTCGGGCAACAAATCCAGACCTTTGTCGACCTGCTGATACAGCGCGCCGCCAATCAACAGAAACACCACCAGCGCCACCAGCGTGAACATGCCGCTCAGGCGCAAGGCAATCGAGTTACTGGACACCACGGCTCTCCAGCACATAACCCATGCCGCGGATCGTGTGCAGCAGCTTTTCGTTGAACGGCCCGTCGAGCTTGGCGCGCAGGCGTTTGATCGCGACTTCGACGACGTTGGCGTCACTGTCGAAATTGATGTCCCAGACCATTTCGGCGATTGCGGTCTTTGAAAGGATTTCGCCCTGGCGACGGGCGAGCACGCTGAGCAGGGAGAATTCTTTCGCGGTCAGATCCAGGCGCGTGCCGGCGCGGGTGGCCTTGCGGCTGATCAAATCGATCCACAGGTCGGCGATGGTTACTTGCACCGGCTCATGGCCGCCGCTGCGGCGGGTCAGCGCTTGCAGGCGGGCGACCAGTTCGAGAAAGGAAAACGGTTTGCCGAGGTAATCGTCGGCGCCGTCGCGCAGGCCCTTTATCCGATCTTCGACGCGCTCGCGGGCGGTGAGCATGATCACCGGGGTCTGCTTGCGCGCACGTAATGCGCGCAGTACGCCGAAGCCATCGAGCCCCGGCAGCATGACGTCGAGGACGATCACGGCGTAGTCGCATTCCAGCGCCAGATGCAGGCCTTCGACACCGTCGCGGGCAAGGTCGACGGTGTAGCCCTGTTCGGTCAGGCCACGGTGCAGATAATCCGCGGTTTTTTCTTCGTCTTCGATGATCAGAACGCGCATGACCGCCTCAGTCTGTGGTCGCCAGTGCCGTTGCGGGCGTTGGGGCTGGTGGGTGTGAGTGCCGGTGAAACAGCCGCTCGAGCCATAAGTATATGACCGGCGTGGTGAACAGCGTCAGCATCTGGCTGACCAGCAAACCGCCGACCACGGCAATCCCCAACGGCTGGCGCAGTTCGGCGCCGGTGCCGTAGCCGAGCATCAGCGGCAATGCGCCGAGCAGGGCGGCGAGGGTGGTCATGATGATTGGCCGGAACCGGGTGATGCACGCTTCGAAAATCGCCTCCTGCGGCGGCAGACCGCGCTGGCGCTGCGCCTCGAGCGCGAAGTCGATCATCAGGATGCCGTTCTTTTTGACGATGCCGATCAGCAGCACCAGACCGATCAACGCCATGATCGAAAAGTCCTGGCCGCAGATCCACAGCATGATCACCGCGCCCAGACCTGCCGCCGGCAGGGTCGAAATGATTGTCAGTGGATGCACGAAGCTTTCATAAAGCACGCCGAGAATGATGTACACCGCCACCAGCGCCGCCAGAATCAGCCACGGCTGGCTGGCCAGCGAACTCTGGAACGCCTGCGCCGCACCCTGGAAATTGCCGCTGATCGCGGTGGGCATGCCGATCTCGGCCTTGGCCTGGTTGAGCTGAATCACCGCATCGCCCAATGCCACGCCGGGGGCGAGGTTGAATGACATATTGGCGGCGGGGAACATGCCGTCGTGAGCAATCGACAGCGGGCCGATGGTTGGCGCGTCAAACCTTGCCAGCGCCGACAGCGGCACCATCTCGCCGCTCAGTGGCGAGCGCAGGTAGAAATAGTTGAGGCTTTCGGCCTTGCCGCGCTGTTTGGTGTCCAGCTCGAGAATCACGTTGTACTGGTTGACCTGGGTCTGGAATTCATTGATCTGCCGTTGGCCGAATGCATCGTACAGCGCCTCGTCGACATCGCTGGCGGTCAGGCCGAAACGCGCAGCGGCGCTGCGGTCGATGCTGATGTGGGTGATGCTGCCGCCCAGTTGCAGATCGTTGGAAATGTCGCGAAACGCCGGATTGCTGCGCAGTTTCTCGGTCAGGCGCTGGGTCCAGGTGGCGAGGGTCGCGCCGTCGTTGCTCTTGAGTACGTATTGGTACTGCGCACGGCTGGGGCCGGAGCTTAGGTTGATGTCCTGCCCGGCGCGCAAATAAAGGACGATGCCGGGCACTTTCATCAGTTGCGGGCGGATGCGGTCGATGAACTGGCTGGCGCTGACATCGCGGTCGCCACGTTTTTTCAGGGCGATCCAGAAGCGCCCGTTGGCGATGGTCTGGTTGCTGCCGGACACCCCGACCGAGTGCGAGAAGGCCTGCACCGCCGGATCGGCCGCGACGATTTCGGCCATCGCCAAGTGTTTTTTCACCATGTCGCCGTAGGAGATATCCGCAGCGGCTTCAGTGGTGCCGAGGACAAAACCGGTGTCCTGCACCGGGAAGAACCCCTTGGGAATGAAAATGTAGCCGGCGACCGCCAACGCCAGCGAGAGACCGAATACGCCGATCATCAATTTCTGATGATCGAGGGCGCGGCGCAGGCCCTTTTCGTACCAGCCGAGCAGGCGTTCGCTGAAACCGGGTTGGGCGTTGGCGTGATGTACCGGCTTACGCATAAACAGCGCGGCAAGGGTTGGCGCCAGCGTCAGCGACACCACCACGGAAATCATGATCGTCGAAGTCGCGGTCAGGGCGAATTCCTTGAAAAGGCGCCCGACCACACCGCCCATGAACAGCAGCGGAATGAACGCCGCCACCAGTGAGAAACTGATCGAAACGACGGTGAAGCCAATCTCGCCGGCCCCCTTGATCGCCGCCTCGCGCATGTCATCGCCGGCCTCGAGATGGCGATGGATGTTTTCCACCACCACGATCGCATCGTCCACGACGAAGCCGACCGCGACGACGATCGCCACCAGCGTCAGGTTGTTCAGGCTGAAGCCGAGGATGTACATCAGGGCGAAACTGGCAATCAGCGAGACGCCGAGCACCGCCGAGACAATCAGCGTCGCCGACAACTGGCGCAGGAACAGCGCCATCACCGCGACGACCAGCAGAATCGCGATGAGCAAGGTGATTTCGACTTCATGCAGTGAGGCGCGGATGGTCTGCGTGCGGTCGATCAGGGTTTTCACCTGCACCGAGGCCGGCAGCATCGCTTCGAGGCCGGGCAGGGCGGCTTGAATGCGGTCGACGGTTTCAACGATGTTGGCGCCGGGCTGGCGGAAAATCACCAGATTCACACCGGGGCGATCTCCGGCCCAGGCCTGCACGTAGGCATCTTCCGCACCGTTGACGACTTTGGCGACATCGCGCAGGTGAACCGGGGCGCCATCCTTGTAAGAAACGATGAGCTCGCTGTAGTCCTCGGGGTGGAACAACTGGTCGTTGGTCGACAGCGTCGAGATGCTCGATTCGCCGTACAGCGCACCTTTGGCCAGATTAAGACTGGTTTGCTGGATCGCCAGCCGAATGTCGGCCAGCGTCAGGCCGATGGCCGCGAGTTTGTCCGCCGAGGCTTGTACGCGAATCGCCGGGCGTTGCTGGCCGGTGATGTTGATCTGGCCGACGCCGTCGACCTGACTGATCTGACGCGAGAGCAGGGTTTCCACCAGGTCGCTGAGTTCAGTGCCGGGCATCTGTGTCGAGCTGACACTGAGGATCAGCACCGGGCTGTCGGCCGGGTTGACCTTCTTCCATGTTGGCAGCGTCGGCATGTCTTTGGGCAACTTGCCGGCGGCGGTGTTGATCGCCGCCTGTACTTCCTGGGCGGCGGTGTCGATGCTTTTCTCGAGGGTGAACTGCAAGGTCAGCAGAGTTGAGCCCAGCGCACTGCTGGAGGTCATCTGGGTCATGCCGGGGATGGCGCTGAATTGCACCTCCAGCGGCGTGGCCACTGAGGAAGCCATGGTGTCGGGGCTGGCGCCGGGCAACTGTGCCGAGACCTGGATCGTAGGAAATTCCGCTTCCGGCAGTGGCGCAATCGGCAAACGCGGGAAGGCAATTACGCCGACCAGTACCAGAGCGAAGGTCAGCAAAATCGTCGCCACCGGGTGATCGATGCACCAGGTCGAGATGCCCTTGTGCGAGTTCATGGCTTGGGCTCCGCCTGCACCACTTGCGCTGGCTCGCTCATGACTTGCACGCTCGAGCCCGGTTTGAGTCGCGACTGGCCGTCGGTCACCAGCACGTCACCAGCGTTGACACCTTTGATGATGTCCTGGCCGCTGCCCTGATAAACCATTTGCACCGGCACCGCCTCGACCTTGTCGTCCTTCACGCGGTAAACAAAGTGTTGTTCGAGGCCACGCTGTACGACGGTGGGCGGAACCACCAGCGCATCTTTATCCACAGCCGTCTGAATTTTTACCGTCACCAGCAAACCCGGCCAGAGCTTCTGGCTGGCATTGGCGAATTCGGCCTTGGCGCGGATGGTGCCGGTGTTGGCGTTGATCTGATTGTCGATCAGGGTCAGCTGACCTTCGCCGAGCAGATTGCCGGTTTCGCCATCAGTATCGGCTCCGATGTACGCCTTGACCGGGGCGCGTTGCGGATCGCTGATCAGACTCTGCAGGGTCGGCAGCATCTGCTGCGGCAGGGAGAACTCGACGGCGATCGGGTCGATCTGCGTGACGGTGAACAGGCCTTGGGTGTCGGTCATGCGCAGGAAGTTGCCTTCATCGACCGTACGAATACCGACGCGCCCAGTAACCGGAGAGCGAATCTGCGTGTAGGACAGTTGCACCTGCGCCGCATCGATCGAGGCCTGATTGCCTTGTGCCGTGGCCTTGAGCTGATTGACCAAGGCCTGTTGCTGGTCGAAGGTCTGTTTCGATACGCCGTCGTCGACGCTGAGCAGTTTGTAGCGCTTGAGATTGACCAGCGCGACCTGCAACTGCGCCTGACTCTCGCCCAACTGCGCCCGGGCCTGGTCGAGGCTGGCGCGGATCGAGCGGTCATCGATGGTGGCGAGCAGGTCGCCTGCTTTGACCAGCTGACCTTCCTTGACCAGAATTTTCGTCAGGATTCCGTCGATCTGCGGACGCACCACCACGCTGTGCAGCGACAGCACCGAGCCGATGCCGCTGGTATAGCGCGGCACGTCTTTGGCGCTGACCGTCACCACCCGCACCGGAATGGCAGTCGGTGTAGCCAGTTTGGCCGGCGCCGGTTTCAGCGCGAACCACAGGCCGGCGGCTGCCAGCAGAATCAGGAGAGTGGCCAGCAGGATTTTGTTTTTCTGGATGGACATGCGCGGCGCCGAAGTCTGGAGTTTGGGCAGATTGACCAGTTATAAACCGGTCAGGCGGTCGGCAGGGTGACGGCTGGCTGTCAGGATTGTCAGTTTCCGACGTTAATTGCTCTGGCTGCGATTACCGTTGAGTTGATAAGTCCCTAAAAGGGACCTATCGTTCCTGTTTTGGGACTCTTCGGTTTGCGCCAGTGGAAAACCTTTCTTTAAGCGAAGCCCTGTTCACCGCCACCCAGCAAAAAGTGTTGGGATTGTTGTTCGGCAAGCCTGACCAGACGTTCTACGCCAACGAAATTGTGCGCTGGGCACGGGTTGGCAAAGGCGGCCTGATGCGTGAACTCGATCGATTGCAACGAGCCGGGATTCTCAGCATGACTCGAGTGGGTAACCAGACCCATTACCAGGCCAACCCCGCATGTCCTATCTACGCGGAGCTTCTGGGCATCACGCGCAAGACATTCGGTTTTGCCGAGCCTCTTCGTCAGGCATTAGAACCGTTTGCCGAACAGATCACGTGGGCGTTCGTGTATGGCTCCATCGCCAAAAACTCGGCGAACACACTCAGTGACATAGATCTCATGCTGATTGGCGAAAGCCTGCACTACAGTGAGTTGATGGAGCGACTCATGCCGTTGGAGGAGCAATTGGGGCGTCCCATCAACCCGACGCTATACACCCCGCAAGACTGGGCCAGGAAGCTGGCGGCACAGAACAGTTTTGTCATGCGAGTGATGCAGCAGGAAAAAATCGATCTGTCAGGGGCAAACCCTTTGGAGTCCAAGGATGGGCAGCAACGAGAGTCTGGAGAATCTTCTACGTAGCGGTGTACTGAAAGCGGAGCCACCTGACCGCAAGGAGTGTGAAGGTCTGATGCGCTCGGCTTTGGACAGGCTCAAGGATGCGCACACTTGCACACTGTCGTTTTCCAGCCGGTTCGATTTGGCCTACAACGCCGCTCACGCGCTGGCGCTGACAGCTCTTCGCCTGAGTGGCTATCGATCGGACAAGCGCTATCTGGTATTCCAGTGCCTGATCCATACCACGCAAAGCAGCAAGGTTCAGGTGCGATTGTTTGCGCTGTGCCATGAGCGGCGCAATCTCGCCGAATACGAAGGCTATATGGATGAAGATGACGCGCTTCTTGAGCAATTGCTGGAGAGCACGTCGCAATTGTTGGGTGACGTTCAACAACGCATGAACGGAAATATCATCACGCAGTGTCAGTGCCAGGCAGCCATTCAGCGCACGGTGCAAATCTTCAGATGCCGAGCCAGAGCGCACAGGTATACTGCGCGCCTTTGCGGCTCACTGATCGGGCCGACTTTTTGTTCCCGGAGCTTTTATGACTTCCCCGACCCAACCGCCGGTTGACGACGCTGTGAGCGACGTCCCGGCTGAAGTGGCTGACGCCAGCGAAACCAAGGCCGAGATCCCGGCGTTCAAGTTCCCGTTCAAGCCGGGCGAGCTGGCTTCGGCGAAAGGCTCGAATCAGCCTTGGTACAAGAATGGCGCGAAGAATGGCCACACCAAAACCCCGGGCATGGCGCCGCCGGGGACGCGTCGGTCGATGGGAAAGCGCTGACATCGGAAAGTAATGGAGCTTGTGCTGGCCTCTTCGCGAGCAGGCTCGCTCCCACATTGGATCTGTGTAGAACCCAAACCTGTGGGAGCGAGCCTGCTCGCGAAAGCGACATCCGCTACAGCACAAATATCAGATCAAGCCGCGCGCAATGAAATAAACGCATAAGTCTGCGCCGGTTCCGTCACCACTTGCCCGCCCGCAGCCAGCACTTGCCCGGCGACATCATCGCCGGACAAATGAAACAGCCATTCACTGGTTCGCGCCGCCAGTGGTTGCGCGCTCACCTGGTCGATCACCGCTGCAAACGCATCCATGTTCGGCAAGTACGCGGTGAACCCGTCGCCCTTGAGCGCCGTGGTGCGAATCCCCAACGTTGCGCATATCGCATCCTTGAGTTTGATGTCATCCCGATCCGCCTGACGCGAACGCTGGATCAGCTCAACCAGTTCCCGATCAACCAACTCACCGCCCACGATCAGCTCCGGCCCCTGCTCCCAGGACTCTGGCGGGCAATCCTTGGCAGCTGGATTGAGCGGAATGTGCGGATTGATTTCCGCCGGGTAAATCCGGCACACCAGCGGGCGCCGCTCGTAGATCCGGCAGCGCTTGTCGTCGTCAAGATTCCGGCAGGGGCCGACGTTGTAGGCGGCAAAGGTGATCGCCACATGAGCATCAGTAGTGCCACTGCGGACCACCGCCGAACGGCGCTCGGCATGTTCGCGCTGCTGCGCCGGCAGGCCCAGGCCATTGCCGAGAAATGCCTCGACCAGCACGATCACCTGACCGCCATCGGCCGCCCACATGCGGGCTTCGGCGAGCGTCAGCGGGACATGGTGGTCGGTGCAGCATTTGCCGCAGCCTACGCAGGAAAACGTCGTATTCATTGAGCGATCTTTCTTCAATCAGGGTGTGAAACGACGGCGGAAAACCATCGCACAGAACCGGATCGAAGCAAGGACTGCGCCACTCAGTGGGTGTTCGTGGCCGGGCGAATCGAATCCCACTCGGTGACGAACGCGGTTTTCGACTGTTTGTTGTACAGGCACAGCTCGCTGCCTTGCTGGCCTTTCATGTGTTTTTGCGGGTATTGGCCTTGCAGCAGAACGGCGGTGTAACCGACGCGGTCGTCGAATTGCGCGGGCGTGCCGACAGGTTTGACGTTTTTCAGACCGCTGGCCTTGGTGCAACTGGCGAGCACGGTCTTGTCGTAAGCGGCCCAGGCGTCGGGGCTGGAGGCGTGGGCCTGGGAGGCCAGGGCGGTGAGGCTGAGCAGGGCCAGGGTGAAGGCTTTCATGGTTGGGCATCCTTGGTTATGGCCAAGGTTTGAGTCTGCCTGAAGAGTTTTGTTGCCTGGGGCACCGCTAAAAGATCGCAGCCTTCGGCAGCTCCTACATGGATATGCGGTTTCCTGTAGGAGCTGCCGGAGGCTGCGATCTTTTGACTTTGATCAGTCCGGCACCAATTCCCGGCGGACCACATACATCCCGACACTTTCATACAACCGCCGCGCCCGCAGGTTGTCCTCCAGAACCCGCAAATCGACAAACCCCTCGCGCCGCTGTTGAAAGACGCTGAAGGCATGCAGCAACAACGCGCGTCCAAGCCCCCGGCCCTGCATTCGCGGGTGCACCACCAGATTCTTGATATACGCACTGGTCCAGCACTGCGCCACGCCCACCACGCCCTCGGCATCGCAGGCCACGAAACACAATGCTGGATCGTATTCAGGGTCGCTGGCAAAGCGCTGACGCCAGTCGTGCAGTGACGGCACTCGACCGCCACCTTCCAGATGTCCAAGCTGCATCAACTGATGCAACGCCGGCGCCAGCTCCTCGCGGTAGACGGACAGCTCAATCCCGTCCGGCCACTGCGCATCCGGCACCGCTTCACTCAAGTCGCGCCGCAGCAGAAAGCAAAACGTCTCGGCCAAGACTCAGTGCCCGTTGGCCGCGACGTGCTTGGCCGCTTCGATCAGACGTTGGGTCAGCTCCGGCGAGGAGAACTTGGTCAGCACCGCATTGGCACCGGCCAGTCGCGCCTTTTCACTGTTCATCGCGCTGTCGAGGGAGGTGTGCAGCAAGACGTACAAGTGGGCAAAGTCCGGGGTTTCACGCAGGGTGCGGGTAAAGGCATAGCCGTCCATTTCCGACATTTCGATGTCGGAGACGATCAGATTGATCTGCTGCGCGGTGCCTTGCAGGTCGAGCAGGCAGTCGATGGCTTCCTTGGCACTGCGCGCGGTGTGGCATTGCAGGCCGAGGTTGCGCAGGGTGTGCACCGATTGCTGCAGCGCCACCTGGCTGTCATCGACCACCAGAATGCGCGCGTTGCCGAGCACTTCGGCGTCTTCCATGGTCAGGTCGGTCGGCGCCATTTCGATCTGCGCCGGGGCGATGCTGTGGATGACTTTTTCGATATCCAGCACCTGCACCAGCGTGCCGTCCACTGAGGTCACGCCGGTGATGTAGGCACGCGAGCCGCCAGAGCCGAACGGTGGCGGCTTGATGTCGGTGGTCAGGCAATGGACGATCTTGCTCACCGCCTGCACATGCAGACCCTGCTTGGAACGGCTGACATCGGTGACGATCAGGCAGCCACCGTTGGGATCTTCCAGAGGCCGCTCGCCGATCGCGCGGCTGAGATCGATCACCGACAGCGATGCACCGCGCAGCGAGGCGATGCCTTTGACGTGCGGGTGCGACTCCGGCAGCTTGGTCAGCGGCGGGCAGGGGATGATTTCACTGACTTTCAGCAGGTTGATCGCCATCAGCTTGCCGCTGCGCAAGGTAAACAGCAGAAGCGAAAGTGAATCTGCGCGGGCTTTGGTGGAGGACATAAGAACCTTCTGTGGATGGGCGAGAGTGAAAATCGCCAGAAACCTTTGATGCCGTGTTATCGGCGTCAGAAGGTGGGGCTTTAGCTCAGTTGTCGTCTGGACAAAAAACATCTGTGGCGAGGGGGTTTATCCCCGTTGGGTCGCGTAGCGGGCACAAAAGACGGGACTGCTGCGCCGTCCAACGGGGATAAATCCCCTCGCCACAGGTCATCAAGCAAGCTACATGGCGTGGTTATTTCATGCCCAAGCGCTTGGCCATCCGCCCCAGATTCGCCCGATCCACCCCCAACTCCCGCGCCGCACTCGCCCAGTTATCCTGATGACGCTCCAGCGCTGCACTGATCAGGCGCCGCTGAAACTCATCGGTGGCACTGCGCAAATCACCACCGATCATCGGCATCACGTTGACCAAGTCAGCATTGGCAGGCGCAACCACGTTATCCACAACCTCTCGGGGCAAATCCAGATCCGCCGCGCTCAGACTCAGAATCTTCGGCCGCACTTTGCAGTTACCCAGCGCCTTCAGCGCACTGCGTCCGATCAAATGCTCCAGCTCCCGGACATTGCCCGGCCAGGTATAGGCGAGCAGCGCTTCCTGAGCATCACTGTTCAAACGCAGGCTGTTGAGGCCCATGCGCGAGCGGTTCTGCTCGAGAAAGAAGCCACTGAGCAGCAACACGTCGCGCCCGCGATCGCGCAGCGCCGGCACCCGCAGCGGGTACACGCTCAAGCGGTGATAAAAGTCGGCACGGTAGTGACCGCTGCGCACTTCTTCGGCCAGATCACGATTGGTCGCGGCAATCAGACGCACGTCGACCTGGTGCTCCTTGTCCGAACCCAGGCGCTGCAACTGGCCGCTCTGCAATACGCGCAGCAACTTGGCCTGGACCGTCAGCGACAGCTCGCCGACTTCATCAAGAAACAGCGTGCCGCCATTGGCCAGTTCGAACTTGCCACGCCGGTCGCTGGTGGCGCCGGTGAAGGCGCCACGCACGTGGCCGAACAGTTCGCTTTCCACCAGCGTGTCGGGGAGGGCGGCGCAGTTGAGACTGATGATCGGTTTGTCGGCGCGCGCGGAGGCGGCGTGGATCGCTTGGGCTACCAGCTCTTTGCCGACCCCGGTTTCGCCGGTGATCAGAACAGTCAGATCACTGCCGCCGACCAGATTGATTTCTTCCACCAAACGTTTATGCGCCTTGCTCTGGCCGATCATTTCGCGGTGCTGCTGACCGCTGGCCTGACGGTAGACCTCGGCGCGCTGATGCTCGTCTTCGGCGCGGGTGGCCAGACGTTCGATGCGTTCGGCGGCGTTGACCGTGGCCGAGGCGAGGCTGGCGAAGGCTTGCAGGGCGTCGAGTTCGATCGGCTCGAAACGCTCCGGGTCCAGCGCGTCGAGGGTGATCAGGCCCCAGAGTTTTTCATCGACGAATAAAGGACAGCCGAGGCAGTCGTGAACTTCAAGATGATCGTCGAGGCCATCGACCAATCCGTCATAAGGATCGGGCAGGTCGCTGTCGGCAGCGAAGCGCGTCGGCCCGGCGCCGGCCAGCAGGATTTCAAAACGCGGATGCTCGCTGACCTTGAAGCGCCGGCCGAGGGTGTCGGTACTCAAGCCATCCACCGCCAGCGGCACCAATGATTCGCCATCCAGACGCAACAACGCGGCGGCATCGCAGGGCAACAAGGCGCGCATGGCCTCGAGCAAACGCCGGTAGCGCTCACCTTCGGGCAGTTCGCGGGAGAGGTCGGCGACCAGAGGCAGCAGGGCGGTAAGCAGGGATTTAGCGGTCATGGTTATGTAGTCAAAGAGACAAGGTGTAGTCGCGATGACTATACGTTCATTTGTGTCGAAATGACTATGAAGTTTTCAAGCTGTTGAATTCAAAGGATTAATTAGTTGGCACGAAAGCTGATATCCCTAATGCAATCTTTCAAGAAAGCGCAGGAGTCACCTTATGCTTAGCGTCCAGGATCGTGCCATCATCAAATCCACCGTGCCTCTGCTGGAAAGCGGCGGCGAGGCGTTGATCACACATTTCTACCGCATGATGCTCTCCGAATACCCGCAAGTGCGCCCGCTGTTCAACCAGGCGCATCAAGCCAGTGGCGATCAGCCGCGTGCGTTGGCCAACGGCGTGCTGATGTACGCCCGGCACATCGATCAGCTCGACCAGTTGGGCGATCTGGTGGCGAAGATCATCAACAAACACGTCGCCCTGCAGATTCTGCCGGAGCATTACCCGATCGTCGGCAGCTGCCTGCTGCGCGCCATTTCCGAAGTGCTCGGCGAAGAGATCGCCACGCCTGAGGTGATGAGTGCCTGGGGCGCTGCGTACGGGCAACTGGCCGACATCCTGATCGGCGCCGAAGCCGCGATCTACGACCAGAAGGAACAAGCCGTCGGCGGCTGGCGCGGTGCGCGGGAATTCATCGTTGCGGCGAAGGTGCAAGAGAGCGCCGAAATCACCTCGTTCTACTTCGAACCGGCAGACAAAGGGCCGATTCTTGCGGCCGAACCGGGTCAGTACATCGGCATGAAGCTGATGCTAGACGGCGAAGAAATCCGTCGCAACTATTCGCTCTCGGCACTGGCCAATAACGGTCAGTACCGCATCAGCGTCAAGCGGGAACCGAATGGTCGCGCGTCCAACTATCTGCATGATCAACTGCACGTCGGCTCGAGCATTCAACTGTTCCCGCCGTCGGGCGAATTCACCCTGGCGGCCAGCGACAAACCACTGGTGCTGATCAGTGGCGGCGTCGGCATCACCCCGACGCTGGCGATGCTGGAAGCAGCGCTGGCCACCGAACGTCCGGTGCACTTTATCCACTGCGCGCGTAACGGCAGCGTCCACGCATTCCGTGACTGGGTCGATGGGCTGGCGGCGCGTCATCCGCAACTCAAGCGCTTCTATTGCTACGCCGAAGAAGATGGGGTCAGCCCGGCGGCGGACAAGGTTGGCCTGCTCAGCGAAGAACTGCTCGGCCAGTGGCTGCCGGCGCAGCGTGATGTCGATGCTTACTTCTTGGGACCGAAGGGGTTCATGGGCGCGATCAAACGGCATCTGAAAGCGTTGGGCGTGCCGGAGAAACAGAGCCGTTACGAGTTCTTCGGCCCGGCTGCTGCTCTGGAGTGATCCGAGACCGCCTTGTCTCGTTCGCGAGCAGGCTCGCTCCCACCGGATTTGCGTTCGACGCACATCCATTGTGGGAGCGAGCCTGCTCGCGAATCTTCTGCGCGCCGCAAAAGCCATGTTGGTTAATCATTCCTTAACCGCTCTATCGTTTATTGCCCCGGTGTAGACTTGCGACAATTTCAGCCGCCGGCCGGCTGGACCATGGACTTACAAAGGAAAGGCAATGAGCGAGGAAACGATGCGGTTGGGGCGTGAGCGGCGCTATCTGGTGTTGCTGGGGATCATCTGCCTGGCGTTGATCGGCGGCGCACTTTACATGCAGGTCGTGCTCGGCGAAGCACCTTGCCCACTGTGCATTCTGCAGCGCTATGCATTGTTGCTGATTGCACTGTTCGCCTTTATCGGTGCGGGCATGCGCAGCCGTCGCAGCATCACCGTGTTCGAGACGCTGGTGGTGATCTGTGCGATCGCCGGGGCCGGTGTGGCCGGGCATCACGTCTATACGCAGTTCTATCCGGCGGTGAGCTGTGGCGTCGATGTGCTGCAGCCGATTGTCGATGATCTGCCGCTGGCGAAGATCTTCCCGCTGGGCTTCCAGGTCGACGGTTTCTGCTCGACGCCGTATCCGCCGATCCTCGGTCTGTCGCTGGCGCAATGGGCGCTGGTGGCCTTCGTGCTGGTGGTCATTCTGGTGCCTCTGCTGACTTCGCGTAATCGAAAAGCGCTGCACTGAGTCAACTTCTCGGCAGAGCTGCCGATAAACAAAACGCCCCGATTTTCGCTGCTGAAAATCGGGGCGTTTTGCATTTCAGAGCGTTTGTGAAAACACCGTGACGAACGGCAATGAAGCGTGCGGCAAATGTGCGACATGTTGTCACACAGGGGCTGTCGCAGGGACTCGGGATGCGGCGGATTGGCCGCCTGTTACATAAAAACATTGGCCAGTTTTAGTGTTTTCGGGCTTGAGCACGGACGTACCAGAGCAGGCAGTTTTAACAGGCGCCGGCAGATGGGCGAAGCCCTTGGAACATCAGGCTTTGCGCCGCTCCAGCGTTTGTAGATCGGGTGCAGAGCTGTCTGATTTGAGGCGGTTACGCTGGCAGATTTTGCCGCTTTTATTGAGAAACGCTTTCGATAACTTGCGCAACTTTTGCAAAAATGGCGATGGATTGTTGCTCTGAGTGATAAAAATTATTTCGGGATAAGACATGGTGTATAGGGCGCTACCTATCTACAATCGCCCGCACTGAATTCCCGACGCTGTTCAGCCTTTATCAAGGAACTGATCAGGAGGTCGGGTGTCGAGCGAGCCGCGAGGTTTTCGAGACACCCTGGTGTCGGTGCCTTTCCAATTTTCCGCACCAAATGGAATTGGTCTGTAACAAGGCCTTTGACCACGAATTCGAATAAGAACTGAACGCTGTCCCAAGGTTTTGTCGAGCGTGAGACGCGCGACGGGCGGCCCTTATTCAATCCAAAGAAAATGCCAACCCTTGGCAGGGTGAAGTGTTGGCGATCAAAACCCAACTGCATTGCGCAAGCTGCTTTAGAGGTCGTGAGATGAGTAAAAACAGGTACCCCAGATTACTAGGCCTAGTGCCGCTGCTCGGCACGTTGTTGCTGGGAGGCTGCAACATGACCTTGCTCAATCCAACGGGCCAGGTCGGCCTGGAACAGCGCAACCTGATCATCACCGCCACGCTGCTGATGCTGTTGGTCGTCGTGCCGGTCATCGTCATGACCTTCCTGTTTGCCTGGAAGTACCGCGCTTCGAACAAGAACGCGGTCTACACGCCGAAGTGGTCGCACTCGACCAAGATCGAAGTGGCCGTATGGACCATCCCGGTGCTGATCATCATCGCCCTGGGCTACATCACTTACATCTCGACTCACGAGCTGGACCCGTATCGTCCGATCGAGTCTGACGTCAAGCCGGTGACCATCGAAGTCGTCGCGCTGGACTGGAAGTGGCTGTTCATCTACCCGGAACAAGGCATTGCCACGGTCAACAAGATCGTGTTCCCGGCGCACACGCCAATCAACTTCAAGATCACCTCCGACGCCGTGATGAACTCGTTCTTCATCCCGGGCCTGGGCGGCCAGATCTACGCGATGGCGGGCATGCAGACCAAGCTGCACCTGATCGCTGACCGCAACGCTGAAATGGACGGTATCTCCGCCAACTACAGCGGTGCCGGTTTCACCGGTATGAAATTCAAGGCTATCTCCACCACTCAGGAAGATTTCGACGCCTGGGTAAGTGAAGTCAAGAAGTCGCCTAAACAGCTTGATCAGGCTGAATACGCGGCCCTGGCCAAACCGAGCCAGAACAACCCAGTCGAACTCTACTCGTCGGTCACGCCGAACCAGTTCCAGATCATCGTCGACAAGTACGAAGGTATGAAGCCGGGCAAGCCGCTGAAGCACGAGAAGAAAGAGAAAGAAGTGGCGGCCACGGATATTGACGCGGGTTCGCATTCAGCTGCCGGGGCAGAGGAGTAAACGATGTTTGGTAAATTAAGTTGGGAAGCAGTCCCATTCCACGAGCCGATCGTGATGGTGACCATCGCCATGATCGCCCTCGGTGGTCTGGCGCTGTTCGCTGCGATCACTTACTTCAAGAAGTGGACGTACCTGTGGACCGAGTGGCTGACTTCGGTCGACCACAAGAAAATCGGCGTGATGTACATCATCGTCGCCATGGTCATGCTGCTGCGCGGCTTTGCCGATGCGATCATGATGCGTACCCAGCTGGCCATGGCCACCGAGGGTTCGCCTGGCTACCTGCCACCTGAACACTATGACCAGATCTTCACCGCTCACGGTGTGATCATGATCATCTTCATGGCGATGCCATTCTTCACCGGCCTGATGAACCTTGCAGTGCCGCTGCAGATCGGCGCGCGTGACGTTGCGTTCCCGTTCCTGAACTCCCTGAGCTTCTGGCTGCTGGTGTCCGGCGTTGTGCTGATCAACCTGTCGCTGGGTATCGGTGAATTCGCCAAGACCGGTTGGGTTGCGTATCCGCCGCTGTCGGGTCTGCAATACAGCCCTGGCGTGGGTATGGATTACTACATCTGGGCGCTACAGCTATCCGGATTGGGTACGACGTTAACCGGGGTCAACTTCCTCGCGACCGTACTGAAAATGCGTACCCCTGGCATGAAACTGATGGACATGCCGATCTTCACCTGGACCTGCACCTGGGCAAACGTTCTGATCGTGGCTTCGTTCCCGATCCTGACCGCTACCCTGGCACTGCTGACCCTTGACCGTTACATGGATTTCCACATTTTCACCAATGAACTTGGTGGCAATCCGATGATGTACGTCAACCTGTTCTGGGCGTGGGGCCACCCTGAGGTTTACATCCTGATCCTGCCGGCCTTCGGCATCTTCTCGGAAGTGATCTCGGCCTTCACCGGCAAGAAACTGTTCGGCCACCACTCGATGATCTACGCCTCGGGCGCGATCTCGGTACTGGGCTTCATGGTCTGGCTGCACCACTTCTTCACCATGGGTTCGGGTGCAAGCGTCAACGCCTTCTTCGGTCTGGCGACGATGCTGATTTCCATCCCGACGGGTGTGAAGCTGTTCAACTGGCTGTTCACCATCTACCAGGGCCGTCTGCGCTTCACCAGCCAGGTAATGTGGACTCTGGGCTTCATGGTGACCTTCGCCATCGGCGGCATGACCGGCGTACTGCTGGCCATCCCGGGTGCTGACTTCGTGCTGCACAACAGCCTGTTCGTGATCGCGCACTTCCACAACGTGATCATCGGCGGTGCGGTATTCGGTTACATCGCTGGCTTCGCGTTCTACTTCCCGAAAGCGTTCGGCTTCAAGCTGCACGAAGGCTGGGGTAAAGCAGCGTTCTGGTTCTGGATCTCGGGCTTCTTCGTCGCGTTCATGCCGCTCTATGCACTGGGCTTCATGGGCATGACCCGTCGTCTGAACGCCACCACCAACCCTGAGTGGGTACCGTACCTGTACGTTGCCATGTTCGGTGCGGTGATGATTGCTGTAGGTATCGCCTGCCAACTGATCCAGCTGTACGTCAGTGTGCGTGACCGCAACAAGCCAGAGAACGTTTGCGATCACGGTGACCCGTGGAATGCACACACCCTGGAATGGTCGACCTCGTCGCCACCACCGTTCTACAACTTCGCTGTGCTGCCTAAGGCTGACTGCATCGACCCGTTCACCGAAGCCAAGGAAAATGGTACTGCGTACCAGCGTCCGGCCAAGTACGAGCCGATCCACATGCCGAACAACACCGCCACTGGCGTGGTGATGGGCGCGCTGTTGACCGTCTTCGGTTTCGCGATGATCTGGCACATCTGGTGGCTGGCGATCGCGAGCCTGGTGGGCACCGTCGTTTACTTCGTGATCCACGCTGCACGTGACGACCAGGGCTATATGGTTCCGGTTGAAACGATCGAGCGTATCGAAGCCGAGCAGCACAAGCGTCTGGTCGCGGCAGGGAAAATCCCGGCCAATGCCACCCGTGTTGAAACCTCGTTGGAACAGGCTTAAACCATGTCGAACTTAGTGACCAATGTTGGACACGCCCATGGTGACCATGGGCACGATGACCATCACCACGACTCGGGCGAGATGACCGTATACGGTTTCTGGCTCTACCTGATGACCGACTGCATTCTGTTTGCGTCGATCTTCGCGGTGTACGCAGTACTGGTAAACAACGTAGCCGGTGGCCCGTCGGGCCACGAGATCTTCGAACTGCCTTACGTGCTGGGCGAAACCGCTCTGCTGTTGTTCAGTTCGATCACCTACGGCTTCGCCATGCTGGCGTTGTACAAGGGCAAGAAGCAGGCGGTTCTGGGCTGGTTGTTCATGACCTTCCTGCTCGGCGCGGGCTTTATCGCCATGGAGATCAACGAGTTCCACCTGCTGATCTCCGAGGGCTTCGGTCCTAGCCGTTCGGGCTTCCTGTCGGCGTTCTTCACCCTGGTCGGTACCCACGGTCTGCACGTTTCGGCCGGTCTGATCTGGATGGGCATCATGATGTATCAGGTCAACAAGCATGGCCTGACGTCGACCAACAAGACCCGTCTGAGCTGCCTGAGCCTGTTCTGGCACTTCCTGGACGTGGTCTGGATTTGCGTCTTCACCGTTGTTTACCTGATGGGGACTCTGTAATGGCTAACGCACACTCCCATGACAGCCACGATGCTGGCCACGGCAGCGTCAAGTCGTACGCCATCGGCTTCATCCTGTCGGTAATCCTGACCGTCATTCCGTTCGGTCTGGTGATGTACCCGACCCTGCCGAAGTCGACGACGCTGGCAATCGTTCTGCTGTTCGCAGTGATCCAGGTGATCGTTCACCTGTATTACTTCCTGCACCTGGACCGTTCCATTGCACAGCGTAACAACGTGATCGCATTCGTCTTTACGGCGATCGTGATCGTGCTGCTGGTTGGCCTGTCGCTGTGGATCATGTTCAGCATCCACACGTACATGATGGCGAAGTGAGGTAGACCCGATGTCGCTCAAGCACTTTATCCAAATCACCAAACCGGGGATCATTTTCGGTAACGTGCTTTCTGTGGCAGGCGGGTTCTTCCTGGCCTCGAAAGGGCATGTCGATCTGGCGGTGTTTCTGGCCGCCATGATCGGTACTTCCCTGGTCGTGGCCTCCGGTTGCGTGTTCAACAACTGCATCGACCGCGACATCGACCTGAAGATGGAACGCACCAAGAACCGTGTGCTGGTCCAGGGCCTCATCTCCCTGAAACTGGCCCTGGTTTACGCGACCATTCTGGGTGTTCTCGGCGTTGCCTTGTTGTACAAGGTGGCCAACCCGTTGGCTGCCTTGTTCGCAGTAATCGGCTTCATCATCTACGTCGGCTTCTACAGCCTGTACCTCAAGCGCAAGTCGGTTCACGGCACGCTGGTGGGCAGTCTGTCGGGGGCCATGCCGCCAGTGATCGGTTACGTTGCCGTGACCAACAGCTTCGACATGGCCGCACTGACCCTGCTGGTGATGTTCAGCCTGTGGCAGATGCCGCATTCATACGCCATCGCGATTTTCCGTTTCAACGATTACCTGGCCGCATCGATTCCGGTGCTGCCAGTGAAACGCGGCATTCAAGTGGCGAAGAAGCACATCCTGCTCTACATCCTGGCGTTCCTCGTGGCGACCTTGATGCTGACCTTCAGCGGCTACGCCGGCATGAGCTACCTCGCCGTCGCCGCCGCCATGGGCATGTACTGGCTGTACATGGCCTGGACCGGCTACAAGGCAGTCGATGACACGGTCTGGGCACGCAAGCTGTTCGTGTTCTCGATCTTCACCATCACTGCGTTGAGCGTCATGATGTCCCTGGACTTCAAGGTGCCGACAGAGCTGTTGCTGACGTACGCGCCGTAAGGTTTGCAAGCTTCAGAAAAAACCCCGCACGTTGAGAGATGTGCGGGGTTTTTTGTTTATTCGAGCAGCGATTTGTTGATAGGCTGTCTATAGTCAAGCTGCTTATAGTTTGGCTATGCGAACAATCTTTTTTGAAACAACGATATTTACCAAAAGCGTTGGCCGCTATCTGACGGACGACGAATATCGAACATTGCAGAACTACCTTCAGAGCAATCCGCTTGCGGGCGATGTAATGCCTCGAACGGGTGGCTTCCGTAAGCTGCGCTGGGCTGATTCTCGCCGTGGCAAGGGAAGACGGGGCGGCTTGCGGGTTCTCTACTATTGGCTTATGAATGATGGTCAGTTCTGGATGTTCGCCATTTACGACAAAGATGAGCTTGAGAAGCTGACTGCCGAGCAAGAGAGGGCACTCAGGACAGCCATTGATAAAGAGTTGAAAAAACGAGGTACCCCATGAAAAAACGCGACCTGTTTGCAGAGTTAATGCAGGGCGTTGATGAGATGGCGGCTCAACGCGAGGGCAAGATCACACTGCGCAATACAGTGCTTGAGGACAAGCCTGTACCTGAAGTGGGCGCACAGGAAATTGTTGCTCTTCGAGAAAAACTGCATATGTCTCAAGCTGTTTTTGCCAGTCGAATCAGGACAAGTCCAAACACCCTTCGAAATTGGGAGCAGGAAAAGTCGAAGCCCAATGCTCAAGCAGCCTTATTGATACGACTGGTTGAAAAATTTCCAGATATGGTTGAGCGCTTGAACGCTGTTTGAGCGCCGCTGAAGACCAGCTTGTGGTCCGGGGCATCCGAAAGGTTTAGGGCTTTTTGTTCCATCTACGCTGGTTGCACAACTTAGGCAAACGCCATAGATTTGGATCCAACCCCGACAGTAGTAGCTCCAAGCCATCTCCGGTAGTCGACTGTCTTAACCCGTGCATTGATCAAAAGGCTGGGCGCAATGACCGAACGGATGACCTGCGATGAGCGCTTTATCGCCCTGGCTGAAGAACTCAACTACGACATCTATGGCGAGAACACCGCTGGTGGCAATTACGCGCCGCTGATCCGTCATCACGACGAGCTCTACATCAGCGGCATGGTGCCGCGGGTCAATGGCAAGATCCTGTATCCCGGTCGCGTGGGGCTGGAATTGAACCTCAAGGATGCGCAAGCCGCGGCGAGCATCAGCGCCATGCGTTGCCTGGCGCTGATCGTCGATGCGGTCGGTTCGCTGGACAAGATTCGCGCGTTGTTGCGGGTCACGGTGTATGTGAAGTCGACCGCTGATTTTGTCGACCTGAGCGAAGTGGCCAACGGCGCTTCGGATGTGTTCAGCCATGTGCTGGGCGATGCCGGACGGCATACGCGCACGACCATCGGCGTGTATCAGTTGCCGAAGAATGCGGCGATTGAAGTGGACATGATTGCGGCGCTGCATCCTTCGGCTTGAGGTTATCCCCGCCTCAAACAAAAAGCCCCGCCTGATCACTCAGCGCGGGGCTTTTTGGCAAGCGCTTGGCAGATTACTGCGCCGCGATGCTGTACCCATCAAACGCAGTCTGCTGCTGCAGCGCGGTGATGATGTTCTTGCGGTTCACCGCCTGTTCCGTACCGGCGTTATCGACGAAGGTTTCGCTTTCCAGCTCGGCTTCATCGCCTTCACCCACGAAGGTGAAACCGAGGAACTCCAGTGCCTCACGATCTACGTTCAGACGCGAACGCGGCGTGCGCATTGGCAGGGTCACGCTGGCGCCGTCCTTGCTGATGGTGAAGATTTCCACTTCTTTCTTCTTCGCAGCTTTGCTCTTGCCGCCGCTCGGATTGCTGATCGCCTGATGGGTCTGATTCAGCACTTTCAGCGCCAGACCATAAACGATTTCCTGAAACGCCGGATCGTCCTTGAAGCTGGACAGAATGCGCCCGATCGAGAACTTGCTGCTCAGGTCTTCCAGCGCGGCAATATCGGCTGCCTCGGCGTCTTTCAGGCGCTTGAGTTCGCCCATCAGCTCGTACGCCTTGTCGTCATCAAAGCTGTCATGCGCCTGACGGATCGCCGCACGCAATTCGCGGATCTGGTCGCTTTCGCGGGTCGACTGGAACGCGTCCAGGACCATCTCGCTGATGATTTTGGCTTGAGGCAGGTGTTGTGAAAGATTGATGGAGTTTTCGTATTCCGCTTTGGACGACTGGGTGACTACGGATTCAGCGGTGTTGAAATCGGACATTGAAATTTCACTACTTTTTAACTTGAGTTGAGGCGAGAAAGCACGAGGTCTTTTTCAGGCCGACTAATTTAGGGGAGCGGGGCGGCGTTGTCACGGAGCAACGGTCTGGTGGTCGGGATTTTTCCACCGTGCGCTATTTGCGGCGCTGACGTTCCATGGCAATCACGGACTTCTCGAAGCCCAGGCCGGCGAAAAAAGCTTCAGCGCCTTCGCGTCCAGCGCGCAGCACCCAGGTGATGTCCGGGTTGTCACCCATGACGTACTCCACCAGTGCCCGCCCGATTCCTTTGCGCCGATGGCGATCATCGACCACTACCATCGACAGGTAACCATTGGACAATTCGTCGGTGATGCCACGGGCGAAACCGACAATCTGCTTGCCCTGAATGGCCACAGCCGTGCGCTGTGAGTTTTGAATCAGGCGAGCGAACGATTCTGCATCGCCAGTGCGATGACTCCAGCCATGCTTGCCGAGAAACAGCCGTGCCAACTCTGTTTCATCGGGACGCAGGTTACGTACGTTGAGAGTGCTTCGCATGGATTGAACTCCTTTTCAGATTGTTGAACGCCCAGGGTCAGATTTGCCCCACGTACGCATCGCAAACTCGACAAACCGTCTCAGCTTCGGCAATCGATAGCGATCCTGCGCATACAACAGATGCATCGGCCTGCTCGGCGGTTGGTAGTCCGTCATTACCCTGACCAGTTTGCCGTCGCGCAGATCCTGTTCCACCAGCGCGTCGGGCAGCATCATGATGCCCATGCCGTTGCGCGCTGCCTGGTGCAAACCGGCGGAGCTGTTGATCAGCATCGGTCCGCTGACGTCGACGAGGACTTCGCCTTCCGGGCCGCTCAGACGCCAGCGTTTTTCCACCGATTGCCAGTCATCGCCAGCCGGGTAGGCGAAGGACAGGCAATCGTGTTGCTGCAAATCCTGTGGCGTGTGCGGCATGCCGCGCCGCGCGATGTAATCAGGGGAAGCGCAGACCGTCAGGGTGTAGTCGATCAAGGGCCGGGCGATCAGGTTGGATTGGTCGAAATTGCCCAGGCGGAATGCGACATCGAGGCCGTTCTCCAGCAGATCCGGACGGCTGTTGGTCAGCACCACGTCGAGCTTCACTTGCGGATAGAGCAAGGAGTATTCGCTGAGAGCCGGGGTCAGTCGTTCGACGCCGAAGGTCAGCGGCGCGGTGATACGCAGCAAGCCGCGCGGCTCGTCCGACGCTTGTTCAGCAAGGCGTTCGGAGTCGGCCACCAGGCCGAGCACTTCCAGGCAGCGCTGATAATAGACGCTGCCGAATTCGGTCAGGCGCTGGCGGCGCGTGGTGCGTTGCAGCAGTTGCACGCCGAGCCGTTGCTCCAGCGCGCGCAGATGATTGCCCACCATCGTCGTCGACATTTCGCACTTCGCAGCGGCGGCCGTCATGCTGCCGGTTTCCACCACTTTGACGTACACGCCCATCGACTGAAACAAATCCATTATCAAGCTCGGCTTTTAAATGATTGAAGTTTTTCCGGGTTTATCCAGCTCAGGTGGCTAACCATACTGCAAAAACACCGACCTGCAATGGAGTTTCACGTCATGACCGCCGCCCTGATGAACACCTACCAACCCCTGGCCCTGAGTTTCACCAAGGGCCTGGGCACGCGCCTGTGGGATCAGGCGGGGCGCGAATATCTGGATGCCGTTGCCGGTGTGGCAGTGACCAATGTCGGCCACTCGCATCCGCGCATCGTCGCGGCGATCAGCGAGCAAGCGGGGCTGCTGCTGCACACCTCAAACCTGTACAGCATCGACTGGCAGCAACAACTGGCCAAACGGCTGACGGCGTTGTCGGGGATGGAGCGCGCGTTCTTCAACAACTCCGGCGCCGAAGCGAACGAGACCGCACTGAAACTGGCGCGTCTGTACGGCTGGCGCAAAGGCATCGAGCAGCCGCTGGTGGTGGTCATGGTCAACGCGTTTCATGGCCGCACCCTTGGCACCTTGTCCGCCAGCGATGGCCCGGCAGTGCGCCTGGGATTCAACGAACTGCCAGGGGACTTCGTCAAAGTGCCGTTCGGCGATCTCCCGGCGCTGGAGCAAATACAGCGCAAACACGGCGCGCGCATCGTGGCGATTCTGGTCGAACCGATCCAGGGCGAAAGCGGCGTACAAATCGCACCGTCGGGTTATCTCAAAGCGCTGCGCGAACTGTGCAATCGCCACGCGTGGCTGCTGATGCTCGATGAAATCCAGACCGGCATCGGCCGCACCGGGCAGTGGTTCGCCTTTCAGCACGAAGGCATCGTGCCCGATGTCATGACCTTGGCCAAAGGCCTCGGCAATGGCGTGCCGATCGGCGCCTGCCTGGCCCGTGGCCGCGCGGCGGACCTGTTTACCCCAGGCAGCCACGGCAGCACCTTCGGCGGCAATCCACTGGCCTGCCGGGTCGGCTGCACGGTGCTGGACATCATCGAAGAGCAAGGCCTGCTGGAGAATGCGCGGGTGCAGGGCGCACGGCTGCTGGAACGCTTGCGCGCCGAATTGGCAGACAACCCGAACGTGCTGGCAATCCGGGGGCAGGGACTGATGATCGGCATCGAGCTGAAACAACCGGTGCGCGACCTGACGCTGATCGCCGCGCGGGATCACGGCTTGTTGATCAACGTGACTCGTGGCAAGACCATCAGGTTGCTGCCGCCGCTGACGATTGATGAGCGCGAGGTGGGGATGATTGTCAGAGGGGTTGGGCGGGCGTTGTCGTCAGCCCTATCTGCATAATCACTGCTGCGGAGTGTCTGGTAAGGACAGCGAATTGACTGTCCGCAAAAGTGACTCATAGTCAGTCAGACCTATCATCACAACCGGTTCGGCACCGCGCCTGGTAATCAGCAACGGTTCGCGATCATTGGTTGCTTGGTCCATCGACAAGGCCAGGTGAGCTGTGGTTTTGCTGAAGGTGATGGTTTGCATGATGTAGCCCTGCGAGTGGTCGGTACACAGTGAGGTCGACTGTTATTGCGCCCAGTATCACTCAAGCACTTCGGAGACGTTTCCGAGAGGCTTGTAATCCTTATCAGCGGTAATTGTCAGCAGGTGGAGTGCCCATTGCAGGTACTCCACCAATGCTCAGAGTCTGGCCTCAATCCAGTCCGTCCCCCAACTCCGGCGCCAGCATCCTCGTCTTCTCCGCCCCATTCGAGTTGTGCTGAACAATCTCGCTCGGCTGCCCCTGTTCATTGAAAAACACCTGTCCGATCCCCGCCGAATTCCACAGCCGTTCCCCGGCCTCGGCATGTTCCGGCGTATACGGGACGATGCGCATCAAGCGGCGTTTGGTGAACCAGTTCAATGGCGAGCGCGGTGAGTAGAGCCAGCGGTTGAGGCGGTCGAACCATTCCAGCAGGGTCGGTGGGAATTCGTTCTTGATGCCGCTGCTGGTGATCTGCCAGATCCGGGGGCCGGCCTTGCGGTGGCGGATCAGGACTTCGTAGACGAAGGAATAATGCACATCGCCGGACAGCACCACGTAGTTCCCCGGTGTGCGCGAGTGTCGGAAAATGTTCAGGATCACCTGCGCCGCGCCGCGATGGGCCATCCAGTTTTCCGCGTCGACCAGCAGCGGGTAACCGCACCAGCTGAACACCTTTTGCACGGTTTCAATCAGCTTCACGCCGAAGATCGGCGCCGGCGACACGATGATTGCCGACGGGTGATCGAGCAGTTCCTGTTGCAGTTCGCTCAAGGCTTCCCAATCGAGCAGGCCCGACGGTTGCTTGAGGGCCATCTCGCTGCGCCAGCGCCGGGTGCGCGTGTCGATCACCACCAGTGCCGGACTGCTCGGCAACACAAAATGCCACTGCTGAAAACGCAGCAACTGATCAATCAGATCGTCCTGCACCGGCATGTCCAGATAGCCGTCATCACCGCTGGCGCTCAGTTGCGCGGTCTGTTCCAGCACGTCCTTGAAGGCATCCGGATTGTTGCCCCAGCCCTGACACAACAGATAAGCAATCAGCGCGTTGCCGATAATGCGCTTGGAAAACGGATGGCCGTAGGCGGTTTCCTCCCATTGCGCAGAAAGATTCCAGTCATCGGTGATGTCGTGATCATCGAAAATCATCAGGCTCGGCAGATGGGCCAGCGCCCGCGCGACGTTGCCCAGGCCCGCCTTGAAAGCATCGATGCGCGTCTGCTCGAGGTTGTAGCGCTTGCGGCGTTCAGGCGTCAGCGTCGGCGCGCTCGGATTGATCAACGACCACGGCGTCGGCGACCACACCAGCATGTACATGGCCATGACTTCGGCGAACGTCACCAAGTGATTGTCGGCACTGCTGCTGGTGAAAATCGGCTTACGCGCGCCACCGAAAAATCGCTCGCGCAAGGTCTCGTTGCTCTCCAGCGCCGGTAACAAATCCGCACGGTGGTAGTAGCTGGCCGGGTGCTCATAGAGCTTGGCGCTGTCGCTGACCACGGCACCGTCAAGGTGCTCATCGAACAGACCCAGACGCTCGATCAAGGCGTGAATCGCCCGCAGCATAGGACCGGCGACGTCGTCGGCATAGACCTGATCACCGCTCATCATCAGCAACGCCGGGCGCCGTTGCGCATCGGCTTCGTCGGCCAGCAATTGATCGACGCAGAGCAAACCATCGGTTGCCGGATGATGCGGCTTGCGGCAGGAACCGTGGAGTAATTGATCGATTCGCGAGCGCACGACGAGGTTCGCGCAGGTAGCGCCGGGGTAGAGCAGGTGAGGCGCCCACTCAGCCATACCGATGGCGTCATCGATCAGCAGGTCGTAATCGATAAACGTGTCGCAGGGCAGGGCGCCTTCAAGCTGAACGTCTATCAGATGCACGAACGCATGACGGCCTACGGCAATGACCGTGCATTTCTCCGAGTCGAGCGGAATATCTCCTACACCCTGCAGGCGCAAGGTCAGCGACAGTTCACGCGAGCCCACCAGCCACAGCACCACGCGCGTCGGCTCCAGCCGCCGCAGCAGCGGGCCGGCCAGTACAGGAGGCAGCGAGATCAGGTTATCGGGTGTTGGAAACATTGAGGATAAAGTTCAAGGCGCACAGGCCGGCGATGATAGCGCAGCCGGCGCCTTGATCCCTTAAATCAGCCTTAAGAGTCGGCTTTTTGCAGTTTCAGCGCCAGCAAACGCCATTCCCCAGCCGTCGCATCAACCCGTGGCAATTCCTGCACGGAGCAATCGAAACGGTAGGTGACATCGTCGCCATTCATGTTGCGCGCAGTGACGCTGTTGCTGAAGCTGTAGACCTGATCCTTGTAGCGATGGCTGACCAGCGCTTTGCTGTCGGCAAAACGCGCCGAAGCGGGATAACGCAGGGTGCTGGTGACAAACGGGCTGCACATGACATACGCGATCATCGACTTGTCGGCCTGTGCGTCGCCGCGCAACTTCTTGTTCAGCGCGGCCAGGGCCATGCGACCCTCGTAGTCGCTCTGATTCAGCACCGTTTGTACCGCCATTGATTTCGGCGCTCGGCTGACGTTATTCGGCAACAGTGCGGAGTCCGGCGGGGAAGGCTTGTCATCCGCTTCGATGGCAGCAAAAACCGGCGCATCTTTCAGCTCGGTGGCGGGCGTGACTGCCTCGGCTTCAGGCAGTACAGAGGTCGACTCGACGACTGGCGTGTTTTGCGCCTGCGCCTCGTGATCGAACGACGAAGGAAACAGCGAAAAGGTGATCGACAACATCACCAGCCCGACAATGAACCCACCCGCCGCGCCAACGATGTTGCCGTAGAAAATATTCCAGCTGCCGCGGTTCTTCACCACCCAGCGCCACATGAAACCCCAGACAGCGACGAACGCCAGAAAACGCAGAAACTCCATTTGATCCTTTCCTTACCTTTCAACAATCCAAGCGCGGCGCGAGACGATCAGCAAGCCCCGACGATGCGCGGCAAGATAGCAAAATAGACGCGCCGTCCGGCTACGGCTGCGGAAAATAATTCGCCGCCAGAAAAATCAACGTGACCATGCCTGCGGCAACGCCACAGGCGCCCGCGAGCAGTTGACGTGCAACCGGATGCGCTGGCTGACGACGCTTGGCGATCCACAACCACACACCCGCCAGAACGCCCGCGCTGGTCATGAACACCACCAGGCTGTTATGCAGTCCCGGCGCTGCCATGGTGGTGCCGAACAGCCCGTCGTAAAGCAGCGTGAAGACAATGCCCGCGACCACAGCGCTGCCCGCTCCGGCAAGGTTTGCCAACAACAGATTCCAATGCTCGCGCTGTCGCACCACCCAGAACCACATTGCAGCCATGACTACCAAACACAACACAGCATCCATCGGATTTCTTTCCTGGCTACGAGACAGAGGCGGCAACTTGCTCGCCTGTAGAGAGTGGACGGCACGATAGCAAAATAGTAGCGTCCCGCCATGCCTTCTCTGTAATGGACTACCCATGTTTTCCACAACCCGTTTGCTGCAACTGCTCAGCGCTCTCACCCTTGCCGTCTCCATCACCCCAGCCTTCTGCTTCGCGAAAGAACACCCGCAAGCCAGCTGGAATTACTACCTCGCCAATTGCCAGCGGATGCAGGAGACAATCGCCGACGTCCAGAGCGGTCGCGTCTCTGCTGCCTATGCAGCCACGTCGGGCCTGCAAGACAGCCTCGCCTCCATGAACGAGCGCCGCCTCAACCTGCTACCGCAACACCTCGACTCCAGCGAGTACGCCCACTGCGAAAACGTCGCCGCCCACGCCGAGGCAACCCTGGCCCAAGGCAAAGCCGAGTTCGCCGCGCAAATGCAACGGGGTGTGGAGGAGGGCCGTATTGCGCACCAGAACTCCCCCGCCTACCAACGCGCCCGTTCCCTCGGCTACAGCGACGTCGGCGACATCTCTTTCTTGAAACTGCACGAAGACACCGACGGCGAAGCCCGCCTGAAAACCATGCTGATTACTGTCGACGAAATCTGCGGCCAATACTTCCGCGCCACGCAATACGTGAAGCCCTATGTGATCTACACGGTTCGACCATCGGATGGCGGCTGCGGCGAAGTGAAGCGTGTGGCGATAGTTGGCGGAGGGCAACCAGAGAAGGGGGACTACATTGATCCCAATGGCGAATTTCAATACATGGGCTGGAAAAAACTGGTTGGCGTTGACGGCTTCCCAACGGATATTCGGGTGCTGAAGGCGCGTCGCTGACAAGAGATACCGGCCTGGCTCTAGCGCGGCACTCAAAGAATGTCGCGCAGATACCCCTTCAGCGCGAGCAGCGGCTGACCCAGCTGCTCCACCGACCGCGCCTGAGCCAACTCCGCCGACAACTTGCGCAACTCCCGCCCCAACGGCTTCTCG